>CAZNUS010000019.1:0-15132 GCA_964576385.1 uncultured Methanosarcinales archaeon | reverse complement strand
ACAACCATCCCGCATCACTCTGGCGAAGAGATAGGTCCAGGACTTCTGAACAAAATCATAAAAAAAGATTTAGGCATTACCAGAGAAGAATTTTTAGAAAAATGATGAATTCACTACGTATTAAACTGTAAAGCAACTGTCTCAACCATTCTAAATTATCAAAGAAAACAAGATAAAACTTTAAAATATTAATCATTGCGATTATTGATATAATTTTAGGCAAAGATTAATATAAGAAATGCCTTTATTTTTGTAAATAAAGCATCAAACCTTTATTTACAACTTAAAATTTTGTTAATTTTCATTTTGCTTTAGCAAAATTTTATTGTTACACTAACTAACGCATTCCTTTATAAGAGGCGTTATTGTGCTTATTATGTCAGAAAAAACAGTTATCGCAGCCACCACTACACTTAGTTCTGGAACTAAACTTAATACAAACAAGCTAATATTCTATAAAAAAGAATCAACCGGAGAATTGGGAAAGGCTCCCGAAGAACGCACTCTCCAAGAGTTGATGAATTATGGTATCATCAATATAGACAAGCCAAAAGGGCCAACGTCACATCAGGTATCAGATTACGTCAAGAAAATATTAAAGATTAGTAAAGCAGGACATTCTGGAACCTTAGACCCGCAGGTTACTGGTGTTCAGCCGGTTGCTTTAGGTAAAGCTTCCCGAATAACTCAGTTTCTGTTAACAGCTCCGAAAGAGTATGTCTGCTTGATGCACTTGCATAAAGATGTAACACCTGAAAAAATTAAAGAAACTTTTCAGCAATTTACCGGAAAGATAAAACAGCTCCCACCAATTAAAAGCGCTGTAAAGCGGGTTGAGCGTGTTAGGGAAATTTATGAAGTGCATATTATTGAAATGAAGGAAAGAGAAGTTTTATTTCGTGTTAAGTGCCAGGCAGGAACATATATCAGAAAGCTGTGCCATGATCTTGGACAAGCTTTAGGAACAGGAGCCCATATGGCCGAGCTAAGAAGAACTCAAGCTGGCCCGTTTACTGAAGAAGATAGGCTAGTCACGCTAAATGACCTGCAGGATGCTTTAAAATTCTATACCGAAGAAAACAACCTTAAATTCCTAGCTCATTGCTTACAGCCGATAGAGAATGTTTTAAGGTATCTACCAAAATGTTGGGTTATTGATACTACGGTCAAAAGCCTTACTCATGGTCGTGATTTAGGCGTCCCGGGAATTAGTAAATTAGAAAACTTTCGGAAGGGAGAGGATGTAGCTATTTTAACGCTGAAAGGTGAATTAGTGGCCATTGGTGAAGCTCTCATGTCCGCAGTAGAGATTAATACTAAAGAGAAAGGCCTGGCTGTCAAAGTGAATAAAGTGTTCATGGATGTAGTGTGATTAAAATATTAATAATGACTCCAAAGCAAAATTTATTATAATAATTCTCTTTATTTTTGGAGATAATATGTTGCATGCCTAAAAAATAAAAAAGAATATTTATATCTTGCATCTATCAGTTTTAATTGAAGTTCTTTAAATGTTTCTTTCCATTCCTGATCAGACTTATTTGTATGTGGATGGCCAATGAATTGAAAGTTGAGAAGACTATCGAAAAAATAAGTAGTGTATTTTTGAAATCGATTTGAATAGATGTCTTCAATAAGGATGATGCGTTTTGAAACTCTTATTGCCTCTTGCAGTATTTTTGTTGGCTCTTTAGTATGGTGTAATACCGTTAAGATCAGTGATTTGTCAAATTCATCATTATCAAAAGGAATTTTCTGTCCATCATAAATGATTGGCAAAATATTATCTACACAGCTCAGATTTTCCACGTCCAATGGTATAACATTATAGCCTTTCCCTAATAAAACTTCACAGGTATGGCAAGTTCCTGAACCTATATCAATCATTCGATCAGACTTACTTAAAAATGGCTCAATTCTCTCAACCATTTCTTTAGACCTGGGATTAGCTCCATAATATATTATTCTCTTAAAGAAATTTATTTTTTGTAGAAATCTTAACCCCATTGATGTCGTAGATAGGTTCCTATTTAAAAAATATTCTAGAAAAAAAGTGTTAAAAACATTAGCAAGAGATCACTAGTTTAATTCTATAACCATTCCTTCCCACCCGGGATTTACTACTTTAGTCTTGCCAATAGTATCTATTACCCCGGCAGTCTCATGAAAATGTCCGCAAAGGACTATTTTCGGTTCAATACGCTCGATAAACATACGGTAATCATAGTTTCCCATAAATTTATGGTCTAAGAGATCGACTTTTGTCCCTTCCGGCGGACCATGCAGAACCAGAACCATTTTTTTCCCTTTAAATTGGCCGTACCATCGACGAGCTAGTGTCCTAAATGTTGCGTCTTGTTTAGAAAACCCATTACCGCCATACCCGCAAAAAATATAATTTCCGATCTCAAATGCCTTTCCATGTAGATCAACAATATTAGAGAAACTAGATATTAATTCAGGTAATTTCGGAAGATTTTCTTCATGATTTCCTGGGATAAAATACACTTTTTTACCTAATGAATTAAGGAGATCTAAAGATTCCCGTAATCCCCTTCCAAAAATAGATAAGTCGCCACCGCAAACTAAAAAATCTATATCCGGTTTACCAGCTCTATCGTATAACTTCTTAAGAACTTTTTTATCCTGATGCGTATCAACAAAAGCTAAAAATTTCATAGATATTTCATAAAATATACTAAAATTCGCTAGAATTGGAACATTAATTCGCGAATTTTATACAAAGAATATGACACCAATCATATTCTTGTACCAACAGTTATATGAAAATTGATAGATACTTATTCAGCAAAGCTCTTATTCAGCAACAGCTTCAGTATTCTCCTCTACAGCAAATTCCACAGAATCTTCAGAAACTTCTGCAGGGATCTCCGCATTTTGTTCAGGTAAAATTGCTTTAGGCGTTTCTGCCTTCCCGGTATTTTCCTTTGCTAAAAATAAGGTTCTGACTGCCAATTCCCTTAAAGGATAAATTTTACTTAACTTTTTCTTTAATGGCTGCTGTACTTTATGATAAACAATATTATTTATAAAAGTATTAAAGTCGGATTTTCCTAATTCTTCACGTAAGGACTCTTGCAGCTGCTTTCCTAAATTTGTCCTGATGGAGCGTTTTACTTTGTGCAGGGTAATCATTAATGTTTTGATGACTACTTTTTTCCCATCCTTGCTGAGGAGAACAAAGTAATTATCTACCCTATTTACATTTGGTTTAACAATTCTGCGAATAAACGATGTGGAAAGAGAATACCCAATAACTTCGGTCATCAAGCGGTTATTTTGTACGCTAGCTACCTTAAAACTAACATTTGCATTTTGATCTTTGACATTGCCAGTAAGCTCTTTCAGGCTGATATCCATAGTTCTACCCATAGCGCTTTCCGCGCTGGTAAGATAGCTTTCTCCCATTTCTTTCATTCCAAAGATATTCGGAGAGATAATTTTATACCAAGCTTTCTTTTTAATCTTAATTCTGCTTTCTTTTGGTTGTTGTTGCTCTTCTTTAGCCATTGTTCTCTGCTAAATTAGAGGGTTATTTATAAAGATTCTGCTTTAGTTTTGAAATTGAACAGGTAGGAGAGACTTATTATCATAAAGATAAAAGATTAATCAGAAAAATAGGATCCTTATTATGAAAAGAGATACTATTTCTAATAGGTATACTAAGATAAGCTCAAGCTATACTAAGATAAGCTCACTTCAGAATTTTTCACAGTGCCTATGGATATTTTATTAAATTGACGGCTCTCCTCTAATACTTGCTCATCATCTATTATAGAAAATTTTTCCCATTTTAAAACCAGCCCGGAGTAAGTATCTACATAATATTTGTCTAATGTTAAAGGAGTTTCATCAATAAAAACCAGTACTTCCCTATTCTCTATCATTCCCTTCCCTTGTTTCTTTATCGTAGAAGGAATAATATCTAAAAGACTTTTAGGAGTGTAATCAAGCTTTTCTTCACTATACGCTAGATCAAATACTTCACTTTCCAATCCCTTGCATAATACTTTCCCGATATCAGCGCACACTGCTTTTGCCGTACCATCAGCTAAATTTAAGTAAATAGTATCGTAATAACTATTATCACTCAATTTTATTGGAGAGAGATAGGTCTTCTTAGTCTTATCTTCTTTAATAGAGATATCATAAGTATTATCTATATAATTCCCAAAGCGATCTTTTATTCTTGACGAGAAAAGATATCTATAATTATTAACATTCTTGCCTTTTTTCATCAATTCTTGGAATTCCGGAGGTAATGATACTCTTTCTGAAACTACTTGATTCACCGGAACTGCTTGCTCTTCTACAGGTAATTGCTCATCAGCAACAATAACATCCTTCTTTGCATCTTCTATTTCAGTAGCGCAAGAGATTATAAAAAGGCTGCTAATTATAAGTAAAACAAAGAGAAATTCCTTCTGCTGAGCTATGGTCTGAACATCCATCAATAACTAGAAAGATATTAGAATATTTAAATCTATTTGAAAGACGTATGTATTTAGTTGGCCATCTAACTAAATACGTACCAAGATAACAACTAATGTACAATAAAACCTTTTGCTTCCAAGATGCGTTTAACCGAAGCATCTATCTGCTCTTCAGAAATAGTTCCCTGTTCAACAGATTTCGTTACAATTTGGATCATCCGATATATTTCATTAGGGTCGTCATTAAAATTAAGGATTAAATCATTTCCTGCCTTAAATACGGCTATATACATCTCATCTACATGAGGATAGAAATCTTTTAATCCCAGCATATTGATTTCATCGCTGATCACTAAACCCTTATATTTCTGTTTTAATCCAGCAATTATTTTTTCTGAAACGACGGAAGGATTTCCTTCCGAATCTACCTCTCCCGATGCGATAACATGGCTTACCATAATTCCTTTAGTAGTATCCGCAAGTTCATCATAGGGATAAATATCTTCTGAAGTTATGACTGCCGTAACCAGATTTTTATGTGGATCTTTGCCTATTAACGTTTTACCGGGATAATGTTTAGCGGTAGCAATGACTCCTTGATTTTGTAAACCGAGGATATACGCTTCTGCCAACTCCGAAACAGAAGATTTATCACCGGGAAAAGTCCGGCATTTCCAGATATTATCACTTAAATCAACCACTGGCGCAAAGTTGAGTGTAATGCCTAGTGATTGCAGATACCTGCCTTCATTTGTTCCTTTCTCAAATGCCTCTCCTAATGTCGATACCTCTGAAGTAGGGAGAAATGTTTTATAGTTTGCAAACGGATTTAAGCATCCTTCTAAATCAACGGTTATGAAAAAAGGGATTTGCTGACCTTCTTGAATTTTTTTGGTAGCATCCAGAAACAACTGTTCATCTTGAAGAGCAAATAGATGTACCCCTCCTAATTGCATCTTTTTCCAAGATTCTAGATTATAATTATCACCTGCAACAACAATCATCTGTGCAATCTTCTGTTCTAAAGTAAGTGAATTTAAAGTGATGGTATTTGCAACAATGTTGATATTCTCCTGTTCAGGAATCAGCCATCCTTTAGCTTTAGCTACATTCATGCTTACTAAAATCATGATTATCACTAGAAGAGTAAAAAAAATAGATTTATGAACTACTCCTTTTCCTCCCGCTCTGCTGGATCGGCGTCCTTGTTTTACCATTGCATGAGAATTCTTTATCACCAGACCACCTGCATTTTACAATAGTTGTAAGCTTTAGTGTTTAACCGATACTTCAGAACCTCGCCATTTCCGGTTTGACATACCTTCTGTAATCTTTCTCCTTGGAAAATAGCTTTTTCCGTAGTACAATCCAACTGATTTCTTGCTTCCAAACAACAGGCATCTAATTCATTCCATTGTGCTAATTCACCTTTCCAGTCAACAACACATAAAGGTTTATCAGGATCTAAAAAATAACTTACTTTCCCTACTGAAGGAAGCTTTACTTCTAGAAAGGCTAATAATAATAACACAGCTATAAATCCCAGCCCGATATTAAGTATAATCCACCTCTTTTCCGTGATCATAGTTCTAAAAAAGGAAAAATTATATATAAACCTATCTTTTACACAATTTTATGCTAAATATTAGTAAAGATTAAACTTTAACAAAGGAAAACTTAAACAAGACAAGCTTAACTGGAGAGAAATTATGAATATAAAAATATATATTACCCCTACCTGCCCTTTTTGCAAAAAACTAAAAGAATGGCTAAAAAAGAGAAAGTTGCCATATGAAGAGCATGATTTGATTGAAAATGAGGAAGATCGTGATGCAGTTTTAGAAAAGTCTGGGCAGCTCTCCCTGCCAGTTATAGATATTGATGGGAAAATAATAGTTGGATTTGACGAAAAGAAGCTGATGGAAGCTACCGGGAAGAGTAAGTGAGTATTATTAGAAGTATCATGATTAGTATTATTATTAATTATGATAATTAATTTTTATTCTAACAATGTCACTAGGTAATCAATTTATAATATCCACAATGTTTAATCTTAAGTTAAAACTCTTAAGTTAAAATTCTTAAATTAAAATTAAGCAATACACCATGACCTTTCGCAAGGCTTAAATAGAACTTCTTTTCAGAACAAGCCCTTCATGAACCTCTCTAATTTAATCAGTAACGTTAATGATTATTTTAAACAATCCTTTCTTTCTGATCTAAAGGCAGGATTTATCACCGCTATTGTTGCGCTTCCTTTAGCGATCGCTTTCGCTATAGCTTCCGGCGTGCCGGCTATTATGGGATTATACACTGCGATAGTTGCAGGTATCCTCGGCTCATTATTTGGCGGATCTATCTATTCAATCACCGGGCCAACCGGCGCCATGACGGTCATTATTCTTTCCGCCGTCAGCCGTTACGGAATTGAAGGTTTACTTCTAGCTGGCTTTTTAGCAGGAATATTTCAGATTATTTTTGGCTTAATTAAACTTGGCCAATTTGTAAAATATATCCCATTACCAGTTATCTCTGGATTTACTGCCGGAATAGGGGCAATAATATTTATTGGCCAGATAGGAAATGCTCTAGGATTTTCCATCGTATCTAAAGAACATGTTTGGGAAACAATATTAGAAATAATAAGATCACTTTCTTCAATAAATATTGTTGCTATTTTCATAACTATTTTTACAGCTTGCTGTCTTCTATTTCTTCCTAGATTGTTATCACGATTTAAGTATCTTCACAATGTTCCATCTTCTATTATTCCATTGATTCTTTCTACTGCTGCAGTAATGATACTAAGGTTATCTATCCCCCAAGTAGGAAATATCCCTCCAGGTCTGCCTCAGATCAGCCTGCCAGCATTTAGTTTTGATCTTTTAGAAAGAGTATTACCATCCGCTTTTACTATAGCCTTGCTTGGAACTATAGAATCACTCCTCTGCGCCGTTGTTTGCGATGGAATGACCAACACCAAGCATAATAGTAATAAAGAATTGATCAGCCAGGGTATTGCAAATATAGTATTACCTTTTTTTGGTGCAATACCAAGTACCGCCGCTATAGCGCGCAGTGCCGTCAATATCCGTGAAGGGGCTAAGACACGATGGGCAGGAGTAATCCACGCCTTGATCTTACTGCTCATTTTACTATTCTTTTCTTCAATAGCCCAATATATTCCTAAAGCATTTTTAGCCGGAGTGTTAATGGTAGTGGCTGCGCGGATGATTAATGTCCATGAGTTTAGAACAATAATGAAAATTAGCAGGTCTGAAACGATTGTACTCCTCGCTACTTTTGGCTTCACCGTATTTACTGATCTAGTTATCGCGGTAGAAATAGGCATGGTCTTCTCCATATTCTTGCTATTTATTAAGCTGACAAGCATGATGAACATAACTTCGATGAAAGATTATGAAGCTAACGAAGGAATCAATAATATTGTTAACAATAATCCCAAGCTTAAAGATATTGTTGCTGTTTACACTATTTATGGACCATTCTTTTTCGGAGCGATGAATATATTTGACAAGAAACTTACCGAACATATGGACGTCAAAAAGCCAGTAATTATCCTAAGAATGCGTTACGTCCCTTTTATTGATAGTACAGCCATTGTGCGTCTTAACGATTTCATTAAGGAAAGAAAAAAGAGTAATAGCACAGTGCTGATTTCCAGTATGAATAAGGTCGTGCAGAAAACATTGCTAAAAAATAAAGAATTTACCCATTTAGTTAAAGAACGCTATCGATTTAACAAGACGCAGGATGCCCTTGAATACGTTGAAAAAAGTCTTCATAACATTCTGCTCAATGGAAAATAGGTGTAATTGTTCAGCATTGTGAAGTAAAGTCATCAGGCGAATGAGCGAGCCATCGCTTGCGAGCTCTGGCAATTACCTGGCTTAAAAGTTAACTTTGCTTATGTATCTACCGGAACATATCCGAATATTCATTTTCTCTCGTAGAGTTAAACATATTATTTATCTTACTAACCGCAAACTGTTCTGTTGCTTCAAGGTATACTCATAATTAAATTCTAATACTAGCGTGGTCATGTAAGAAGAAGTGTCTTCTAAAATAGTTTTGCATATCAACACCGCTTCCTGTCGATTATTCTTTTCACCAAAAACAATCTTTCTGCCCAGACTATCTTCCTCTTCTGCGATAGGTTTATTATTTCCTACAAATTCACAAACTAAATCTTTTCCACCAAGCCTTGCTGAGATTAATTCTACTGAATTAATGGTACCTTTACCCCTATTCTTTATATCAAGTCTAAATTCAACTCTAGACGCCGGCCCAGGAGTAGTTATTTCTTCCATAGAAGTTATGCTTAACGGTGCCCCTTGCCCTGAATAAGATTTTTTTTCTTCTACTTTGCATCCTGAATCATACACCGCATATAAGTTAGGATTGATACAAACCGTATCAGAAAAATCCATCATAGATTTGTAATCTGCTCTTAGAAAGTAATTGAAATCCTGCTTTTCTGCATTGAGGTAAAGATTATTTGCCCTGCCATCAAATTCGATAAACACTTTTTCTCCAGATGGAATGGTTAAGCTCCTGCCCTTTAGTACTCCTGCTTCTTCCGTTCCGCTTAATTCTTTAGTTAGCTCCGGAAATTCAAAATAGCGGTCAAAACTACCGACGATGATTAATTTTCCTTCACGAAGATCATACCCTGCTTGGTTATCTGCTTCTACGATTAGCTTAAAATCAGAATTAGGATATATTTTCTCAGGAGGAGCATTAGGCAGCAATTTTAACTGTAATTCCTTTACTCCTGATTTATAATTGGTGGAAAGACTAGGCTCAGCAGAATCACATCCGAAAAGAGATAAAGTAAGTGTTATTAATAACAAAATTAAAAGGTAAAAAGGCATTATTTTTTCTTTCATTGACTTGCCTCCACTGCAACTGGCTGAGCGCTCTTGATAGTCACGCTTTCCCTAGCGATAACTTGATAGTCGTAATTTAAAGTTGCTTCAAATTCTTTTGGTATCCAAGCTAAATACCCTTCTGGATTCTTCAATTCTACAGGATAATCAGTTACTTGACATACAGCTAAAGGTATATCCCTAGGATAGAGTTCTGTATTTTCAACACTTCCTTCTAAACAACCGATACCAGGAACTGCATGGTTTTCATCAACAGAAAATCCTGGCAGGTCAATGCTGTAACTATTTACTTTTAATATTTTTCCTCCACCTATATTCTGAACATTCGAGCGTATAAATATAGGTCGATAATTATTATTCTCATATTTCTTGTTTTCAATTACTGGATCTCCGGCAGCATGCCCTAAGTCAAAATAGATTCCGGCAAATTCCCGAGGCACTTGTGCTTCTTTAATTCTGATAACCTTACTGATCTCTTCTGATTGCAGTTTCTTTTTTGCTTCTATGCTAATATCCCCTACAAAAGCGCGCTGTAGCCGTGAACTAGTCACCATACCTTTCATATTTGCGCCAAATTGCATCCGGTACGTTCCTTTTAGCTTCTTATCTGCAGGAGGATAGCAGAGAAATTGATTAGAATAAGATTCATCAGCAAACGAGAGACCATCTGATTCCATCCCCCCGATAGTCCCTTCAAACACTTCTTTTTCTTGTACTTCTTGTTTCTCAAAATTACAAAAAACTACTAGATTGATCTTCTGCTTGCGCGGATTTTCTATCTGCAGTTCAAATGGGAAGGGAAGGTTAGCATTTTCATAGGATACAACTGGAAAAGATTCTTTTTGCGGAACAATTTTTACTGATGTTGGTTTGGTGATAGAAGCGTCTACTGTTCCCTTAGCTTGTAAGGCTTCCTCCTGCCTTTTTTTTCGTTCTTCTGTAGTACAGTTATTGATATCCTCGGCAGTTTGGTAGCCTTTGATTTCCTTACAGGTATATTCTATTTCCGTATCGATCTTTCGTTGCTCCACGCATCCTTGGACATTAGAATATTCTCCTTTAACAAAAATACAATACAAGTTAGATACAAAAGGATTTTCTGATTTTGGCAATTGTTCGCGAATATTTGCTTGCGCCTGTTCTAACTCTCCCGCTTCCGGAGTAGATAAAGAATCACCATACCCTAAATTAGGCACTGCCGGGATTATCAATATCAAGATAATATACAACATACCTAAAACCTTAACTATACTTACCGTAAATGCTCCAAAAGTAGATTCCGGTGTCGGCAACAAATACACACCAAACAACACCCACCAGGGCATATATAATACTAGAGCCTGCATTAAAGGAGTTATGGATAGTTGAAAATTCTCTATCAGCCAAGGGATCAAACCAATGTCTAAAAATAGGAATAATACTGGTAAAAAACCATAAGCTTCTGCAGAAAAGCTTTGTCCTTTAGTTATCAGTAAAGGAAGTGTAAGTAAACCGATCATGATCGGCAGAAAAACTGCCAGAAATCCAGGATCAAAGCTTCCTTGGAAATAAAAATACCATATAGCAAACGCCAGCATGGGCATCAAGATTAAGACGCGATCAACGTCTACTTTCTGGGCAATGCCATACCCCGCCAAGACAAATATCACTAAAGAAAGAATGAATGGTAAAGTAGATACACCCGTAGATGTTATCCTTAAAAGATATACTACCATCCCTAGGATAATTACCAATATACTCATCACTTTTAAGAGATTTTCTGAGCCATGTTCACTTTTCACTGCTGATGTTGAACTAGGTGTTAAAGGCAATTTAAAAGAAGGCATGCTTCTTTCTTTAGTTAACGAAGAACCTATTCTACTGCCTGCTCTAGAAAAAAACTGTTGAAATCTACTGGGCCCTTTCCGGACTGGCTGAACAGCTCCTTGTACTCTTTGTGTTGCTAAGTCTTGTTCAGTTCTTGCTAACTGCTGCAAAGGCCTTTTTGATCCGGTTGCCTGACGTTGCTCCTGACTAAATTTTAATCGTGATTTTAATAACTCTTGGCGTTGCCGTTCTGCATCTTTTGCTTGCTGCTGGCGCTGGGACTGCATTTCTCGTTGCTGTTGTTCCCGCTGAGCCTCAAAATCTTTTTTCTGTTGCTCTAACGCCTGCCTCTGTTCTTCTAAAACTCTACGCTGTTCTTCTTCAGCCTGCTTCTGCGCTTCCAACCTTTGTTTTTCTTCCTCCTTAGCTCTTTCTTCTGCTATAATATCTTCATATACAAAAAGATCCTTGAATGAACCGCGAGGTTTTCTTTTAGGAGCATCTTTAGAGTACGTACCAGCTAATGCTTTTCTTCTAAACTTTTCTTCCCTAGAAACCATGTTCCCTCTTTTTTTATGTTACTCTAGTTACCCTAAGTTTAATGCTACATTTATATCAACCAAATCATCTGCCTATAAAAAGTTTGCTGATGAGAGAATATAAATTCAAAAAAGATAAAATCTAAGAATGTGGTGATTACTGTTTCAAACCTAAAGTTTCTACTTGTCCATTGTTTAAAGTAATCAATCTAAAATTCAGCCCTAACTCCAATACGGCTTCCATTAGAGCCATATGCTCTTTTCCTGAACCGGAAACAAAATTTAATGCAACCTCAAAATCAGATATCTTGTTCTGCAACCCTTGGACTATTTGCGCAGTAATCATAGGAATTTCCTGGAAGAAATTTACAACCAGCAGTTCCACATTTTCTTTACTATTTTTATAATTCTCTTTGCCAAAATGATCAGTTATAAGAAAAACCTTGTTCCAGGGTTGAGAATTTATAATTTTATTTACTTCTGTCCAAGTTCCTTTTCCAGAAGATAAACAAGCGATAAGCGTAGGCATAGAAAAGGCAAATAACTATTTCTTTTTAAATTATACTAAAGGTTTCCTAATTCAATAAAAGTGTCTAACTCCGGCAATATATTTAAAAATACTTTTTACTTTCCTAGAAGCTAAGTTGATTAGTCATCAAAAAAGAGGTGAAAATAATGGCCCCAGTAAAAGGAATAGCTAAGACAGTGGCTTCAGATGTAGAAAGGCTAACCAATAAAGCGATAACATATGCCTTTACGACCGGAATATTAGTAGCGTTGCTGATCGGTATTGCTGCTGAATTTATTCCCGAGAATTCGAAACCATTCTTGGTAAGCTTGCTAGTATTAGCTGGTATTGCAGTAGGGTTCTTCAACATCCATCCAGAAGAAGCTAAAGATTATGTCGTGTTGGTTACTGCATTAGTAATTGTAACTAGCTTAAGCAAAGGCATTTTAGGCGCAGTGCAGGGAGTAGGAGTATATTTAGAAAGTGTTCTTTCCAGCATTTTAGCCTTTATTCTGCCATCGGCCTTAATCGTAGCGGTAAGATCGATTTTAAATCTGGCAAAGCGATAGATTATTTTTTTTCTTTTTCTTATTTGTTTAGCTCGGCGCGGTCAATTGATGGATTTTGACTCGTTATCGTTTATGAGACCTATCGTTCGGTTTGATTGGTAAAACTGTTTAGTTTTGGATGAATTGACGTAAATAAACCGACAAAATCCACGACCGCCGAAAGCTAAACAAATATCTTTTTCTTATTTGTACAACACTATATATATCTCATCAAAGAATTCTATTTCATCAGTTCAGCAAACGTAGCCATAGGTTCATAGTAAAGATGATATAATATTTTCGCGCCTAGTCCCCGGTCTTCTAAATTACCTCTGTTAAGATGACCACCTAAGAGATGTCCAAGCTCATGCTTAGCAGAACTGATACTGTACGCCCTTAACCTAAATTCATTATCTCCTACTTGTTTGATCTCGGCAGCCCCAGAAAGCCAGCTATGCACTCTTGGCCTTGATTCTGCAGGGATAAGGCGTAATCTCCCTTGAACATAATGGTCTAATTCCTGCCTCGATGTGAACCGTTGATCGACCATAGAAGAAACAACAGACGCGCAGAAAGTAAGAAAAATATATCCAGTAGGTATAGCAAAAAGCAAGTCCTCAATATCCATAGGATTAAAAAAGAGCAGTTTATTTAAAAAGTTTCCTACCTGTAAGTAATTAAAACTGAAGATGATCGGACTACTTTCTTCTTTCAACAATAACAATAATAAGAGGAGGAAGAAGAAGAGTAATAATAAGAGAAAGAAGAATAGTTTTGTCAAAATTTACGTTTTAGCCATCTAAATACGTACAGTTTCTAGAAAACTATATCAACCTGAAAATAATCTTAACATTATGATTATCAGCTTTTTCGAAGAATTTCCTACCAAAAATAATTTAAGGAGATTAAAGGAAGTTAATTTTCCTACTAAACTGTATCTTGCCGCTAAAAGCATAAAAGAATTTCAAAAAGTAAGGAAGTCCTTGCCAAAAAATAAGTTTCTTAAGGAAGTAGTCTATTGGCCCATCCTCAAACAAAAAGAAGGTTACTGGATTTCTCCATTCTCAGAACGAAAAGCTTTACTAAGAATATTTACTGAATTAAATGAAGCTAAACATAAATGGTCTGTTATGCTCGATCTAGAACTGCCTACTCGACCAAATATTTGGCTGTACATCACTCAATTCTGGAATTTTTATCGCAATAAGAAATTAATCACTGATTTTATCAAAAATTATCCAGGACAGATTTATCTTGCAGAGTATTATCCAGAAGGAAAAAAGAAAGAAATTATTTTAAAATCTTTAGGCTTGCATTACACCTGCAAAAATAGGTTTAATTCCATTAAAATTATCAAAATGTGCTACCATTCTTTTCATACATTTCCCAGAGGATTTTTCCTTAAAGAGCTACAGCGGGGCAAGAAAGAATACAGGGATAATTTCCTGGTGGCATTAGGCATAACCGCCACAGGGATTTATGGTGGAAAAACACTTTCAACAGAACAATTAAAAGAGGATGTGTTAATTGCAAAAAAAACGGGATTGAAAGAAGTGATTATCTATAGGTTAGGTGGAGGGAATTTCTATTCACGAAAATTTTAAATAGAATACACCCCTTTAAAATAAGATGCGTGAGAAAAAAAAAGAGAACCAGGAACTGCAAAAAATAAAACCCATCATTACAAGGATTCTTAGACTGCACGGGATTAAGAATGCAGCCATTTTCGGTTCCTATGCCCGTGGTGAACAAAAAAAAAATAGTGATGTGGATATACTTATAAGGTTCAATGGAAGCTTACTAAAACTTATTGGTATGGAGCGTGAGCTAAGTGAAAAACTAAAACGAAAAGTAGATCTAATCACTTACGGCGGACTGAACCCGCTGCTTAAAGATTACATCCTCAAAGACCGGGTGAGAATAATTTGAAAAAAGATTTAGAAGTATTTCTTGAACATATTCTTGCAGAAATTGAAAAGATTGAACGCCACATTACTACTAATAGTCAATTTCTACATGATGAGAACTTGCAGGATGCAACTGTACGACGTTTAGAGATTATCGGTGAAGCAGTAAAAAATCTTCCTCCATCCTTTAGGGAAAAATACACAGAAATTGCCTGGAAAGATTTTGCAGGGTTAAGAGATAAGCTGATCCATCAGTATTTTGGTGTGAACTTGAACACCGTGTGGCACATCGTTTTGGAGGATCTTCCACGATTAAAAAAAGTTATAGAAATTTCTCTTAAAGAACTAAAAAATTAAGTAGGCCATATGCGACTATACGAAGTTTTTTTGTAGAAAAATTGGAGGAGTCGCCAGCACTATTTTTTGTTTTTTTTGAGGGGGTTAGCTCAGCGTTTACTAT
>CAZNUS010000018.1:0-34314 GCA_964576385.1 uncultured Methanosarcinales archaeon | reverse complement strand
TGCCTCTGCAAAACACTACCTACAATGCAACAGGTATAATCATGGTTGCTGCTAATATAACCGATGAAGTATCAGTCTCCAGAGTATTTGCTAATATTTCAGAACCAAATGGAACTATTGTACAACTAGAATTATTATTCCGCTCTGGAAATAGATACAACAATACATTCACAGCTCCATCTGGAACAACAGCTGCTATAGGGATGTACAACATAACCTTCTTCGCCAATGACAGCAGCAGTAATGAAAACAGAACAGTAACTACTAATTTCACTGTTCAGGACAGGATTAATCCAGCTGTGCCGGATGTAATTCCTGTTGTCAACAGTTACTTTAATGCAACTGATGTCATCATGGTTGCTGCTAATGTCACCGATGAAGTAGCAGTGTCAAGAGTATTCGCTAATATCTCTGAACCGAATGGGACTATTGTACAGCTAGAATTATTATTCCGCTCTGGAAACAGATACAATAACAGCTTTACTGCGCCTGCAGCTGTCGGAGTATATACTTTAACGTTCTTTTCTAATGACAGCAGCAGCAATGAAAACAGAACCATCAGCAGTAATCTCACTTTGCAGATTGGCTGTGGAAGCTTTAGCAATGGAGTCGATCTTACGTTAGAAAGGAATATATCATCTGCAGGAACGTGTTTCAACTTCCCCGCTTCTAATATCACTCTCGACTGCGCAGGATATAGCGTGAGTTACGGATCTAGCGGGTATGGGATTAATGTAACTCAGGCGAATAATGTAACAATAAAGAATTGTCAAATTGTAGAAAGCGTTGCAGGAACTAGCAGTATAGGTATTTATCTACGTTCTGTCCAGAACGTAACGGTACAACATAACAACATCACTACGATCGGCAATCAGAGTTATGGGATCACTATTGCCGATTCTATCGGTAGGATAACTCTTCTCAATAATAATATCTCCACGAATAATACTTATGGTATTTATGACAACTCAACTGTAAATAAGACTATATTGTACAATAATAGTAACGGGCAGATAAACTGGACCTTAGCGAATTTGACGACCAATATCTCACTAAGAGTGGGATCAACTATTTTTATTGAAAGCAATAAAGTTGGGTTGACAGATGATCCGCAGGCTCTTACCTTGGATGGCGCTGCAAGGGTACAATTGAGAGGGCTAACGTATACTACCCCTCAATTACTTAAGAATGGAGATAGATGTGATAATTCTAATGCTTGCAACATTACTTATAGCGGCGGAATACTATATGCTAGCATCAGCTCATTTAGCAATTATACCGCTCAGGAGACGCCTGCTGTTAATGAAGAAACTGGTGCTTCAGGAGGGGGAGGAGGTGGGAGCGGCTGTGCTTCAGGGTATTCCTTAGTTGATGGGAAGTGTACTTTGCCAGAAGTGAAAAAAGAAGAACCTCCTACAGAGAAATCAACTGAAGAAAAAAAAGAGGAACTACCTGGGACAGAGAAAGAAGAGACTACGACAAGAGCTGAAGAAGAGTTAACGAAAGCAGCTTTAGCTGGACAGGCCTTGTTTGTAAACATAGGCCAATATGTTTCAGAATATAGTAAGTATATCTTAATTATTATACCAGGATTACTTATTGTTTCAACTGCAGGAGTGTGGATAGTTAAGAGAAGAAAGACGAAAAAAGAAAGATTGAAGATAGAATTGCTGCAGAAGGCTAATATGATAAGAGAGAGAATAATCTCCTTAAAGAAACAACAAGAAATAAAAAGAAAAGAACAAGAAAAAATAAGAGAGACACAAGAATTAGAAGCAAAAAAATATGAATTTTTAATAAAGAAGGAAGAACTACTTAAAAAGAAAGAAGAATTACAGGATACTTTTAATAAAGTAGAGTGGAGGAAGTATTTGCCAGATAGCCACATCAGATCAAAGGGGATGAACAGATAATAGTAGACTATTCTCTTGGCTTCATGGTTGGAAAAGGCATCACATCCCTGATAGAATTCTGGTCCGTCAACAGCATAACCATACGGTCAACCCCTATACCTATGCCACAGTTAGGAGGCAAGCCAAATTCTAAAGCATTAATGTAATCTTCATCCATAGGATGAGCTTCTTCATCTCCGCCACGACCTTTTTTGACTTGCTCCTCAAGTAATTTTCGTTGTAAAATAGGATCAGTTAATTCAGAATAACAATTGCCGACTTCCCATCCGTTGATGAACGGCTCTACACGCTCAATCAGTTCAGGATTGCTACGGTGCTGTTTAGCTAAAGGACAGCTTTCCTTAGGATGATCTATTATATGAGTAGGCTGGATAAGTTTGTCTTCGCACAGTTCTTCAAAAAGGTGGAAGATCATCGTACCTCTATTGATATCTCCTTTAAATTCTACATTGTAATTTCTGCATATGTTGGTTAACTCTTCATCGGATAAAGCATCAACATCGACATTAGCAAGTGTCTTTAAAGCATCTTTCATCGTCAGCCTTTTCCAAGGAGATTTTAAGTTAATCTCCTGACCATGATAATTAATAACAGTTGTACCTAATACTTTCTTAGCGACGTGTTCCCATAACTCTTCAGTTAACCTCATGGCATCAAAATAATCAGCATAGGCCCATTGGATTTCCATCATAGCAAATTCTGGATTATGTGTTCTATCTGCATCTTCATTTCTAAAACAATAGCTTAAATCGTAGATTTTTTCCATTCCGCCAACAATTAATCTTTTCAGATGCAGCTCGTAGGCAATACGCAGATACATTTTCATGTTCCAAGCATTTATTTTAGTAACGAAAGGACGAGCATTAGCCCCTCCATATTCTGTCTGCAAGATAGGAGTTTGCACTTCAACAAAACCATGCTTATCTAAAAATTCACGGATTGCCCGGTAGATCATCGCTCTTTTAACTAAAACATCCTTAACTTCAGGATTAAACACTAGATCAATATAACGCTGACGATACCGTAGCTCTTCATCCTTAAGTCCATGATATTTTTCCGGCATTGGCAGTAAAGATTTACATAATAAGAAAGCCATCTTCGCTTGGACTGTTACTTCTCCCATCTTCGTCTTAAAAATAGTTCCCTGCACTCCAATGATATCCCCCATATCCAACTTTTTAGCAATAATATCGTAGCTATCTTTTCCTAGGGCATCTTCCTGCAAATATACCTGAACTTTCCCAGAGGCATCCTGGATATGAAAGAAACTAGCTTTTCCCATCACCCTTCTTAGCATAATCCTACCTGCGATGCTGACTTCGTCAGAAGTATGTTCTCCTGCACCTAAGTGAGCATTCTTTTCGTTAATCTCTCGGGCATGATGAGTTTGGTCAAAATTATAAGGATAAGGATTAATACCTCGCTCTTCAATCTCTTTTCTCTTCTGTAATTTTACTGGGTCTATTTGCAATGCCATTTTAAGATAACCTCTTGGAGATTTCTATTTTTATCTTGGTTAGATTATTCTAAATATTCTTATCCTAGAGATTATTAGGTAATTATTCTAGGTATTAAGACGCATTTATATAAAGATTTCTTTTGAAACAAGGTTAGATACGAGATATCTCACGACTATTTTTTTTACGGTAATTCAAGCAAGCGTTAACTATCTGCATCGGAAGATTAGAAAATTCAGGCATGCGGGAGACTTCTGCAAAATCGAAACAGATATTTGCTTCTAATAGATATGGCTTCTTACCACTAATAGCAATATCAACACCTAAAATTCCTCCGCCTACTGCTCGTACAGCTTGGCAAGCTATCTCTTCTAAATATGAAGGAACTCTTGAAATTGCTTCTCTACGAGCTCCCTGCGATATATTTGTTCTCCAGTCTTTGCCATCAGAAACTCTAACATAAGCAGCTAATACTCTATCTTGATCTGCAATAAATCGATAATCACGCCCACCGAGATCAAGAAACTCTTGAAAGTAATAATATGGTTCATCTGATCTATCTATAAAATCATTGGTTTCTTGCTCTGTTTCAAATAAATACATCCCTTCTCCTCTTCCACCATAAAGAGGCTTAAAGACAATAAAAGGGATTAGTTTATTGCCGTATTTTTCCCATCTGTCTACTACTATATGTGCAGCTTCCTTAGTTTGCACTGCTATTGTATAAGGAGTAGGCAACCTTGATGCTTCAAAAGCGGCCTGAGCTAAAAGCTTGTTCTGACATAACTCTAAAGGAGTGCGTCCATTAACTATTGACGCATAGGGAAAAGCTACTTCGATAAAAGTCAATAATTGCATAGCTGTCAAATATTCTGGATCAGTATTGTTCGCTACATCGATTCTTGAAAGATAAATATCAGAACTGGAAGATAATGTTAAGGGAAAACGATAAGTTTCTTTTTGAGGATCTACAATAATTACACTCTCCCCGAGCTTACATACTGCTTCTTCTAAGAGCTTAGTTTCTGCTCTTTCTATTTGATTGGTGATTATATTGATAACCATAGAATAAGAATATTTAAATAGAGGTATTAACTTAATGTAAAATAATTAACATAATTATTAAAAAATGTTAAAATTGTGAAAACTAGAGAGAGTATTAAAACAACAAAAATGGTTACTATCGCCCATCTGGTTGAAAAAATTGTCGAACAGAAGCCTTTCCTACAGGAAGCGTTGAACCGAGGAATAGTCAACAATGCAGCTTTAGCGGAAGAGCTGAGGCCATTGATCGAGAAAGAGATGAAGAAAAAAGTAAAATTCTCGGCAGTGAATATGGCGATACGCAGACTGAGCGAGAAGCTAAAAGACAGTTTTGTAAGCAAAGCTAAATTTGAGAAGAATTCTGACATAACCATCCGTTCTAATCTGCTGGAAATAACATTCTATAAAGAAAGCGAAGTACAGAAGAAGATGCAAAAGCTTTATGAAATTGTTGATTTCAAAAGGGGTGATTTCTTAACTATAACACAAGGATTGTATGAGCTGATGATCATCGCTGACCAGAAGCATGAAAAGAAGATTTTAAGCTTATTTCCAACGGACACAGTTAAGAAGAAAATTAACAATCTTAGCAGCTTGACCATAAATATACCTGAATCTGCGGTAGATACCTTAGGATTCTTCTACTTAGTAACGAGAGCATTAAATTGGGAAAACATCAACATTATCGATATAGTATCAACATTTACGGAAATGACTTTTATCGTTAAGGAAGAAGATACAGCAAGATTATTTGAGACATTAAGAGGGTTGATTAAAGAGAATAGTTAGTGTTTTGTCAAACCGACCAGGGTCGCTATCGCTTTCAGGTTTCTTGCGTAGACCACCAGTGAAAAAAGCAGATGTTATAGTTGCAGGTGAAGTAGTTTCAATTATGTTTGAAGTTATAGATGATTTAATATATGTCCTTAATCTAAGATAAACATATGAAAGCTTGGCTCTGGATATCCCTTGCGATTAGTCTATTAATCCTAGTTCTAGGTTTTGCTGTTTTTCAGAGCACAGTTTATGAAATAAAAAAACCAGCTCTTTATCTCTATCCCATATCAGATTCAAATATTTCAGTTGAATTAAACATTAATGGAAAATTAACGCACTCCATTCCTGAATACGGAACGGGATGGAGTATTTTTGTTACGAGAGAAGGCCGCATTAATCACAAATATGGCTACCTTTTTTACGAAGCTGAATTAGAAAGTCTGGAATTGTCACCGCAAGGATGGATCGTACAATATGGAGAATTAGAAACATGGATGGATGAGATATTACCTCAGCTGGGCTTAAATCGTCAGGAACAAGATAATTTTAAGGATTATTGGTTAAATAATTTGCCACCAACAAATTATTATGAAATCAGGCTTCTTACTGATAATTTTGTTAACCAAAACCTTGGATTAAAAATTACACCAATGCCGGAGACTATCATCAGAATTCATTTTTATTTCAAACCGCAAGAGAAATCATCCCCTTTAAGAGAGCCAGTTCTGCAGCTAAAAAGTAGAAAGGGATTTACAGCGGTGGAATGGGGAGGAATACTTGATTAGATTAATACTGTTGGCGCTTCTCTTGTTTTTGATGGGCTGTGACTCTGAATCTATTTACGAACCTACGTATTCGACTGGTCTGTTTAATGTGGCAGTCACTGAAACTGGCTATTTGGTTACAGTTGAGGCCGATCTTCCTGAAAAATTCCAGAAAATTAATTTTGAGAAAACTACTTACCATCGGTTTGATTTTTCAAATTATAGCCTTTATGTTCACGATTCTCGCGGAGCCGGAAATTATGGAACCTATAAATTTCTAATGATTTATCAGAATCTAGATTTAAACTACGATATTCAAACCATTATCCCTCTGCCCTTAAACCTAAAAGAACAAAGTAAAGGATATACACTTTATACTTATGATGGGTATGAGAGCTTAAATCACTATTATGGTGAGATTGTCATCTTTATTCACGATAACAAGAAAGCTTTTATCTTACAGGGAAATTTAGGATTTGTAACCTCAACTTCCTATAAGCTTAAAGAATATTTTAATTTACCTTAATTGTTCAACTAACTTCTTCAAATTAATCAGCATCCCTCTTTGGACGGCAAGCCATTTACTTTCTTTACCATCACTAACGAAAAAGACAGTGCACTCAAGATTATATTTAGATATACTGTAACATAATTCTTAACGTGCGGTCTACAAACAAATGCGTTATTTTTATAAATACTAAGATTAACCAATAGGATAAATTGTGTAAAAAGAGGTAAATATGATCATAACTTCCTGTGGGAATTCCATAAGCGTTGCTAAAAAATTAGCTAAAGCACTGGGAGCAAAATATTCTCCTTTAACATTAAGCTCTTTTCCTGATGGAGATATCTACTTAAAATATAATGCCGAGCTTAAAGGTAAAGAGCTGGTGATCGTACAGTCATTCCAACCATGTTCTGACTCCTCATTATTTCATATTATCTTTGCAGCAGAAACTGCTAAAGATTTAGGCGCAAAAAAAGTTACTTTAGTAGCCCCTTACCTTGCTTACATGAGACAGGATAAGCGTTTCAATCCAGGAGAATGTATCTCTAGCAGAGTCATGGCTAAACTGTTAAATAAATGTGTTGATAGGCTTATTACTATCGATCCACATATTCATCGCTATAAATCCTTAAAAGATATTTTTACGATACAAGCAAAATACACAACTGCCAACGGCCTGATTGCTGAATATATTAAAAAGAACATTTTCAACCCAATAATCATCGGGCCGGACTGGGAATCTTACCAATGGGCAGAAAGTATCGCTAGAACAGTTGTCGCGCCAGTAACAGTATTAAGAAAGACACGATTTTCTTCTAGGCACGTAGAGGTGAAGATGATTGTGCCAGTATCTATAAAAGATAAAACAGTCGTCATCGTTGATGATATCATTTCTACTGGGCACACTATGATCGAAGCTGCCAAAAATGCTCGAAGACAGGGAGCAAAGACAGTTATCGGAATAGGAGTTCATGGGTTATTTGTAGAGCATGCATTAGATAAGATGATGAAATATTTTGACCAAATTATAACTACTAATTGCATCGAGCATAAGACCAATAAAATTGATGTAACACCGTTGTTGTTAAAAGAGTTGAAAAGGTGAAAGAGTTGAAAAAGAGGTATAATGAAAAAAGATAATTCAGAGATTTTTATTAAAAAGAAGCGAAAGAAAAAGCTGGATGAAATAGATATAGAGGAAGAAGGGATGCATCCAGTGCATGAAAGATATACTAAAGAAGGGAT
This sequence comes from uncultured Methanosarcinales archaeon, assembly GCA_964576385.1. Classification (GTDB taxonomy): domain Archaea; phylum Nanobdellota; class Nanobdellia; order Woesearchaeales; family GW2011-AR9; genus JACOZM01. The sequence goes on along the minus strand of CAZNUS010000018.1, from coordinate 26,606 downwards.
TGTTAAGGAATGAGTTATATTCAATCGTCGTGTAGACTTATTAAAAGGGGTTGCCGCCTTAGTGCTTCGCACATTTTGTCTTGATTCGCAAGAAATCATATAGATGATTTTCTCCACAATTCCTCAAAAAACATTTTTTCACTTTCAATGATCTGTTTTGATTTAATCAAAATTCCATTAGGTTTTTCTCCCCAACTAATCAAAACCATTTTATCATTACAGATACTTGTATTTGAGGGAATTGGAAAATCCAGATATTTAACATTTAGAAACCTTCTATTCTCAAATAATGGTTTTAATTCTTTTCTCGCTAATCCTTTAATTACTAATCTCTTTGCTTTTCTTTTTGCATCGTATCTTTCAAAAAAATTCTGGATTTCTTTATTCAGTCCAGAAACATCCACTGCAAAGAAATAGTACTCATCCTTTGGTTTGGCATCTTCAATTAACTCATTTAGCATAGTTATAATTCCCTTTGTGCCTTCGTAAATTTCAACACTTTGTTTTTCTTCTGCAAATTTGTGGATTGACTCTAATTTTGGCAATACATCTTGAAATTTTTTCTCTTTTTCTTTATATTGCTCCAATATTTGTTTTGGTTCTACTGCTTGATATAGTTTCATTTTTCCTTTCAAAACATATGTAACAAATCCTTTTTCTATTAGCGAATGAAGTGTATTGTGGGTTGTTGAGCTTTGTAAACCAGATTTTTCTATTATTTGTCCAACTTTTACAGGACCCAGTTTGAGCAAAACCAAGTAGATCTTTGCTTCTGCTTGAGTAAATCCAAATTCCTGAAGTATTTCTTGCTCCATAATTAACTATAATGGTTACAAATATTTAAAGCTTTCTATAAAACTCTCCAACTATGGAGAGCTATTATTTATTTACTAGATTAATTACTGCTCCCATATGAAACAAATACAATGTATGGGGGTAAAAAGAAAATGGCAAAACTAATGGAATATGTTTTAGCCGCTGTAATTCCAGCTTTACCCGCACTTGCTTTGGTTGGTTTGTATATGTATCCTGCTAAAGAGCCACAGCTTAGCCCCTCTGGAAATCCAAGTGCTATGGTTTGGTCATATCCTGGAGAATATCAAGCAAGAAATTTTAAGGATGTAAAACCCTATGGCAGTTTGGATGAAGTTGTATTAAGAACACACGATGGAAAAGTTGTAACTCTTAGACCAAATGAGAAGGGATTTCAAGAGCAAGAAAGAGTTTACAAAGAGAAGATTGTTCCATATCTTAATGAATAATCTTCTTTTTAGAAAAAAGAAGCAAAAAGACGGTGGCAACCCCTACGGAAGAATATAACAGCGATCGCATACGTTAAGCTTAATTTAAAAAAAATAAGATTAAAATAGGGTATATTTTTTATTTAAGCTGGGCTGAATTAAATTCATAATAATATCAGAATGGATTCTCTATTGATTCAGTACCTGTCCTTTCTTTCCATCGTTGATAACCAGTTCTTAGTAATTCAAACCCTCTGTCATCATCAAATACAATTTCAATATCAAAAGGTAAAATAGAATCCTTTTCTCTAGATCTAAATTGTCTATCATAGGTACCAATTGAAGCTGATCCATCCCTGAATGCTTGATTTAGCTCATCACGGGTTATGACATATTTTATGACTTTATTATAGGAAGAATTATGTACAAATTCATCGGTTATTGAATGATAGGCTGTATGTACTGTCGGTATCTCCCAGTATAACTGATTAGTAGATCCCAAATCTGATTCCTCGGAATTCCATTTTTTTACTTCCTCATCCGATACAACTCTTGTGAGTGTTACTTCATCCCCACAAATAGCGATAAAGTAACCATCAATTGATTTTTCCTTCTGAATATCACCCATTTCATCTACTTCATATACTGAATAACCTCTTTTATTTTGTACAGTATGTGTCCTTAGAGGAATTAAATGCCCCTTATATTCCATAAAACTAGTTTCAATATGTATTTTATGATTAGTTCTTCTATCTGTTGCAAGAATGTCTAAATGATGAACTTTACCTTCTGGCAAATCAATTAAATTCATTCCACCATCTCGAATCATATCTGTAGTCCATTGTCTACATATAGAATAATCAAAGTTGCTACTAGTATTATCCAAACCGTAAAATTCCCAATTTGAATTTACAATATCCCTTACAGTTTCTTCTATACCCATATTAACTAGAATAATATCGGTTAGTATTTAAATCTTCCTATTTGTTATCACTCTTTAGTGATAATTAAACAAATCTAAGCTGTCTTTTAAGTTGTTTTTAAGCATCTATAGGAACTAGAATTTCAGCACCATTGCATCAAGTAATCTCATCTAGTTATCATAATACAAAATACAAAATAACAGGAAGAATCAAACAGCCCATGAGATGGTTCTTGCCTACGTTCCAGTAGGAAGCAACTAAGCCTAAAGCAGTAGAAGTTATTAAGATAAGCAAGCCAATAAACCCATCGAAGTAAAAAGCTAAAACCGTTATAAATATGATGATTGTCCAAACTGTTTTTTGATAGTTTAATTTAGTGATATAATGAGCAAATAATTTAGAGCTTTTGATAGTGAGAATAACAGAAATACCACCGGCAATGAGGGAAACAGCTAAGAATAGCACCATTTGTGAAAAATCAATCCCGCCCAATAACTGATTAACTGCTAAAATTGCACCATTTCTAGCCTTATCGAGGATGTAGGCTGCAGAAATAGAGATTAACATATTCGCAACGTTAATTCCACCTACTAAAGAAAGAAAACCTTCATCACCAATATCGCCAACCACGTTAGTAGCTAATATAGCTGCTTGGGAAGCGCCAAAGCCGGGCAGGAAAGCAGCAATAAATCCCATACCAGTAGCTGCAGAAACAGATTTAACAACATTTTTACTGCTGATAGTTAATGGCTTATTTGTTTCTTGTTTTGGAATAATTGATTTTTGTGACAGGCTAACTAAGAGTAAAGAGAAGCCAAAAAGCCCAGAAAGAAGAGGAAACAAAGGCTGTTTTAAATTAGGGATACTAAAAATGACCAGCCCTAAGCTCCCAGACAGTAAAAATAATGTCAGACACTTTAATTTCTTTTTTTTCTCTCGAAAGATCATATAGAGGATCAATATGATTAGAGCATAACCAACATATTGCTGCACTACATCCGACGTTATATCCATGCCTAAGATAAACAAAGGAAACAATATAGTGCCTAGAATTAAGCTCCCAAGCGAGCCAATCATAGTGTATATAACGGCGTTGTGCCCTTCACCTTTATGCAGCAGACGATGTCCCGGCAGAACATTAAGTTCCTGTCCTGCATCTGGTGCCCCAAGATAGATGCTTGGCAAAACACTAATAAAAGAATTACTGATAGCTAAACTGATGATAAAAACACCCAAAGCAACCGGAGAAAAAAACTGGAGAAGAATCGCTGACAAGGAAACAACAAGAACAGAAATTAAATTTACATGAATCCCCGGAAGCAAACCGGCAATTATCCCGGCGATAAGGCCAAGTAGTAAAGCAATGAGAATTTCTAGGAACATAAAAAAGAAAATTGAACTGATTTTAAAGTCTTATCTTCTATGGAAAATATAGATTTGACTGGTTTCAATTGCGGGAGATTAGTCATCACCAATAAGTAGTGAAATTAGCAAAAGATTTATAAATAATGCTTCTTTTAAAGGTATGATGAGCGAATTAGAAGATATTATAAGATCTGTAAACGAAAGAATGAGTTCTATCATTAGATCTTTCTCTAACATTCCAGTAGGGATAACTACAGATCAAGCTGTAGATCATGTTAAAACTGTATGTAAAGAAAATGTAGGGATACCATTAGAAGAAGTTACTTTTTTACCACCTGATAAAGTAAGAAGTTACTTTGAAGAAAAACCAGATTTGTGGGATGGGTTACATCACTTTGTGCTTTTTGAAAATGGAGCATACTGTTATTGGGTTGCTAGAGTTGATGGACATGAAAAAAACTTAGGGGTTTTTCGTGTTCCAAAATTGCCTGAAGGTATTGACTCTACAGTATACCAAGCACAGTTAAAAACAATTGCTTCACTCTCTGGACCATTGTTAGGACATGCAAAATTATTTGAACAACTACAGCAAGAAGCTCGTTATGACGGGCTTACCAGATTGATGAGAAAAGAGCACATCATCAGCAGAGGCGAAGCAGAATATACTCGCGCCACATCCACACAATCGCCACTAGCATTATTAGTTGTAGATTTAGATCATTTTAAGAAAGTAAACGATACTTATGGACATAGTGTAGGTGATGAAGTTCTAAGAAGAAGTTCTGAAGTATTAAGGTCTACGCTGAGAACAAAAGATGTTCCCGGAAGATATGGTGGAGAAGAGTTTGTTGTAATACTCCCAGATACACCCTTAGAGGGAGCATTAGTTGTAGCAGAAAGAATTCGTCAAGGTATGGAAAGCTCCAGAGTCAATGTTAGCGAAGGAGTAGAATGTGGAGTAACTTGCAGTATCGGCGTTGCTGCTTATCCGCTTCAAAGTTCAGCAGATTACCAAGGATTGTTTAAACAAGCAGATGATGCTGTCTACAGAGCTAAAGAATTTGGAAGAAATAGAGTAGTTTATTTAGAAAGATGAAGGGGTTTATTATAGGAGACGAAGTTATCTATTCCAAGAGATACGAGAACTATTCAACTGATTCCCTAATCCATTTTAAAAAATCATCATTACCATCAATATTATTAAAGGCCACAATTGGACATTTATCACTGTGTAACTTTCTTACTTCATCAATTATTTTCTGTTCATTTTTCATTAAAGAGAAAGCACCAATATTCCAATATTTTCTTTCTACAACCTTACTATCCCACCAATAATGGCAATTCCCATCATAAATCATTGTTCCGGCAACTAACTTTTTCTTTACTAGCGTCTTTGAAATGTTATCTGCTTCTTTTTGTGAAGTTGCACTAATCCTTACTCTACAGTATTCTGAATTCATAACAAAAATAGAAAATAAAAATATACTTAAATAACTTGTGGTTTTTTCTTTCTACCTATTGAAAATTAATTATTTTTTTCTACCATCAAATCCTTGCAGATGCTTAGATTCCTTTTCCCAAGGGAATACCTGTACTTCTTTCACTTCACTGTAAGAATAATCCGGCAAATTCTCGGAAAAAGGCATAGTATAAAGACAAGCAGTCTTAACAATCGCGCCTTTGTCCAATATATATTTTTTAGCAGCAGTCATCACTCCGCTAGTTTCCATCATATCATCAACTATCAATACTTTTTTTCCATTTAAATTAGCGGCAATGGTACTGGCAATCTTTCTTTCCTTCCCCCTTAGACGCTGCACCCATAAGCAATGCATCTCTTCTACATTAAGAAAAGTGCATAACAATCTAGCAGGTATTACACCGCCACGGGTTACACCAATAATAATTTCCGGCTGAAAATCTATCTTCTGAGATAATTTCCAAGTATCTTCCACAAAATCATTCCAATGCATAAAAACACCTCTTTAGTACAGATAAGATGCTTTAAGCGCACTATTTAAAATAAATAGGTTTTTTGTTCTATACCAAAGGCACTAAGTATTCGAACAATTAATAGTGCCTTTGTATATATAAAATGCATTTTTTGTGTACGTATTTAGTTGGCCGTCAATTCTGGTGAAAATCCAGAGTAATTTTTATCAGAAATAGTAGTGATTTCGAGGATTTTCACATCTGTGCCTGTCACTATAGCTTAGCAGAATTGACCTCTTGGCCATCTAACTAAATACGTACTTTTTGTTGGTAATTTAGATCATTTGAGTATATACTAAAATTCGCAAGAAAACAATATTTAATTGCATTAGAAATAAACTACAAATATATTAATTAAAGAACCGCTTACCCTTCAATCACTAAAACTTTGAATGTCAACGGAGGCTGTTCGGTTTCCTCAACCATTGATTGAGCAGGAGCAACATATTCTTGGCTTAATACTTTTACTGCAAAAGACTTTTCTATAATTTCACGCCCATCAGAAATTGTTACTTTAACTTCTTTTTTTCCTGGAGAAGTAAACGTTCTTTCCACCGTATCCGTGCCGATTATCTTTTTCTGTCCAAGACCAAAATCCCAGTCGTAAGACAAAGTATCTCCATCAACATCCTTTGCCTTTACATTAAATAGTACTGGCTCAAATGCTCTTACAGTCAATTCTTCTATCGGATGCGTATCGATCATCTCCGGAGGCTGATTGATATTTTTCACAATTACTTTTACCGGATGTGCTACCTTGAATTCCCCATCAGAAGCAACAAAATTCAGCCATACTACTTCTTGATCCTTGCTTAATTTTTTGGTAAGGAATGCAGAAGTGCCTATCAATCTGTTAAACCAATTATCAGTTTTATTATCTACTATTTCATGTCCAGGTTCCCATAAAAAGATACCATCCTTAAATGAAGCTCCCCTAGGCAAGGAATCTAATTTTATTGCCAAATGATCATCAATATCAAGATCTAAGGCTTTCACTTCAAACATGAATTGCTGTAATTCATTCACCACCAGATCATCATCTTTTATCTCTAAGGCGGGCATGCGATTATTGTTCTTGACTGTTAAATTAACATAGGACACTGTTTCTAAGTAACCATCGCTAGCTCTCACTTCTACGGTGTGTATTCCGGCATCGAAATAACCAGTTTCCCAAACCCCCGTTCTAGGGTTCAAAGGCGTTCCAAATGAATAACGGATAATATCTCCATCAGGATCGTAACTGGTACCTGCATCAAACTTAAAAGTTTCTGTTTCTAAAACTGATACATTTCCCTTAGCACTAATACCCCCTCTGGTATCAATAAGAGGCGCGCGATTAGTGTTTTCAATCATCAATTGAACTTCTTTTCTAGCACATAAATCCCTGCCACAAACAACTACATAGAAAGGAATTTCTTTTTCTTGAAGAAATAGATGCTCTTTTCTGAAAGTATTTAATATTTCACTCAAAAATCCACCTTTACGCGAGATAATGTCATACCCTGGATTGAATTTTAATAGATAGTTTTGTTCATCAAATTCAGCAAACTCTGGTAAATCCTCGAAGTTTATTTCTAACTCCTCATGATCAGGGTCGCTGATATTTACCGGAACAACTATAATTTGCCCTTCGGGTATCCAAAGAGAATCTGGAAAATCAATCTCGGGAGCCCTATCTACTTCGACTACTGTTATCTTCACTGTACCTTTTCCAAAAGCCTTGCCATCAAAAGCAGTAACCTCTAGTTCATAATTGCCTGCATCATCATAATCAGTTAGCCATTCACCATTATCATCAAGAGGCTCCTCAAAAGTAAAAGCTAGGGAATCACCATCCTCATCAATTTCAGGAACATCTACCACTACTTTTTCGTTTTCAGAGATGATAATGGGAAGAAGATTTATCTCCGGATTACGATTAGTATTTTTAACAATGATGCTCCATTCTTTTTTTGTGGAGGATTTGCCATCGCTTAAGGTTAACATTAGTGTGTGTTTACCAGAGTCATCATAATCAAAATAATGTTCTCCGTATTTTTCTTCACTGATAGTTGCGTCATCCAATGTCCATTGATAATCAATAATTTCATCATCAGAATCAACTACATCAGCGAAAAAAGATAATTCCTTATCCTCTTCAGTTTCAAAAGTATCAGAAGAAGAAAAGGATTGGATGATTGTTGGTGGTTGGTTTGTAGGTAATACGTTGATATTAATTCTAGGGCTTATCACAAATTCACCATCATCTGCCTTAAAAGAAATGACATATTCACCAGCATCATCATAATCCGTATGCCAAATACCCTGCGGATTAAATGGAGAGAAAAAAAGGTATCGTATAACGTCCCCATCAGGATCATAGACTAAGTCCTTTAAGTCAATTGTTTGCCCTTCCTTAATAACTATTTCCTTTTCTGCAAGAAGTGGAGGCTGATTTTTATTAGCAACAACAATCCTAATTTTCTTGTTGCTCTCTGAAGTCCCATCAGAAGCAATAACATCTACTTCATATTCTCCAGCATCATCATAATCAGTCTGCCACTCTCCATCCTCATCTAAGGGGGAGGAATACTTATAATGAATAGTATCGCTATCCTGGTCTACTGCATCAGGAGTTATCTTTAAGAAATCTGTTTCCTGCACATAAAATGTTCTTACTGCCCCTAATACTGTGCTGGCAAGAAATACCATTACTAGAAATACAAGGAGTAACTTGCTGGCTTTTACCATAGGACAGATTTGATGATGGAAATTCTTAGGATGCTAAAGGACTAATTAAGAGACTGATTAATTAAAATTGAGGTTAAAAATAAAAAGAAAAAATTAATTTACTACCAAAACAACTTCCACTATCTCTGGAGGCATGTTTACGTCAACTACCGAAACATTTATTTTTTTGGTAACTTTATCTTTACCATCATCAGCAGTAATTGTTACAACATAGTCACCATGGCTAGTATAGCCGGTTTCCCAAACACCATCGTTTCCAATAGGTTCACTGATCGTTAAGGAAACTTCTTCTTCATCCAAATCAGTTATTTTTGGATCAAGCTTAACAGTCTCTCCTTCCTTCACTTTTAAGTCAGCCACACCAGTAATTTCTGGAAGAACATTGACATCCTGAACGGTTAAAGTAAAGCTTTCTTCTGATTCCATTTCGCCATCGCTGGCAGTAACGATGATTTGGTATTCTCCGGCACTAGTATGGTCAGTCTTAAACTTTCCGTTCTTTAAAGGTTCGGAAACAGTCACCATCACCTTATCCTTATTGGGATCGGAAACTTTAGGAGTAAGTTCAACCGTTTCTCCTTCCTTAACTACTACACTTTGAAGGGATTCTATTTTTGGAGGTACATTTACTCTTTCTACTACTATTTTTAATCTTCTTTCAGTCTTATGTACACCATCACTTGCAGTAATTGTTGTAAAATATTCACCAGCATCCCCATAACTAGTTTTCCACTGCCCAGTTTTATCCAATGGGTTACTGAATGTATAAGAAACTGTATCCTTATCTGGATCAACTACTTTTGCAGTTAGCTTAATCATCTCATTTTCTTTTACTCTGACGATATCAGCTTCTTCTTCTAAAACAGCTTCTTCTTTCAAAAGGTCTTCTTCTTCTAAATCAGGAAGAACTACTTCCTCAACAACTTCATCAACTACTTCTTCAACTGCAGAGTCCGAAGCGGAATCCTCAGCTGTTACGGTTTCTGTTACTTCCTCAGATTCAGCAGCAACTTCATCGCCAACTGGAACATCGGCTTCCGCACTTTCAGCAGAACCATCATCTGAAGTAGTAGCTTCAGCAGTAGTCAATTCATTCTCTACTTGAGCAATTTCATTAACCAATTCATCATTGGTCGCTTCGCCAGTAACGGAATCATAAGCCTTATAATCTAAGCACCCAACTATTAACAACATCAGAACTGCTAAACTAATAACTATAGCCTTACTAAGCACACTTCTTTTTACCATTATTTCATCCCCCTTTAATAAAATTTTTAAAATTTTTATGTCCAAGATAATTCAAAGAAACCGTCCACCACTGATAATTGCTTGCAAACTATGGCAAGTTTACGGTTTCTGACCATGAGTTTTCCAATACAAAGTTATACCACCAGTAAAACCAACAGTGATGGAAAACTCATATTTTAGCATTTCAAAATGATGAATGGTATTTAAAGATTTATAGAAAGGAATATACTAGATTGTGGTAGATATACTAAAATATACTAAAAAACATAATTAATAATCTAAATAGTTATGTTTTTTAGATATATAAAATTCGAAGTAAAAAATCCCAATCGCAGCACATCAGAAACTGCGGTTTCTGGGGTTTCCTAGCAGAAACAGCTGCGGGGCATTCATTACCTGAAGCTGTGGGATTTTTACTCCCAGAAATGGGAATCGAAAACCGCAGTAGAACTACGGGGTATAAAACCAATTTCTCAGGGATAAATAGATATAAGGGCAAGAATTTTAATCAACAGAGTATTCGACAGATTTTCTTCTACGCTTCATCCCTCTTGCATGTAGGAATCCTAATAAGCTCCCTATCAAAGTAGCATATATGTCTTTTTCATCCATTGCATTACCAGGAATCCAATTAATCATTGTTTCTCCTAAAACAAAATAAGCAGTTACAAGAGGAATTGTTATTTCACTGAAATATTCTCCTGTTTTTTGGATTAATCGATTGTTTCTTTGTTTACCAAATTTTTCAATTCCTCTCGCAATATAATCTGAAAAATGTGAATAGGCACCTACATGGATGAAATCTCCAACATAAGCTTTTCCAGGAAAATCTGCTTCAAGTACATTTGATGCAATTCCAACAACTTGTCCAATAGGTAAAGATATTGTTGCAATATTCTCCAAAGTATCAGTTGCTTTATCCATAGGGATATATAGACAAGTTAGGTATTTAAATCTTTCGTTTTGTAGTCCTATGGAAGTAGTGACTAATTTTAACCTATTTTATATTTGCTCCAAAAAATTGAATATAACGGTGATTAAGCCCAGTAATATATCTAATGCCTGCAAGATAATTGCTCCAAAAAATTGAATGTAATAAATATTCTACTCTTATTTTCCAACAAAAAGATCAAGAGGATATTTTATAGCTATTAAAGGGTTTATAGATGCGTTTTAAATTTATTGCCTGCTGATTCAGTTTCATATTTGAAAATAAGTTTGTAAATATAAAAATGGCCCGTCGGCAGAAAAAGGAGCAAGTCCTTTGAGCCGTCGGGTCCTGATGGCCCCGCCGGAACTTTCACGCAAACAATCAAAAGATAATTGCTTGTATTCGAATCCGGGACCTCACGATATCCACAAATAATACAATATCCCTATTATATTATAGGTATCAGTCGTGCGCTATATTGCCCGAAATGTATTTTCGCCAGGCTAAGCCACGGGGCCTTAACTAGGATGAAATAGTAGGCTATTTTTAAAGATTATGGCGACAGGTACATATTTTGTTGGTTGTCAATATAGAAAATTGCACAAATTGGTTAAATCTCAAAAATTCAAATCAAAGAAAACTGACCATCAGAAGTGAAAATCTCAGATTATCTTTGGCGGTCTATCGTAAATCAATCGTAGGAACTTTAGGCTCAGGTGCGGGCTTGCAGCGAATCGGCACAATTTGCACTAATTTTTTGGTAATATCTGCCTCTTCTTTTGTCGAATGACCCGCTGTTGCATATGCTTCTAGCAAACTTAAAGGAACATAGCCCTTTCTGAGAATGTCCTGATTGTAAAACAGCGTTATTTCTAAAGCTGGAATTCCCTCTTCAATGGGGTATAAGATTACCCAAGCACCATTGACAATATTTTCGCCACAACGATAAGGGTCGAAACTACCAATTTGATCAAAACCAGCATGCTGCTCAAGATAATGAAAATACGATTCCGCAGCTTGAGAGTATTTTTCCTTTTCGTCCAACCCAGCGATATAACTAAGATCCTGGACCAATAGAGTTTCAAATTTACTGCATAATTGGCCATCTTCCTTAGGGAGCGGTTTTTTTAAGTCTCCTCCTGTGCCAAATATATGGGTATCACAACCTGGGCGCCGATCTGAAGTTGGTGGACAAGGATGGGAATACGCAAGACCTGAATACAGAGCGGTACAAAGTAATCCTAATTGAATAGCTTTCATCCCCCTCTCCATGGTTTTCTTCTCTCTAATGAGTTTTTCAGGGGGCTAAAGAAATATACTCCAAGTATTTTGAGCTCGTCATAAAATTGATGTAGCAGTTGCGTTGGATCTTTACTGGCCCATGCCACTTTTAAACCAACGCCAGCAAGAGCTCTTGCATCGAGAAAGTAACCCTGACTCGCAGACCATATGGCAGATCCAATAGCATTGCTTCTATTTCTCCTGGAAGCCTCACGATGGCATTTGGCAACTAATAATTCCATTAAAGAAGACAATTCGGGTGTTAAGAAATATTTTTCTCCTTCACAAGCTAACATAGTATCTGCATCCTGAGCACGATGTAGAATTCCCTGAACCTTATTTTCATTTCCAGAACAAGCTGCCATATACAAAGTACCTAATAATTCGTATCTCTGCCTATCTAGAGGGCTGTAACCATCATTCTCTCCAAGCCAGGGACTAACTAGCTTGGGCATACCTGCCATATAGTAATCTAATGATAACATTTTGATATCAAACTGCTGAACTTGTCCATAAAGGGCTTCTCTTCTTTCCGAGGAAATTCCTTGTAAAAAGGCTAAAGTTGTAACAAAATCATTTTCTCCCATATGGCTGTATAATTTCCTTGTAATATCATCAACAGTCATTTAGTCCACCATCTTAAATTTTAACAATCGCTCAAGGGCTCTTTTTTGTTTCTCGATTAAGGAATCATGCGATACAACTGCTCGTGTTTGATCCTCAAAGGAATATTCTTGAAGATGATCTATTACTTTTTTTGTCACACGATCTTTAGGACTATAAGTCTGAAAAGCAGTCACTAGAGGCGCATGTTTTTCAACTTCATCATAACTTAACACCGGCGGTGAATAGCTTTGCTGTGCCATCAACCCTTGATTGATAGCACAAACATGTAAATTCAGGGGATTCTGGTCCATAGAATCAAGCGGAAGAAGAATATATCTTGAGGGAAGCAAGAGATGACTGCCTTGGGAGTCTCCTATCGAGAGAGGCCCTTGAAATCGTCCGAGTACCATTCTATCAAAAGAATCAAATACTGATGGAATAACTATTTCTCCATCGCTAGTGGTGAGCACCGCATTGAGGCCTAAACTCTCAAAAGGTGTAGTATAACCGCTAAAGTAAGGAACATCTCTTTCTGTGCGAAAAGCACATACTCCTGATGTTTCAATTTTTTGTAGGAGGTTATCACGAAGTTCTTGGGTCATTGGTCTTTCCTTATTTCTTCTCACCAGCTGTTTTAGCAAACTCCTCAAGTACCATCTCCATCCTGCGCTGTGCACCAGCTACCATTAATCGATCCTTTGTTGATAGCGTATGTCCAAAGAAGATTCCTTGATCTACTGTCCCATCCAGGCCAATATCAACCAGTAGCATTTCATAGGCTTGTCCTTCAAGAGCTATGCCTAAGGAATCATAGTGATTGATTTTATCATCCGGAACACCAGGGTTGGGAACTTCGGCCCCAAAATCGCAGTATGAGACTTTCCAAGTTTTTCCTTCAACTTGAAATGCCATTTCATATTTGGACATAGCAATCGATCCCGACTCTAAATTGTAAAACCCCATGCTAAATTTGCCTTTTTCCTTAACCAATTCTACAAGTTTAGAGACGTCTCTTTTCTGTGGTGCCGAGAGCAGTTTTTCCAGCTGGGATCTTGCTTCCTCAGCTGTAACTTGGCCATCCTTATTAGTATCTGCTTCACTACGCATTTGAGCTACTGCTTTCTGAAATCCTTCCTGATCATCTACTTGATGGATGTGATAATTTCCATAATTATCTGGATGCACTGCTACATCAAGATGAATCCCAGCCGCTTGGTTTAGATATAGGTCTGTTTGATCAACTGGATGTACACTGGGTCCAGATTGAGCCAGCAAATGAGCCGCGAGAAACGTTAACGTGGAATAATTCATTTTGAATTTTCCCCACATCCAGCAAACTTTTTTTCTATCTGAGAAACACATCCCTGACCTGTTTTAATGGAGGTACTCAGACATTGCTCAAGGGTTTTTTCTGCTTCTTCCTCAGCTGATCTTGTTTTCTCTTCCACACCTGATACGCAGGACTTGTGCGTAGAGTTAGCTTGCCCTTTTTGAGTTTCTGCTTGTTCATGACAAGAAGTGTATTTTTGGTCAGCCTGACCTGTGCATTGTTCTAATTTTTCCTTGCTAGAACCTTCACAATCCGCAAGAGTCCTATTCATGTCTCTGACTCCTTGATCATATTTTTTCTGGTTCTGATCTTTGCAAATATTAACTGCGACAGCTGGATCATCTTTGCAAGCCCAATCGGCACTCGATTTCCAGGAGTCTAATTTCTGTTTAGCGTAGTATTTATCAGTCCCACATTGTGCTACCCGAGCCTCACTATCTTTCTTACAATAGTAAACATCCGTACTTTTTTGATCGGTGCACTCTTGATCTTTTCCACGAGCATACCACAAAGCAGATGATTGCTGATCATCACACACCCTTTTGCCATCTGAAGAATTCCACTTGATCTCTCCCTGTTTGTCCTTATCCGTTCTTTTGCAAGTTGTATTTTCCCAATTAAAAGAGGACACACATTCTTCAAGCGCAGCTGATTTTCTTGCATCACAACTAGTGCTTTCTAAGAGAATATCAACACTATTTCCATAAAGGTTTCTTTTACCTTTCACTAATTTTTTAATGTCATCAAGAGTAATAACATGGTTACCATCTTGATCCGCTTCTTGAAGAACTTGCAGTAGCAGTGAATCAGAAGCAAAATGCCGAGGAGTTGTGATTGAAATATATTCTACTTCCAGATCCCCGATGCTCGAGGATAGTTCTTGTTTGCTGAGCGTATAGCCAGCTGCCAATGCAGTTAACCCATGCACCAACTGCTGAGCTTCTTCGCCCTGCACGCGATAGGCATGACTTAATGGAACTTCATAAATGAACGTCGTTCCATCTCTTCCGGAGAAAAAAGCTTGCGATGGGGCGTCTGTTGGAGAGAGCTGGATAGTAGATTGATGATAATGATGGATTTCAACCACTTCTTTTGGAGGTGTCTGAGGTGCGGCACATGCGGATAAAACTAAAGCTCCTGCCACTACTCCTGCAGCTACTCTCATGCCAGGACTATATCGTTCTTGGTCTTGGAAAAATTCTGCTTTGATATGTTCTAATCCTTCATTTGTTGCTGCTGCGGCAACTCCTGATAATAATGCTAAACTTACATATTGTATTTGATTCATTTTTATTTCCTCCTTAATCTAATTCTCTCACCAATTTCTTGCAATGTACTCAATCGATCTCTGTTCAATGATTGTACTTGATCCTGAAGTCTAGTCTGCACTCTTGCTACTCCTTCTTCGTATTTGATTTTCTCTCGCTCTAACCTACTCTTACTCTCCGTCTGGTACCCAGTAATGTAACCAGAATCACTCTGATCTTGTTTCTGCAATTCTCGAAGTAATAATTCTAAATGGTCACCTTCTTCTACGTGAGTTAAGACGCTATGTGGTACATTTGCGATACTAGTTCGAAACATAGCTCTACATTGGTCTGGCTCCCCTGGAAAAGCTCCGTATACATTATCACCAATATTAAATGCGGGTTGCTCTGTTGGAACAACTGCATTCTGAATTAATACTGATCCTCCACCCGGCTCGGCTCGTACCAACACATGGGATTTATACACCTGAGAGGAGATCCGCCCATCGATAAAATGCAATGCCCTTGGTGCTAAAACATTGTGGCTTTTATCGGTGAAAACATAATCTGATTCAATTCCTGGAATAGGTTTATCTGCAAGGTAGAGACGAGTCATTTTCTTCCCCACAGATTTTTCATCCCTACTTCAGCTCGTAACAACATAGAATCTAAATCAACCGACTGCACACCAATGACTTGCGCATTATTCAGTAATTCTCGTTCACTATACAAATGGAATAAGCAGGTTTCTCCACGCTCTACTATCGTAATCGCATAAACTCTATTCCAAAGGGCAAATGGTTCCTGTTTTTGGAGATCACCGCCATTACACAAATACCCTTCCCGAGCGTTCACTGGTAATTGCTCAGGAGCAATATATCCTGGCGTGGCTTCAACTACGGAACTATTTCTTACACCACTTGGATAACAATGCCCCCAAACACGGGTAGCATCTTCTATCCCTAAATGACTCAGTGCAGTGGGATACACAATTCTATGTTCATCATCGGTTACTAGAACTCGAGCTGGTAGTACCTCGCCTGAAGCAGTTTTAATTCTTCGATCTAAAGTATATAGTCTTCCGTCCATTATTCCGTCCATTATTTCACCTTTCCATACGTATTGTTATATCTCTCAAGATATCGTTCTCGGAACAACTTCTCTGTATCTGATGGCTCTCTATTCCGAACCACTCCAACCGATAGAGCTGAACCATGGTGCAACCTGCGAAATTCATCCTCCGGCATACTCTGTAATTTTTCCAGTCGAGCCTGCGCCAAAGAGTCATGATAGAAACCAAACTCAATGATTCCACCGGTAATCCCCAAACTTCTTGGCACGATATCATTTGAATAAAAAAGAGCTCTAGCTGACTGCGCCTGCATTTTTCTCTCCATAGATTCCTGAACTAAAGCCTGGTATTGAGGCGCAAAATCTCTAAGAATGGAGAGCGGAATTTCTCGCAAATCGTCTGCTGCTAAAGATTCCTGCATTTTTTGTTGCAGCTTCATATTTTGAGCATTTTCTCGGAGAACAGAGAGTCGCTCTTGTGGAGCAATAATTGCGGGAAAGAGAAATTTCATATGCTCATAGGTCTTCCTATCAAAAGGAGCCCCAAGGCAAAGTTCTTTGTTGTATACCGCAGCCCATTCTAATCGAGCGTCAGGTGTATATCCAACATGCCAAAATAGTTCATTAAATTCTGGCCTATCTGTCTGATACTCTCTCTCTTTTGGCTCTAAGGGACTAAATTTTTCTTCTAGTCGTTCAAATTCTGGAATCACAAATTGTTCTGCTTGCTGTGCTGAGCAACCGCCAAAAGCCTTTGAGGCAAGATAAAAAGCAGATGATTTGCGGACCTCGGAGCTGATATGATTGCTATCAAAAGCTAATGTTCGAAATTCAAAAATATCTTCCAGAGAACTAGGCTGGATTCGAGGATGTTCTTCCTTTTTCCTGCCAGCACGATGAGCTTGAGCATGCTGCATCGTCCAGCGCTGCTGCAGCCTGCCGGTAGGCAACTGAATTAAAGCATCAATGATGGGGAATTCATTGTCTGGTACAATTCCAAGGTAAAAAGGTTGAACGCCGGCATTTTTAATTTCCCACATCCTGGCCATAGCTTGTGAGTAAGAAGTTTCTTGGAGTTGAGCCGTCCTAGTAAGAATTCCTTGACACTCTTGCTGTTCTTGAGAAGACAAATAGCCACGGTATTCCGGTTCTAGTAATTTTAGAGCTTGTGAAACTTGCTTTTCGTATTCATCTCTACTCAAACTAACCTTAACCAATCCCTTTCTGCTTTTGATATTAAGTTCAACGAGATCCATGATGATTCCCTTTATTTAGTTACTAGCAAGTAGTATTGTGTGTTCAATAAATAGTTTTTGCCTATTAAAAATAGTTTTCATATTTTTTAGAAAGATTTATCAATAAGAGAAAAAAGTAAGGGTTATGAAAAGAAATATCATCCAGCAGGGGGCCTCATATACGATAACCCTTCCAAAAAAGTGGGTTGAAGATAATAATCTGAAAAATAAGGATGAGATTGAACTTGATGAGGACAATAATCAGCTGATCCTGAAAGGAAAAGGGCAAGGCAAAAGGCAAACTATCAAAGTTAACATCCCCCACTCTACAAGAAGCCTGACAAAAAGCATCATCAGCAATGCCTACAAAAAGGGGTATGATATTATTGAAGTTACCTATGAAGATGATTCCACGGCTAAGGTTATCGAGAAAGTAGTCCATGATTTGATGGGGCATGAAATAATGGATAAGAAGAGTCATTTTCTTATCATCAAAAATATATCTACCGAATTAGAAGAAGAATATGATAATATTTTTAGAAAAAGCTTTTTCCTCTGTAAAGAAAATATGGCCATTATTAAAGAGGAGATCAAAGAACTGTCCTTTCAACGTCTTGAGGAAGTTCAGGAAACTAGAAACCTCATCACAAAATATACTGATTATTGCAAAAGGATCATCACTAAAAACAGGCGCAATAATGAAACATCAATGTTTGAATATATTATCATTTGGACCTTGGAAAAAATTTCTAATGAGATCAATTATTTGTATCGTTATCTTCACACTAATGCACCAAAGTTAAACAAGGAAGACATAAAATCCTTAAATTTAGCATTCCATCTGTTCGACAACATCATGGTTCATTATTTTAAAAAAGATGTATCTTACCTTCATGAATTTTCAAAAGAAAAAGACCAATTTTTGCATGAACGATTTGATAAGTTGATAACGAGTAAATCCGTCAACCAAGTAGTGTTACATCGCGCAGGGAACATTGTCCGCCGCTGTCAGGATATCGTCGGCCCGTTTTATGGAAGTTATCTTTAACCAGCCTGCTGAATGTTAACATTGGAAAATTCGTTCTGGACTGTACTAACTAAGTTTCTTACTTTTGCTTCAGGGAACACTTCAGCTGCATGCTTCTCTAACCGCTTTAGGTGATAGTTAAAGCTTTGGAGATAATCTTTCTGTGTTGCAAATGTACTCCCATGATCTGCATTAAACCTACAGATTTCCAGCTCTTTTTGGATAGTCATAAGATGATACTGGTGTAAAAATTCAGGGTCATCTACACCACGCTTTTCCATATAGTCGGCAATAAGTTCTTTTTCCATATCAAGAGATAAGCAAAACCTTCTTTCACCTAAGTATTTGGTCAGATCTTCCTGAGCAATTCCTACGCCAGCTCGTTCATAATCGAAGAATACGATCCTATTATCTACTAGGGCTATATTTCTTCCATGCAGGTCTCCATGAACAAAGGATTTATGTTTTGAAGCATAAGAATCTAAATCTTTTCCTATTCCAAGAGCATCATAAACAGCGTGGAGAACGCTTCCTTCAGGGGCAACAAAGTGTTCAAATTGTTGGGAATAGGATTTATTCTGCATCCTTCCTTGAATAATCGCTCTATGTTTAGCAGAAAGACTCTTTAATTGAGATAAGCCATAAAATCCTTTTGAATGAAATTCCGCAACAGCAGTGTTGACCTCCCTTAATGTCTCTCGTACATCTACATCATCGGACTGCAAGTAATGTGCGAGATTGGTCAATCCATGCCTAAAAGCCATCACCAACCCATAACCAGCTCCCTTCCCTGATCTATCTTTAAAGTTAGTAGCAACGACCGTTCTGGTTTCTGGTCCCTGATCTTGTTCAACTATTAAATGTCTCTTCAAATCTATTTCTCTGGCGCGCCCAATGCTTTCCAAACCAACAACATCAGCCAAATACCTATTAACTGCTGTATCAACGTCCCGTTCTTCTTGACTAGAATACGATTTCAAAAAGGCTTCAAGAGTGTTATCTGAACGTTGTTCTGTATTGGTTGAAAGCCACATCCTGATCCTAAAGTTTGGGTTCTTCGTGGAAGTATCAACGATCTGCTCCGTAATAGTAACTTTTGATAAATCCCCTTGACGTACGTAACGCCTACTTTTTTCATCTACGCCCTGAAGGATTACCGAATCAGCGAATATATTCCGGATCAAATCATGATAATCACGCTGATCTAAAAATCTTCCTTCTGAATCCTGAGCTAGTTTAATAGTATGAAGCCGTTCGATTGAAGGAAGCGCATAGATATGGCTGCATCTTTCGGCTTGTACCCAATCTCTTACTGATTTTCCTTCTTTTCTTAGATGAATATATTCTGTCAATAGATTAGGGAAAATAGTCGTTGCCATTGCCGTTAATATTCTGCCGCTTCCATCGGTTATTCCCAGCTGCCTTAGGTATGGCATACCATAATCCTCAATTGCAGCTTTTGCTTCTTCCACTGTTCTAATATCTGGATATACTGAACGAAGATTCCTAATATGGGTAGCTGCTTGTACTCCTACATCCGTAGATCCAGCTAATAATGCGTTAACTCTCCTAATATGAATTCTAGCGTTCTGGTTAACTGCCTTAAGGCTGTCTCTTAATTTTCTTGTCAATGCCAACTGCAATTTTTGATCTTGCGATAAAACTCTTCCTAGTTCTATCCCATACCCATCAAAACTCTGTTGACCCCTATCTAAGCTCCGATGCTTATTCTCTCCAAGCCTCTGCAAGAGCTCCTCTGGACAAAGCCTTTGGACATAATCATGCAGATGATCTACAAAATCTTGATGAGCAGTAGATAATGGTGGAACGCCAAGGTGATCAGCAATGTATTCTCGTACTTCTTTATATCTTAAGCTTCTGCCACTAATGATGTGCATCAATCCTTTCAGTTCAGAGATACCTGGAGTTAATGCATCACCAAAAGCTGTCACCTCTTCCAAAGCCGCAATGCCTGTAGCTAAGTAAAATAGATCTGCTTCGAGTCCTCTCTCTACAACTGCTTCGTGCAGCTTTTTTATAAGACCCTTCTTTTGTGTCGGCAGCTCCAATAATAGTTCTCGCGGTGTTTTTCCACTAGCATAATCCTGCATCCTTTGTTTAACTTCATCCGTAGATATTGTTGAATCAAGAATAATACCAACAAGCTCACCTTCTCTCTGAGCCCGCAAACGCGCAATTCTTGATGATGGATTTATCGGTTGTAAATCATCCCCTTCACAACTTTGATCCATCAGCAATTCACGGAAATAATCCCCGATCTCTGTAGGGGAATTCCTAGCATTTCCGGTAAATAAATGATGTAACCTTCCAAGGCTCCGATATCCTTGATGACTCTCATTTCCTGCCAATCGTAGCAAAGCGGCATCTTTGTAACCAGTAACTTTTTGTAAAATAGCGGCTTGTAGAGCTGGATTATCCTTTAATCTTTCATGGATTGATTTAAAGTAACGGGAGAAGAGATGGTTGCCTTCTACCAAACTAAACATGGATTTATCCGTCAACCTTAGTAATCCTTCAAGATCTTCTGTGCCATAAGAGCTGATATCTCCTTCTTCTAATTTTTGAAAAAATTCCTCTTGTTCCAGAGTGTAATCCGGAAGCCATTCTACTTGCTTGAGATAACTGCCAAATTCGGTAGTGGTCATTTTCTGACCATGAAGAATTCTAGCTAAACCGGACATGCGACTATACCCTAGAAAAGTAGATGTTCCCCGCGTCATCACTTCAGATTTTGCTCTGATGCCAGCGACTGCTTCTAAAACTACGGGATGAAGAGCTCTGTTACTAATAGCGCCATATAATCGTTCCCATTCTTTTTGATTTAAGGTTAATTCTTGGACTAAAGAGAGATGATCTTTCCCTTGAGCATACTGCAATACTTGAGCTTCAATCTCTAACGAGGATAAATGATCAGCTAAGATAATGTCAACTAAGCTTCGCTCTCCTCCATTATTACGAAATTCTACTCTTGCTCCCATTGTTCCTCCAGAAACTGCCTTATCGCTTCTTCTACCAAATGAGACTTATTGCGAAACCTACTAACTCTGGTTCGTTCTCTAATCTTTTGCACCAGATCTTCATCAAGACTGCAAGTAAATACCTGTTTCATTCCTTAATAAAAGTTATTAGTTATTTATAAATGTTACTATTGATAAGTGAGTACTTAGATAAGTGATCTTTTTTAGAGAGTGTACCACCGCAACTGTTCTCTCTTGGTTAAAAAAAAGTCTCTGGAAGATAAAACGCAGAGCAATAATTTATAGTAACTGTGAAATATTTTCGAATATTAGTCACATTTGCTATACCAATGAACTACTCTAAGATCATTGGGGATATTATTCCCTCATGATAGTTTTTCCTAGCGATATTTTCTTAGTGAGAGTATTAGCTAACGATAGTTTTATATCTGTTTTAAAAATGAAGCAACATATGAATCCTTTTGCTTACTCATGGTTCTGGATTAGTTTTTTTTTTGGAAAAAAGAAAATAAAACTGAGTACGTCACATTATCAATCGATCTATGACATAGATTATGAAGCACTGCATAAAAAAGGGATTAAACTGCTTATTTTTGATTTTGATGATACTTTAACTTACGATAAAGGAGAAATTTCCAGTAAAACAAAGCAACTGCTGGAAAAGCTAAGTAAAAAATTTAAGCTGGCTATTTTCACCAATAGCCATTTCTGGAGAAGGAGAAAAATAATTGCAATGATTTCTAAACTCCCAATCTATGTCAATGGAGGTTCAGGCAAGCCGGCGAAGAAAGGATTTGGACATTTACTCGACCACTATCATATTCAGCCAAAGAATGCAGCTATGATTGGCGATAAGTTAGTAATGGATTTATGGGGAGCTTATAATACGGGAATGGAAGAAAGAATTTTAGTTGAGCCTTATTCAGAGATATTTGGAGGGAAAAAGGCTAATGTTTTAGATTCTTGGCTGCGTAACTTGGAGAAGAAGATCTGTTCGGATATTTATTTCCTTCACGACATAAGAGAAAAATAGAAAATGATTAATGTCACAAAAATGCAGACCATACGCTTTGAACATAATAGGCCAGTGAATCTTGAAGGGTATATCGTTTTAGGGATGATGGCCCTGCCGTTGGTAGCTCCTGAGCAAGGAGAGTACTGCATCGACCTAAGAACGTTAGAAGAAGATAAACTGCCCTTTACTGAAGGGATAACTAGATTTGATTACGCTTGGCTGTCAGTCAACAACAATGTATTTTTAGCGCACCGCGGCTTTCATACCATTCCTGACCATAGGATGGAGTTTGATGCTGAACGTGCCTTGCGACGCTTATATGTGCTCCATGAAAAGCGTACTATTTCAACTCGCGGCTACATCGGTAAAGGAGTACAATTTTACAAGAAGCACGGTAGCATCTGGACAACCGAATCGACAGAAGGCAGGAGCAGAGTTCTTGTTCCAGTATATTCTGCCACACAAAGATAATTGATCAGAGAATGTTTTATTTGAAAAAATTAATCCTGCCAATATTTTTAAAAAGAAACAAGTATTTGTTCTTCCATGCATTACACTATCTTAGACTGTTATACTGATGAAGCTTCAGGATTAGGGGTACCGCCATACTTAGGAACATACCCCCGCTATTGGTTCGGAAAATTAAAGAGCGAAGGACGTAATGTAAAGTACCTTACTATTGATGATGTAAGATTATGGAAAAAATATGGCGGTATTAAAAAAGAACCTACGGAAAAAGAAAAAACAAATATTCTTGTCTATAACTTAACCAAAAACAAGACTAAAGAAGTTTTAGAATCGACAGATGTTCTGATCGTCATTTTAGGTGTGCACGTCCCGGGAAAATATCTCTCAGCACAGCCGGGAACGCTTCAAGAAGTGATCCCTTTGATCAAGGATCTAAAATGCACAAAAATCCTTACCGGCCCGGCAGTATTAGGAACGCAACTCGAAGGAGGAAAATTTTATGAAAAAGAAGATTTAAGCTTATTCACAGAAGTAAAAGAAGAATGTTTTTCGTTCTCCGAATTAAAATATATCGTTCCGAAAAGCACAGGTATTCTGCAGGAGATCCCAGATAAACGAGTTGTAGAAATAGAAACTTCGCGAGGGTGCAGTGTAGGAAAATGCAGTTTCTGCACCGAACCATTAAAATTTAAGTTCACTAACCGTCTAATGGAAGAAGTAGTAGAAGAGGTTAAGCTCTTTTATCTGGCAGGCTGCCGCTATTTCAGACTGGGAAAACAGGCAGATTTTTATGCTTCTGACCGGCCCATAGAGATGCTGGAACGAATACGTAAAGATTGCCCTGACCTACTCATGCTGCATATCGATAATGTTAACCCAAATTCGGTCATCAGCAAACATGGAGAAGAGATAACCAAAGCAATCGTAAAATATTGTACTGCTGGAAATATTGCCGCAATGGGAGTAGAGTCCTTTGATCCAGAGGTAGTTAAAGCAAATTTACTGAATACATCACCCGCGACTGCGCTTAAAGCCATTGAAATAATCAATAAGTATGGAGCAGAAAGAGGAGAAAATGGACTGCCTAAATTTCTACCGGGAATAAATATTATTTTCGGCCTACTTAAGGAGACTAAGCAAACACATCAGAAAAATATGGAAGCGCTGCAGCAGATTGTTTCTAAAGGGCTGCTGCTGCGAAGGATAAATATCCGGCAGGTGGCAATTTTACCAGGAACGTATTTAGAAAAACATGGAGGAAATAAGTTCTGGCGCAAGAATAAGCATCTTTACTGGAAGTGGCGAAACGACATCCGGCAAAAGATTGATAACCCGATGTTAGGAATGATCTTACCTAAAAGCACCGTTATCAGAGATGTTTGGACAGAAATCTATGATGGAAAAACTACATTTTGCCGACAATACGGTACATATCCATTAGTCATAGGGGTGAAAGGCCGATTACCATTGCAGAAGAAGATTTCTGTTAAGGTAGTGGATTATATGCTGAGGAGTATTGTTGGGGAAAAGGTTTAATGATACTCAACATTTCTAGTAAATGTCCTATATACTAAATCAGCATCTATTATTTTCCCTGCTTTTGGCTGTTTTCCTATTTCAATGCTGATTTCGTCATTTTGAATATTCAATCCTACTACTTTTCTTACCCCTGCAGCGTGTTGTTCTGCTTTTTCTGGAGATCTTCCTATCCATGTAAAAAATTTCCGTGCTATATATCTAAAGTGTAGATTGTCGTGTTGATCCATATATTCCTGAACTGTTTCATCAACTGGTATTTTCCGTTCCGATACTACTTTGTTAAACTTCTTGAACCAGTTTCCCCAATCCCATAGAATTTTAGGATGATGATCTATAATAAATTTTGTAACTTCCAGATATTGTTTTTCTGTCAAAGGATTCTGCCGGTCATTAGTATAATATAATAATGCTTCCTCTAAAGCATGATAAGCAGGCCATAAACTATCTACTTCTCTTTTTTCTCTTTCTTCATATGGATGAGGGATTCCTGCAGGTCTAAAAGCAGGCATCTTTTCAATCCATTCATATCCTTCTTCTTCAAGTTTTTGCCTCCATCGAATTGATTCCATCTGAGCAAGAACAACTTTTCTTTCTTGTTCACTCAGTGATTCTGGGTCTTGTAGAACAAGCTGGTGAAGTGGGAGTACCATCCCTAAATTTTTTCTTTTGTTTTTTATAAATTTATTCTAATGGTTTTAGTAACACTAAGAACATTGGTTTAGTAGAATGAAGAGATCTCTTGGAAGTTACTAAAGAGTAACGAAAAGTTTATAAATTTTAGGCATTTTTAGACCGTATGGCAATAGAAAGGCATGATGATGGCGGAATTGTGTATCGATTAGATGATCAAGACCTTACGTTGAGACTAGCTCCTGATTTGGTGATAGTTGAGAAAGAAAGTATTATTACTCATTTGCCTTTTCCTTCACGAGTAGCAAGAGTCCTATCTGTTATGTATGTTGGCGAACCAGCAGGTCAAGAATCTCAAGAAGCTGTTGAAGCACAATGGGGATTAGTATCCTTACAAGGTATGGTTGATGAGCTACAAGCATTCGGATTAGATGCTATAGCTGGGGCACGGTTGTATCATGGTGAACAAAGTAGAGTTGCTATTGTTGGAGAACCTATTCAACAACATATTCTACAAATGCCGGATTATGAGCTTGCTACATCTCCTAAAGCTAAAGTATTAGGGTATGAGAAAGTTGGAGAATCTTATTTACCTCACCAGAATTCTAGGTTAATGAGAAAATTGACTGCAGAAGAGCTTGCAGAAGTATTAAAAGAATGGAAAATAGAAATGTTACAGAGTGGTAGCTTTGGCAAGTTAGGTCAAGATATCCCAAGATCGCTTGCAGGAGCTCAAAGGATTACTCAGGGTGATAAATTAAATGATTATATTATACCTTTGCTGATGGGCAGAGATCCATTATTAAACCCACAGCCTCAACCGACAAGACCAGTATCTTTTGAAGATATAGATTGGCGCAGAATAGAAGATGAAAGATATACTAGTACTCTCATGGAACGAGCGCGGCGTGAACGAGAACTATCACCTAAACATCCTCCATCCGGTCTACGAAAAGATTTTCCAATAAAGGGTTCACCGCTACAAAAAATTGGGAAAATAGAGCAAGGTCCTTATCGACATTTTAGAGATTTTGATGATCCATTTGAAGCAGTACGAAATAGAGAAAGGGATGTTCCTAATGAAATACAGCCAACATTTACGAATCCCTGCGAGCCTAATAGAGGTGATGATAAACAAGAACTAGATCCTAAAGGATACTTAGAGGTTTTGCTTAGACGGTTAAATAAGAGTAAAGGAGATGAAGATTCAGGTGATCATGCTCTAAATAATGATGCGTTCTGGGAGCGGATTAAAAGAAGGAATAAGATATAATTTTCTATTCCTGTTGAAATATCTCTTGATATATTCTTTAATTTACTAAGTACTTTAAGAATTATTGAACAGCTGTTTTCCACATAAGTTGAAAGAATTTATCGTAAGATTCCGCCGCTTCT
This sequence comes from uncultured Methanosarcinales archaeon, assembly GCA_964576385.1. Classification (GTDB taxonomy): domain Archaea; phylum Nanobdellota; class Nanobdellia; order Woesearchaeales; family GW2011-AR9; genus JACOZM01. The sequence goes on along the minus strand of CAZNUS010000018.1, from coordinate 333 downwards.
TTTTGATGGATTATCACACCAAGAGGTTTATTGACCCACATAATAATCCCTATCTTATCATTCCGAATTATTGTTTCAGTTAGAGGCTCAAATCCCGCTTTGGTATACTTCACTTCTGATTTGGGATATTTAACTTCGGCTTTCCAATGAGATAGGGACTCATTAAAGAGTAATTTCGCTTTAATCCCTTGTTCGGCTCGTTTTTTGTGGTAGCTTACCCACCAGGCATCGCCAAGCATAAGTGATTTTACAGTAGAGCCAAAGGTATGATGTTCTTTTCCGCCTGCATCTAATAATTCCAGAAGTAATTCTTTAATCCCTTTAATACCTCTA
>CAZNUS010000017.1:0-35694 GCA_964576385.1 uncultured Methanosarcinales archaeon | reverse complement strand
TCATTGAAGGTACTGAACAGTGTGATACTACTAATTTAGCTGGTGCTACTTGTCCGGAAGGTACAACTGGAACACCTACTTGTACTGCTAGCTGTACTTTAGATACTAGTTTGTGTCTAACTCCCTTCTGTTATTATCTAGATCGTGACGGTAATCAACTGCCTACTGGAACTAGGTTAATAGATATATATGAAGGTGGAAATCGAGTGTACTATGGTATTGTCACTGAAGAAGGAACGTTCCTTCCGGAATGTAAAAACTCTGGTGCGGGTGTAGGTTATGGTACTATCGGACAAGTTGGCGGGTATACTTGTGGTGGAAGTTCTTCTAGTGCTAGCGGTCCTGGTGTAGCAAAATCATCAGTTGTTACAGCGATTTATGGTTGTCCTATCGGTATCTCGTGTCAGAATGGAGCATGCGTTAATCTTTGTGGTAACGGATTAGTTGATGTAGGCGAAGAATGTGAAGGAAATGAGTTGAGTGGTGCTGTTTGCCCAGTGAGTACTACTGGAACGCCAACTTGTACTGCTAGCTGTACTTTAAATACTAGCAGTTGTGTAGCTGCGCCTAGTTGTACGGAAGGAAGTGTTCAAACTACATGCCAAGGAACAGCATGGGTTAATCAAACCTGTACTGGCGGCAGTTGGGTTGAAGAAGGTGGAAGAACTGAGAATGAACAAGTATATACTTGTGATGGGAACTTTTTAGTAAATAGTACTTGTCAAGATAGTGTTCTCACTGAAAGTAGAAGAATAAATTGTGCCACGCAATCGAGTTATTATACTCTAGCACCTAAAAATTGTTCAGCAAATAGTTATAATGGTTATATTAACTGTCAGGACACTTGTACAGAAAATGAGGTCGTTACAATCTGCAGTCAGTATAGTACTTCTAAAAGCGAGTATAAGTGCATTAGTGGGGCTTTAGCTTACCAAAGATATTACAATGGAGCTTGCCCGACAGGAACCACTTGTCAGACGTTGAGTACTGGTGCGAAAGTTTGTAAATAATTTTTTCTTTTCTTTTTCTTTACCACAACAATCTTTAAATAAAAATAGTTATTCTTGCATGGAAAATGGATAAAAAGCAAGTTATCGGATGGTTTATCATCCTAACAATGGTCTTAAGTGCGGTAGGATACGTTGCTGATAGCTTAGTAAGAGATAATAGTGTTTCTACTGGTGAAATAGATTACAACGGTTATAAGTTCTATCCTCAGGGGAATGGATGGAAAGTTAATCTCAGAGGTACAAATTATCAGTTCCAATACTTGCCCAGTGAACTTGAAAATATCAGTCTTTCTGCTGATATTTCTAGCTGGTGGTCAGAAGAAAAAATCTATCTGGCGTATGACCCTGATGATCCGTTAGATGTTCAAGCACAGTTACAGTTCATTAATCAAGTATTATTCAACTCACAATTAACCTCACAACTAGCTTGTACACAAGAAAAAGGCTGTCCTGATATTCCTATCATCGATTGTCAGCAAAAAACAGGATTAATATTGGTCTCCGGGAAAGAGAATGATATAGTTTCAGAGGAGAGATGTGTAAAGATTACAGTGATTGATACTCTAGAATTGACAAAATATACTGAAAGGCTAATCTATACATTTCTGGGAGTCATGAGTTAAATTTATATTTAAACGCAGTTTTGGAGTTATCTGTTTCGGGGGGATTATGGCAAAAGATGAATTAGAGCAAAAAAGGGAACAATTAGTTCAAGGTTTTAAAAAATTCTTTTTAACTTCTGAGGGAAGCGAGGATGTGATGGAAAAGTCTGAATCAAGCGAAAGAAAAGAAGAGATTGACCTGCGCGAAAAACGTGAACAGTTTGTTCATTTCGTGAAAAAACATCGACGATGGATTCCCTTTGTTTTACTGGCTCTTATTATTATCCTAGGTTCGTTCATCAGGGTCCAAAATTTTTGGTTACTCAAGGATGCGATTACTGGGGATTATGTATCTGTTGATTTGGATTCACATATCTATCTAAAATACGCTAAAGAAATACTAGCTACAGGGACTCTTTCTGATGTTGATTATGATCGCTTTGTGCCCACAGGAGCGCCTACGGCTAACTATGCCTTTCCAGCTTATGTTATTTATTACCTCTATAAGATTATGGCTGTTTTTTCTCCTGATATAACTATCAATTATGCAGATGTAGTCTACCCAATAATTGTTTTTTCTATAGGTTTAGTTTTCTTTTTTTTCCTAGTTCGGAAACTGTTCAGAACTAGGGTTGCGTTAGTATCTACATTTTTCTTAGCGATAATGCCAGCTTTCCTGCAGAGGACTATGGGAGGCAGTTCTGACCACGATGCTTTAGGAATCATGTTTATGTTTGCTTCATTATATCTATTAATAGAAGCGTGGGAAAGTAAGACTTTTAAACATACTTTGCTCTGGGGATTATTGGCAGGTTTTGCAACAGGACTTACTGGATTAAGCTGGGGAGCATGGAAGTTTATTTACTTAATATTTGCCCTATTTGTTCTTGTACAGCTGTTCTTAAATAAACTGGAAGAAAGGCATAGTTATCTCTATTTTATCTGGCTGGTTGTTTCAGTAATTACAATGACTGCCTGGGTGCCATTGTTCCCTTTGAAATCATTGTTTACCTCTCTGACCACTGGGTTAGGTATGCTGATGGTATTGGTTTTAGCGGTAGATTTACTGTTGTATAAGTTTAACCTTATCGATAAGCTGAAGTTTAAACATATTCATCTTAATGATATATTACCAAGAGCAGTTGTAGGTATACTTATCAGTTTGGTTTTTGGTGTAGTTTTAGTTTCAATACTTTTAGGACCTGTTCAATTATCTAAGCAAGCTACAGAAGCTAAAAATCTGTTACTTCACCCGATGGGAAAGGACCGCTGGGAACTAACGGTAGCAGAACAGCACCAGCCTTATTTTAAAGAGTGGGTTAATTCATTTGGTCCTAATTTTCCGTTATCTCTGCCTGTCTTATATACTTTCTTTTTGATCGGTTTGTTTCTTTACCTTTATAATCAGTTGTTTAAGGATTCTGAAAGAAGACTCTATCTTAGTTCCATGATAACTATTTTGTTTTTAGCTATTATGTTCAGTCGCTATAGCAAAGAAAGCTGGTTGGATGGAACAACTAGGATGTCCACTCTTTTTTACTTTGGAAGCATTATCATCCTTTTTTGTTTAGGAATATACAATTATATGACTTCTTTTTATAAAAACAAACACCATTATAAGCAATTATCTCTCTGGGACAGCCGGGCGTTGTTTATGATCATTTGGGCGTTTTTTATGCTGATTGCAGCCAGAGGAGCGATAAGATTGGTGTTTGTATACGCACCAGTTGTTGCTGCTTTAGCAGGATATGGTATCGTGCAATTAAGTGAATATGCAGCAAAAATAAAGAATAAAGTTTCTGTAGCACTTGCAGTTATTTTGCTTTTGTTTATACTTTTTAGCCCTTTAAATTATCCCTTCAAGGGTGTAGTTCCTTCTTACTATCAGGAAACTATGAACCAAGCAAAATATACTGGTCCTCCATATAATCAGCAATGGCAGATTGCAGGGGATTGGGTGCGGAATAATGTTCCTGAACATGCAGTTTTTGGGCATTGGTGGGATTATGGGTATTGGGTGCAGAATGGATGGGAGAGAGCTTCAGTTTTAGATGGGGCAAACAAAGTGAAGTATTGGAACTTTCTTATGGGCAGGCATGTTTTAACCGGACAGACTCAGGAAGAAGCGTTAGAGTTTCTGCAGCCACATAATGCTACCCATTTCTTGATCGTTTCTGAAGAGATTGGTAAATATACTGCATATTCTTCAATTGGATCTGATGAAAATTATGATAGGTATAGCTGGATTGCAACTTTTCAACGTGATCCTAAAGCAACACAAGAAACTAGAAATACTACTGTGTATGTATACCCGGGCGGTTTTGCGTTAGATGACGATTTTGTATGGAATGGAAAAGTCTTTCCGAGGGGAGAATCTGGAGTAGGAGCTGTTTTCTTACCAATGAGGCAGATCCAAGAAAAGCAAGGTAATGAAACTGTTGTTAATTTTGAATTTGAACAGCCAAGACTAGCCATGATCTATCAAGGGCAAAGGACAGATGTTCCTTTAGAGTGTGTTTATTTTAATGGTAAAATGTATTGGTTTAGAGGAGAAAAAGATTTACCTGGATACAAAGGATGTTTTAGAATCGTACCTACATTGGATGGCGGGGGTAAATTAGAAGATTTCTTAGGGGCAGGATTATTTGTATCTGAAGAAGGAGTAAAAGCATTGTGGGTGAATCTATATGTTTTTGAGCAGAATAATCCTTCCTTTAATACTAGTGCGTTTAAATCAGTTTATGAGGATAAGTATCTCTCTACTATCGCTCTCGTTCGTGGAAATTTGATGGGACCGATAAAAATTTGGGAAATAAATTATCCGAAAGGTTTTACTGTTGATGAACAGACTAAAGCAGAGTACTTAGGTGGAAATGAATTACTGCCTGATTATTTCTTTAAAGTTTAAGCCAAAAATTTATTCCTTTTTTTTAATTTATTTCTCCTACATTTAATCATTTAGAGGCATATTCACTTCTAACAACTCCTAAGGATGAAATGTTTACTACTCCGGAGAATATGATAGTACTTTTTTTATATGCAGGGAAACCACAAAAAGTATTTCCAGGGATCCCTGCTGACACTACTACTCCAGCAAAAAAATATTTATCTTCTAGCTTTACTAACACCGGTGATCCACTAACTCCTAGCTGGCCTGGCGCAGCGATTTCATACATATTTCTTCCATCGTATTTATTACACTGCTTATCCAACATTTCCCTTACTTTATCGGCTCTTTTTATGACTCCTGTAATCTCTAATAGTCCCTGGGGAGTTTCTCTCACTTGTTTAGGGTATTCTAACAAAAATCTCTCCTTATCTACAGGGGAAAAATAAGTAAAGTAGCTTACGGTGTCTCCTACATTCAGAGTTCTTCTATACATTGGAACATCCCTCAACCTCTCTTCCATAATATCAGCTACTATGCTTATATCTGCTTCCGGTAAAGAGATGATTGTTTCCAAAGTTAAGCTAGTCTCTGATAATATATAATCCTCTTCAGTACAATGATTAGCAGTACTAATTAGTTCTCCATCAAGAGAAAATCCATTGCAAGCCTTTCTTAATCCACTTGGGCGTTTCTTGTATAATAGGCGATGCCTAGATTCTACTTCTGATAGTGTTAGTCCAGGTGGTGTTAATCTTTCTCGAGGGACTGTCGTAAGTGGTGGAGACCATCCTAACAATAGAAGCATTAAAGCAGAAAGAGGGTTCATATATCAGGAGTTATCTTCTTTTATATAAATGTCTTGTAATCTCGTCGAAGAGGTGAATCCTTAATCTTTAGACTGCTGGTTCTATCATGGTTTTAGATAGTTACTCCTAGTTCTTTCTTTTTATTCTTCGTTGGGTAAGCGGTTTTAGGATTTCTGAACTGATCACCGCTTTTTCCCAATAACAATAACATTAAAACACCAGCTGTAGAAATAAGACCATGGTTTAATTATGGTGTATAACCAGCCAGTGTACTGTGGAAAAAGCTGAGTGAGCTGGAATACTACAGGAATGGTTGCCGAGAGTCCTTTCTTTTGTTCTATAATCATATATCTGCTGAGAATTTGCAGATACTCTCCAATAGGCCTATCACCTGGATGGTACTCTGGTTTAGCGGTCCTGCTTAGTTGAGGAATAAAAAAGAATATTCTTGCTGTGAGATGTTTTTTGTTAGGAATGCTAAAAACTAACTGCCCATGTGGTTTTAATATCCTTGTTAATTCCTGAACAACTCTTTCCTGCTCATCCTTCGGAAAGTGCTCTATAACATCAAGACAAAGAATAACATCAAAGGTATTGTCAGGAAAACCATTTTTTAAGAGATCATCTTTTCTAACAATCTCTGATGAATAAAATGCATCAATACCTGAGATGTCATATCCCCTACTCTTGAATTCTGTTACTAACAATCCTTGTCCGCAGCCGGCATCAAGAATTTTAGTATCTTTAGGCAGCTTTTCTAAGAAGGAAATGATATACTGCATCTTAGATTCAAAAGTATGTTTGTATGACCATTTCTCAAAAGTCCAATTAGGGTTAATTTGCTTAAGATGCTCTCCGGAGTATAACTGAGAATAATCCATTTTAATTTGAAAAATAGGTTGTTATATAAAAACTTTTTAGCTCTAAAGAATACTTTAGAATAACTTTAAAACATCTTTTCCATGGGTTTTTGTATTTACCTCATCGATAATATTTATTATCTTGCCTTTTTCATCGATCAAGAACGTCTTCCGCAGAATCCCCATATACTCTCTGCCCATAAACTTCTTCTTTCCAAAAGAATCATATTTCTCTGAAACATCTTTATCATCTATCAATAGGGTAAATGGGAGCTGATATTTTTCCATAAATTTCTTATGGCTTTTTTCATTATCCTTACTTATACCGAGAACTGCTATTTTTCTTTTAGTGTATTCAGAATAATTGTCGCGAAAACTACAGGCTTCCAGAGTGCAGCCAGGAGTATCATCTTTTGGATAAAAATAAAGAACTATCTTTTTTCCAAGAAAATCCTTTAGCTTTACAGTCTGGCCGTTACTGTCCTTTAATTCAAATTCCGGTGCTTTATCTCCTATTTTTAGCATGCTTAGTTGTTTGTAAAATAATTGTGTATTATAATTGTGTACTCTAGGTCTCTGTAATTGACTTTCATTTAGTATGTTAATACTGTTTTCTAAATTGATTATAAATATGTTTACCTACTTTTGTGCCAGTCACAAATCTTCTTAAGGCATTATATACTTCATTATTTCGAGAAGCTTGATATGCTAAACTTCCCACAACAGGACCAAGTCTATATTTTAAGTGGCTTTTTTTAGCTAAAGCACGGCCTAATTTTAAGGCTTTTAACCTTTCTTCATAGGTAAACTCTTTTGTTTCAAACACTGGGTTTCCTAATTTAGTCGTAGAATTTTTTAAAAATTCTTCTTTTGGAATAATAAAACGCGCTCTTCCTGTTTTTTCATGTTCTACAACCCATTTGTAAACATCTGTTCCTGGGTACGGAACCATATTAGAGAAATTTACATAATCTGCAGGGATACTTTTGGCAAAATTAATAGAATCCATCGCTCTGGCAAATGTTTCTTCCTGATGCCCGATGATAAAATTAACTGCAAATTTTAAGCCAATTCTTTTAGTCATCTTGAATGTATCTACCGCTTTTTCTAAAGTGATTGCTTTTTTAATGATCTTTAGCATTTCTGGATTTCCTGTTTCTAAGCCATAAGCAACGAATTCACAGCCGGCTTCCTTCATTAATCGGATCAATTCTTCATCAACTCTGTCGGCACGGATACCATTAGCACAGTTCCAGCGGAATTTCATACCACTATTGAGGATTAGACGGCAAGTTTGTTTTGCTCTTTCTATATCCATTGTGAAAACGTCATCAACAAACTCAAAGTAGCGGAATCCCTTGTCATACCAGTATCTGAATTCCTCCATAATGTGTTCTGGGCTTCTAGGACGAAAAGCCTGACCCATGCTAATCTTAACATCACAATAGGTACAACTATAGGGGCAGCCACGTGAGGTTTCCAATGGTATTCTTCTATCAATATAATGGATATACTTTGGCATTTCAAATTTCTCATACGCTGGAAATGGCAGCAAGTCTAATTCACGATTTAATTTTCTAACGTTATTAAGAATAATTTCTCCCTGCTTATTTTTCCAAATTAAACTTTGCACTTCTTCTAATGGTACTCCTGCACAAAGCTCGTATAAAGGGATTTCTCCATCTCGGACAATAGCATAGTCTGCTGTTGTTTTTTCCAATACCTCATTTTTAACAGTAGAAATGTGCGCTCCACCAACGGCTATAGGCAATCCAGTTGCCGCTTTTATCTGGTTAATTTTATCATAGGTGTTGATAAAATCAAAACTAAACATGGTTATGCCAATTAAATCAGCCTGAAACTCTTTAGCCTTTTTTACAACGTCTTCTACAGTATAGCCTAGCTGCAAGTCTATTACCGCAGTATCAAACCCTTTTTTATCTAAGAAACCCATCAGCATAGCTACGCCAAGATGTGGGTTAAGCGCTCGCCCATAACTAGCAGAAACATCCGTTACTACAAATAGTATACGGTTAAACCTCTTTTTGTACTCCAGTACTATTTGAGGAGGTTCAGGTTGTTGAGATATTGCTATCTGTTCCATGGGTCTTTTCTTTAGAATAACGAAGTCTTCTTAGAGCAATGTAATTTACTACTATTTTTAAACTTATTGCCACTATAGTGGCTAATGGCGCGCCAATGATACCCCATAAGTTGATGAAATATATAGTGAGAAGGGTATGGGCTATCAATGATAGGGAAAAATCAGCCCCTATAACGGCGAGATAAAATTTGGAAAATTTATTTTCTCCTACAAAAATAGAATTAATGAATGAATAAATGATCATCAGCGAAGAAGAAATGACTAATACTATCGGAAGTAAATAATTTTGATATTCTTTTCCATAAAGAACTGGTACAAAAATATATGTGGCAAGTATCACTAATAAAGAAAAAGGAACAGTTATCTTAGTTATCTTCAACAGGGACTCTTTTAGTTTGTAATTCTTTACGGCGGCCATAGGCAGCATCACTACCGGGAAAACATAAGCAATTAACCGAATAATATTGCTAAAAGAAGAATGGGCGGAGTAAACACCTAAACTTTTAAAGTCAACTAAATAAGGTATAACTACTAAATCTGTTTCTCTCAAGAGATAAAAGCCGGCCTGGGTCAGAAATAAAGAAAAAGCCAGGTATATCAACTCTTTTGAATTAAGCTCAGAGCTACATTTATTTATTTTTTCTTTATCGTGATTATATTCTTTATTGTTCTCTTCTGTTCTAATATCATCGTTCTCTTTGCTAATATCACTATTTTTATCCCCTAAATTCTTTCGTTGTAAAGCATCTTTATTCCATATAGATATTATCTTCGGTAAAGATAGGATTGTAGCTAGCAGTAGCGCTAATGAAAGGCCAATCAGCACAGAATTAAAAGACCACGAAAATAAAAACCCAGATATCACTATCATTATAAAGGCTATCCTATTTATTAATGAATAAATAGACCCTTCCACAAACATCTTGTTGGCCCGAAAAATGGAGTATGATAAATAAAAAAAAGTATACATCACTATATATACTAACAAATTTATTTTTAAGTCGCTTTTTGCAAGAAGGTTGTCAAACAGAAGAAATGGAAGCGTGAAAAGAATAGTAGGTATGATCATCCACTTAAGGGATTGTTGAATAGCTTTTTTCATGAACCATGGCCTTTTAATAGTTATCTGAGTAATGGCTTCAGGAAAACCAAAAGATGTAAATAAAAATAGGATGCTCACTAATCCAAAAAAGTAGGAAAAAATCCCTAATTCTTTTTGTCCGTATAATCTAGCGATTAAAACTTTTGTTACAATAATGCTTAGGGCGATAAAGCCATAAATAAAGAATGTTTTTAGTAGGTGACTAGAAGTCTCTTTCGATTTAAATTCTGTTATTTTCTCATTTAATCTATTGATTAATATAGTTGTTCTTGTTATTAATAATAATCTTATTGTAGACCACAATGCTAACGCTTGCTGAATTTTCATATTTTTTAATTATCTTTATTAACTGTTATATTTATTTATTTTTAGGAGGCATTATTTTTTTATAAGAATTCAGATATAACATCAGGGATATTACATTTTGGCTGATGGTACTTCTCAAATTTATGTTCATCTATCCCCTCTAAGCAGGACTTTAAGTTTACTGTGCTATCACAATAAATCAATGCTGATGTTTCTTCTGCTAACGCTTGCAGAAATTCCACTTGATGGCGTGGATCTGTTCTTTTTCTATTAGGTATGGCAATCAGCCTTTTTCCTTTTCTTAGCACTTCAAAGACAATGCCAGGTCCGCCATGGCTGATTATCAAACCTGCTTTTTGGTAGTATTTTTCTAATGATAATTCAAAAGTGAACCATTTGCAGTGTTGAGGTTGAAATTTTCCTAATCCTATCTGTATGATTACTTCGTCTTTGATAGTACCCTCTTCTTTTAGTTTGTCTACTTCTCGAACTAATTCATCAAATTCTCCATTGCCTACCGTTATAAAAATCATAATCTTTTCCTCATGACTTTGATTTTTGAAACCACAAAAAAGCAGCAGCTTTTTTTAATGGTTATAAAAATCATGATAGTCTCCCAGCATAGATTGCTTTAGGATATACCTTTTGCATCGTTGGCCATTGGACGATAAATAAGTCTGAAACGGGATAAACTAATCTTCCTGCCTGGGATTTATGATATACTCTAACCCAGGATTCGATGAAAATAGTTCTAATGCTCAATAGTTTGGCAAGCCAGAATAAAGGGATCGCTAAAGAAGGTCCAGTACTAATAACTGCATCTGGTTTTGTTTTTCTTAACAGTTTTAGCAGTTGGATAGTTGTAGGGATCATTTTTAAAACAACAATGACTAATGATTTATCTTGCATCAAGCGGGGATTTTTCACTTGGCGTATCTTGCCTGGAAAAATTATTTTGCTAGAAGAAGTTTTATCGTCATGTCCAATAAGATATTCGTAAACAAAATCTTGATTTTTTTTCTGTTCTAATTGTTCCACAACTCTTAGTATCTGAGAAGTGTGTCCGCCCATGCCAAGGTGGATAAGGAGTTTTTGCATGTTATTTTCTGGTGTAACAATATTTATAAAGGTTATGAGTGACTGTATCTTTGCTCATGGAAGAAGAAACTAAAGTCTTAAAAGAACATGCAAGTAAAGAAGATTCTTCTATTCATGATCATATTGCTAAAGTAATGGTTAGAAATTCTATTGGAACTACAATTAAAAATAAAGTGATCACATTTTTCAAAGATAAATACAATATCGGTTTTGTTATCATTTTATTCATTGCTTTTTTACTGCGGATGAAGTATATTAATCAGGAAAGCCTTTGGAATGATTCGGCAGTTCACTTGTGGTTTGCTATAAAAGTTACTAAGGAACCACTCTTTCTCTTCACAAGACCATACCTGATGGGTGATTATGCAGTGCCGCAAACAATTATGGCAATATTTTATCTTTTTACTGGGAAAATCTTGTTAGCTGGAAAAATAGTTACTATGGTTTATACTTTGGCTGGGGTAACTTTTATTTACTATCTGGGGAAGGAGCTTCACAGCAAGCTTGCAGGATTATTTGCGGCTCTCCTGTTGGCGTTTAACCATATTTTTTGGTTTTATAGCTCCAGGCCGTTAGCCGATTCCCCTTTGTTAGTAACTACAATTGCTCTTTTATATTTCTTAGTTAAATTAGAAAAGGAGAAAAAAGTAATCTATGGGGTCATTACAGGTTTACTTTTCCTAGTAGCCATGTTTACTAAAGTCCAATCCGTTCTATTGGTGTTTGGATTTCTAATTTACTATCTTATATTTAAGAGAAAGGAGATGATTAAAGAAAAAGCAATACTTCTATCCTGGATGATACCAGTTGGTACAATTTTATTAGCGCACATTTTCGGGAAGATTTTCTTTAAAACAGCTGTGTTAGATAGAATTCTTGATCTCATCATGGATCTAAGAGGAATACCGTTTGGATTAGAAGCGTTAGGAATGGTCCAGTGGATATATTCATTTTACATTATTTTATTTTTCCTTATAGGACTCATTTTTGTTATAGTCTATCGGCAAAAACTATATTATGGCCCGATTATTATCTTGTTTTTTTATTACTTGTTTTTTGAGCTGAATGTTGACAACACTCAAGATAGATATATGCTTCCTGTTTTATCTCTAGGGGTAGTAGTTGCAGTCTTTGGGATAATTGAACTCATTAATTTGGTTGTCAATAGTGTTAAATTAAATCATCAGATCTCCAAGTTTATAAAGGTAATATTGCCTCTGATCGTTGTCGTTTTCGTCTGTTGGAATTACTATCAAATCGGTGACCAATTAAATTATCAGAAATCCTTTACGTATACTGGCTATGAAGAGGCCGGAACCTGGCTTAAGCAAAATGTTCCTACAGAAAGTATGATTATCGCTGGAGAATATCGTTCTATCCGCCTGTTTGCAGAGAATGAGTTCGGCGGTCCAGCAGCAGGGGAGGATGATGGAGGTAATGTCTGGAATTTAAGAAGTCCCTACAGATTTACTGAATCATTTGACAACGTCAGCAAGAAAAATTTTGAAGAAGATGTTAAAAATTTCTCTAAATATAATGATGTTTATTTAGAGATTGACGTTTGGGAATATTATCAGCCAAGCTGGTATTGGCCGTTACGGCAGGAAAGCTTGGATTATTTTGCCAGTTTAGGCTTTCAAATGATGCATGTTGTTCAACGAGATGTTCTTACCAATGATGGCTTAAAGAAAGCACCGGTTATCTTTATCCTTAAGAAAAATAAAGAGCAGTAAGTTACAATAATATTTTATGGTATTCTTCATTCAATGAAAATGGGTTTGATACCCCGCAGCTCTGCTGCGGTTGGGATTTTTACTTTTTTTGTTAGTATTTATTGAAATCTTCTGTTACCCTACTTTTTAAAGGAATACAAAAACACAATCTTTTTAAGATAAACTCTCGTAAATTTTACTGGTAATACCTACAGTTATATGACTGTTCATTTACCGGTTATATTTATGAAACATACTGCTACTATTCAAGTTGATTTAGATGGGTTATGGACTAATCTTCAATATTATGGGCATAATGTTGATGTAAATCCTGATACTGTTTTTGAGACGTCCATTCCTCGTTACTTAGACCTGTTTAAAAAGTATAATGTAAAGGCAACTTTTTTCCTAATAGGTAAAGATGCAGAAGTTCCTGCGAAAGCTAATTTAATCAAGAAAATAATTGAAGAAGGGCATGAAATAGCGAACCATACCTATTCCCACGTTTTTGGCTTGAGAAATCTATCAACTGAAGAAAAAATGGCTGAATTAAAGAAAGGGGAAAAGAACATCATTGCAGTTACCGGTAAAAAGCCTGTTGGTTTTAAATCTCCTGGTTATGATTTAGATGAAGGGATGTTAAATATCTTAGAAAGGGAGGGTTATTTATATGATTCCTCAGTGATACCTACGCCTTTTTATCCTTTGATTATGGCCATTAACCGGCTACTATCTGGTGGTGTTAAAAGAACACATGGCCCTAGAATGAGTTGGATTTTTGCTCCAAATACTATCTATCATCCTTCCTCAATAAGGGAATGGCGCCGAGGCAATTTAAATATGAAGGAGCTGCCTTGCACTGTCGTTCCATTCCTTAGACTGCCTTATCATGCCACCTTTGCCACTAAATTTGGATATCACTATTTTAGGATTGCTCAATTTTTAACTGAAATGACCTCTAATTCTTTGAATTATGAATTTCATGCTGCTGACCTTTGCGATGATATTAAAGATGAACGCATGCCACACCTTAATGCTGTTCCTTTTGAAAAAAGGTACTCTGTCTGTGAAGCCATAATAAAATATTTGTCAGAACATTATCAGATAGTAACTTCTGAGGAATTGGTTAAGATTCTAAAAATAAACTAATTAAATATATCATTAAAGGGATACTATGAGCCTTCATTGTCAATTACTAACGTCTGAGTCGTATAACGCTTATTCTGATTATGTTTATTCTCACGCTAATTCTACATTTGAACATACACTCTTATGGAAAGAATTGATGGAGAAAAATTATGGCTTTGAATCGAAATATCTTTTATGTAAGGATGATGCTGATAGAATTAAAGGGGTATTGCCGTTATTCAAAGCTAAAAGCATTTTTGGAACTCGCTTAGTTTCTATTCCTTTTTCTATTCATTGTGGAATACTTGCAGATAATACTGATGCTGCGGATGCTTTAGTGAACTATTGCTTAACGATATTTGCTAAAGAAAAATGCTCTTATTTGGAGTTAAGGGATGCACAAGAGTATAAATCTCCGCAGGAGTTTTCTTTAGTTAAAAAAGTGTTTGAATTTACGTTGCAACTATCATCTGATTACTCTCAAGTATGGAAAAAATTGCCTAAAGGAAGCGTTCGCTGGGGCATCAAAAAAGCGGAAAAAAGCGGTATTACCTGGCAATGTGGAAATTCACAACAAGAATTAGATGATTTTTACCAGATGTTTATGCTTACCAGGAAATTTCGTGGAGTTCCAGGATACCCTTATCGTTACTTTCAAGATATTATTTCCTCATTCGATAAGAATGTAAAAATTTACAATGCTTATCTTCATGGGAAAACTGTTGCTTCTATTTTTTTGATCTATTATAAAACTGAAGTTCGGTATGCTTTTGCAGGTGCGTTGCACAAACAAAAATACATTCAATTACAGCCATATCATCTGCTCTTGTGGGAAGCGATAAAAGATGCCTGTGCAAAAGGCTATACTACATTTAATTTTGGCGGGTCTTATGCTGATACTAATGATGGGGGGCTGTATGAATTTAAGAAAAAGTGGTCGGACAAAATTGAACCATTACCTTATTACTTTTATCCTGCTTTAAAAGATCCATCAACCCAAGGAAATGGTACTTTTTTTAGAATTGCTGGAATGGTTTGGAAGAGATTACCTCTTCGTTTGATAAAATTATTAAGCCCAATAGTGATAAAACAGTTTGTTTAAAATGTCAGTTACCCGTTTAATGTGATTTGAAATGGAAAAATATATTATTTCAATATTAACTGAAGAAGATTATCCTGCTTATAAAAAGTTTGCAAATGAATTTCCAGAAGCTCTTTACGAACATAGTTTAGAAGTGAAAGAACTTGTGTCTAATCATTTTAAGTTTAAGCCCATTTATCTTATTGCTAAGGTAAGAACTAATCTAAATACTAATCTAAATACTAATCTAAATACTAATCTAAATACTAAATTAGATGATACCACTGGAGATAAAACCGAAGATGCAAATAGGAGTAAAATAGCAGGATGTTTACCTTTATTTGAAGCAAATAGCCTTATTGAAGGTAAAAGATTAGTTTCTGTACCTTTTTTTCCTTTTGGCGGGGTTATTGGTGAAAGTGAAGAATGTAAAAAATTGCTTCTAGAAAAAGCTAAAGAGCTGGCAGGGTCAGTAAAGTTTTTAGAAATAAGGCAAAGAGAAGAATTAGGGGATGCTTTAGCAAAGGATTTTGTAAAACAGACACCTATCACCGACTTTATCTTACCTCTTAAGAATAATGTCTTAGAGATGTTTCACTCTTTGGATAAGCGAGTGAGGTATGATATTAAAAAAGCAGAAAAAAATAATCTCCACATAAAGCTCGGGAAGGAAAAAAATATCTTAAATGATTTTTACAAAATATATCTTCACACTAAAAAAAAGAGAGGAGTGCCGGCATGGCCTTATAAATTATTTGAAGAAGCTTTAATCACCTGCAATTGTCTTATTGGAGTTACTTATCTAAAAAGAAAACCAATCGCTTCTGCTTTTTTCTTTATCCATAACGATGAGATTGAGTACGGCTTTGCAGGAGCAGATTATAGATATACTTCTTTGTGTCCCTACTATATCTTATTATGGGAAGTTATTAAGTACAGTATTGAGAAAAAGTACAAGCTTCTAGATTTTGGTGGAACTACCAAAGAACTTAATGATGGGAATCTCTATGCTTTTAAAGAAAGATGGTGTTCTATCAAAAAAGAAATCCCTTATTATTTTTATGCCTTAAAAAATGAAAATATACCCTCATTAAAAAAATCGTTTGGGTTGTACAAACTTTATGGAAAGATATGGAGTTTGCTTCCAATAAGGGTTATAAAGATCATTAGCCCCTTAGTGATCCGGCAATTTAAATAGAATTAATCAGGTGTAGATATTTAGCAAATAATAATTAGTGATCAAATGAATATCCAACAAAAACTAGAACGTAAGTTATCGGCATATCTTGGCTTGAAGAATGCAGTTCTTTTTAGCTCTTGCAGGAATGCTTTGCATGTTCTTCTCCTCAGCTTAACATTAAAAGAAACTGATGAAGTGATCATTCAGTCGTTTATATGTGATAGTCTTCCAGAAGCAATAAGAAAAGCAGGTGGAAAAGTAATTCCTGTCGAAGTAAATCCTGCTACATTTAATCTTGATGCCAAGGTTGTTGAAAAAAAAGTAACGAAGAATACAAGAGCAGTAGTATTTGTGCACACTTATGGAAATCCCAGTGGAATTCAAGAAATGGCTGAATTATGCACACGCAAAAATATTATTCTCATAGAAGACATTGCCCATGCTCTGGGAGCAAGTGTTCATGGGAAGTTAGCAGGCACCTTTGGGGACTATGCAGTATATAGTTTTACCAAGCAGATGGTTAATATTGGCGGTGGGGCGATTATTACTAATAATGAAGTTAATTCTATCCACCATGTACTGGCAAAATCGTTAGCTTTTGAGATGCCAAATTTATGGAGGAAAAATCCTATTCCTTATCTCAAGAGATTGTTGGCTTCCCTCTATGAAACGAGGGCATTTTATCCTTCTAAACTACTGATTGATTATGCTAGAAAAAATGTTAGTCTTAAAATAAATAATCTGCTGGATAATCATTATGGATGTAATAAACTAGAAGCTTATTTATCCTACTGGCAATTAAGCCGATTAAATAAAATAATTGAATCGAAAAAGAGGAATTTTAATTTAATAAAATCTTTTTGTGCAGAAGTTCAAAATGGCTTGAACACACAAGCGATTGATGAAGATGCGCAGTCTTCCTACAATTATATTTCATTAATTTTTCCTAATCAGAAAAAAAGGGATGAAGCAGTTAGAAAGAGCAGACTGCTACTTCCTCCTTGGCCAGGGTCTATTTTATCCGAA
This sequence comes from uncultured Methanosarcinales archaeon, assembly GCA_964576385.1. Lineage (GTDB taxonomy): Archaea > Nanobdellota > Nanobdellia > Woesearchaeales > GW2011-AR9 > JACOZM01. Next base: position 18,789 of record CAZNUS010000017.1, on the reverse strand, counting down.
ATGATAGCATTTGTGCCAAATAATCCTCGTTTTAAAGAGAAAGATTTAGGGACAATCACCGGTTATTATGAAATGCTTAAATCCGAAAAGCTTAAATGTAACCCGTAACAATCAGAATGGATTATTTAATGATTTATCAGTAAATTATTAGATAAGGGAAGTTGAAACAAAAAAATGCTTTTCTCTAACAATATAAAATCTATCTTGCTTGCTCTTATCTGTACTTCGATCGTTTCTGTTGCTCAGATCTTACTAAAAATTGGAAGTACTAATTTTTCTTTGTCAAATGTAATTGCTCAGATTTACAATATTCCTCTTATCATCGGTGGGGGGTTATATGTCATAGGTGCGTTTTTATTTATATTGGCATTCCGTCATGGAGAATTATCGGTAGTTTATCCAGTTATGGCTTTTGGGTATGTTCTAGTTTCTTTATTATCTTTCTTTTTTCTTGATGAGATCATAGGTTCTAAGGGGATAGTAGGAGTTATCTTTATCACCTTAGGTGTTATTTTCATTGGAAGAGGTGGGCAACAATGAATTTAACGCTAGCACTTCTATTCATTTTAATATCATCAATCATCGGCTCCTTTAGCACACTTTTCTTTAAATTAGGTGCTGGTAAGCCAATTAACCTTAATAATTCTAATCTTGGATGGGCGGTGTTACTGGCTTCTTTTTCTTTTTTATTTTATATCTATGCTTTAAAGCAGGCTCCACTTATGTTCATATATTTAACAGCTTCAGTAAGCTATGTATGGGCTATACTAATAGCAAAAATATTTCTTAAAGAGAAAATAAACAAGTACAAAGTCATCGGGTTAATTTTGTTACTAATTGGGATTGTGTTTCTTCAGATTTGATCGGTATATACTTTTCTTTCTAACGGCACAAACGATATTTTAACCTACATATCAGTTTAATTACCCTTATCATTATTATCATTACAGTTTAATTATTATTATTATTATTATTACTAATGTAAACTCATAGTCATCAACTGCACATATAAATCGTAAAGTTTAACTTTTTTACCTTCATAAGTAACTTCAAGATTATAATTAAATTCAGAATGCGTTAACCCCGGTAATTCTAAATTAACTCTTTCCTCTAATTCATAAACTCTAGATAAATGCAACAGGAAATTTGCTCTTCTTGCCATTGTATCGTCTCTTGAAAATACATTAATCACTTCAATATTTTCTGGAAGCTTTGGATTTGTAGACCCTTGAGGAGTTGCAACATAAATCAATCTTTTGATGTTTTTTTGACCATCTAATTCTTCAAGAGCTAATTGTGAAACAATGCCCCCAACACTTTTACTAAATATAGTTACATCTCTATAATCCTTTTTTTTCTTCAATAACTCTGCTAAATCTTCAGCAGCAGGTCTAAATGAAAATCTTTTTGTTAATCCTGGTTTCCAGTTAAAAACTTCGACATCATAATTAGAGTGAGACTTTACATACTTTGCTAAATCTGTTGGCCAATTATCATTCTTATCTACACCTAAAAACTGACTAGTAAAATCAACAAAAAATGTAGGATATCTTGATTGGACTAATTCATATCCTGGTACAATAATAACTAAAGATTTTGCTTTTACCATAGATCTTTCATTTTCTAAACTGTTTTCTTTTAAAACATTTACTTCTTGTTTATTACATCCTATTAACAAGAAAAAGAAAAAAAACACTAAACAATACTGTATTACTCCCATAACTATTAAGAATAAATTATATCTTTAAAATTCTTTTTACTTTATCATCCTTTTTAGATCGCGTCAACCATCACTTTTGGTTCACTATCGTTTTTAATCTATACTTCGGAAATAAACAACATTTATAAAATACCACTTTTCTAATCATATCTATGAAGATTTCCATAATTGTACCATGTTATAATGAGGGGTTAGGTATAGAGAACCTATATACTCAACTAAATCCTGTCTTATCCCAATTATCTGAAAAGAATACTCTAGAGATCATCTTTGTTAATGATGGGAGTACAGATAATACTCAAGAGTTATTGCAAAAATACTTTGGCAGTCGTCAAGATGTTCAAATAGTGAACCATGAAAAGAATAAAAATTTAGGCGCAGCGATACGCACGGGGTTTGCGCATGCAACTGGTGAGGTCATCGTAACCTTGGATAGCGACTGTACTTATAACCCCGCAGAGATACCACAACTATTAAATCTTCTTGGCCCTGATGCAGATATTATTACGGCCTCTCCTTACCATCCAATGGGCGGTATTAAAAATGTTCCTAAATACCGTTTATTCTTAAGCAAATCAATTACTCAAATCTACCGCTGGCTTACTGGTGCGAAAATATACACCTATACTGCTCTGTTTAGGGCTTACAAATCAGATGTTATTAGAAATGTTTCCTTTGAATCAAATGATTTTCTTTCCATGGCCGAAATCATGATCAAAGCCATAAACCAAGGGTATAAAGTTAAAGAGTTTCCCACAATACTAAGTGTGCGTCAATATGGGGAATCTAAGATCAGACTTTTTAAAGTAATTCGGAGCCATTTTAAATTTGCGAGTAAATTGCTGTTTCTTAAGTTATTTAAATAGGAATATCTGGCATTTGTTCTAATCTATGAAAATTGTCACTATTCTAGGAACTAGACCTGAAATAACTAAACTTTCTCCACTGATATCTTTACTTGATAAGGAATTTGAGCATATCTTAATCCATACTGGACAGCATTATGATTATAATATGGATATGATTTTTTTTGAGGAGCTTCATCTAAAAAAACCAAATTATTTACTTGGTGTTGGTTCTCATGCACAAGGAAAGCAGACAGCATTAATATTGGAAAAAATTGAGGAAATCCTTATTCACGAGAAGCCTGCCTTAGTTATTATTTTAGGTGATACGAACACCACCTTATCAGGGGCTTTAGCGGCAGCAAAATTACATATCTCATTAATGCATGTTGAAGCAGGATGCAGATCTTTTAACAAACAAATGCCTGAAGAGATCAATAGAATTGTTGCAGATCACTTGTCAGATTATCTTATTGCACCAGATGAAGTTAGTGTTAAGAATCTTCTCTCTGAAGGTTTTTCACCTGAGAAAATATTTGCTTTCGGCAGCACCGTATTTGATGCAGTTCTTCGGAATAAAGATATTGCAAATACCAGCTTATTAGGTGATCTTTTTCTTATTAAAGATAACTATCTGTTAGTTACACTTCATCGTGCTGAAAATACTGATGATATTTTAAGGTTAAAATCTATCATTGAAGGATTAAATAAACTAGCGGAATTTACTACTTTAGTTTTTCCAATCCACCCTAGGACTAAAAAATTTATACAAGTGAATAACATAGCTGTTAGCCCAAAAATAAAAGTAATTGAACCGCAATCGTATCTTCATTTTTTAGGTTTACTTTCTAACTGTAAATTCTGTTTGTCTGATAGTGGTGGTGTCCAAGAAGAAGCATTAGCTTGTAATATCCCTTGCCTTATCTTAAGAAATGAAACGGAATGGATCAGGGTCGTTGAGGCTGGAAAGAATTTGTTAGTAGGTACGGAAACTGAAAAGATATTTTCTGCTGCTAAGGAACTATTAGATCACCCTGAAAAGTTGTCTCAAATTAAAGAGAAAAGGTATGACTTTGCAGAAGGTGCAAGTAGTAAAATCCTTCATTTTATTTTAAAAGTAAGGGATGGTCTGCTTTTAAAAATGGATGAACTTACCAATAAAAATCTTCAACAATAAACCACACTAAATTTACTCCATGATACACATAACTGCGGAAGTTTCAAATGAAGCTAGGTTAGGTGCTAATGTAAACATCTGGCATCATGCACAAGTACGTGAGAGTGTAGTGATAGGAGATAATTGTATTATCGGCAAAAATGTGTATATCGACAAATCAGTAATCATAGGAAAAAATTGCAAGATACAAAATAATTCTTCTATTTATCATGGAGCTAGTTTAGAAGATGGAGTGTTTATCGGTCCGCATTGTGTTTTAACCAATGATAAATTACCTAGGGCTGTAGATTGCAATGGGATATTAAAAGGAGATAGTGATTGGAAAGAAGGCAAGATAATAATAAAAGAGGGAGCTTCTTTAGGAGCCAGAACTGTAATTTTACCAGATGTTACAATAGGGAAATGGGCTTTAATTGGTGCTGGTTCGGTAGTTACTAGAGATGTTCCTAATTTTGGCTTAGTTTATGGCAATCCAGCTAGGCTGGAAGGATTTGTCTGCAAGTGTGGAAGGAAATTAGAAGAAGGAAAGAAAGCGGGAGAAATATGCGGGATATGTTCTAATTCTTAATCTGAATAGTGATCATGTAAAGCAATTCCTAAGCTTTGAAGTTTCTGTACTGCTCTTAATCCTACTATTCCTCGTCCATACCATGATCTCATCAAATGAGGTCTTTTTCCATGAAAGGGATGCTCGGTTTGAAGGTAGTTTTCATCAAACGATGATATATCTCCCGTGGTAACAACTCCTTTACGTAGAAGATGTTCTAGATCATGGATTGTGGCTATGGTGACTAATCTTTCGATTGTTTTATCTAATGGTGAAGCTGAATCATCATCAGGCAAGGATATATTCTGCTGTCTTTCTCCAACAATCAATTCGAAATATCTTTGAACACGATCGACAGAAAGATAGCTGGTAGCAAAAGCAATTCTGGAATACGAAATTCCCTTATCTCTAGCTACCTGAAGTGAATAAACAATACTAGCAATTCCATCTAACGCCTTTTGCTCTACTACTATTCTTTCTGCAGGGATGCCTCCTTCAACGAGGTAATCTTTCATCTCAATGGCTTCTGGTTTTTCTGGGCGAGTTTTTTTCATCCCGGAACAAACTCCGGAAACTATCATCGGTGGAACAGCCCTAGAATTTTTGTAAGTTTCACTGCAATATTGAAGAACAGCACTTGCACGATTTCTAGTATCAGACCCTCCCGTAAATCCAAGAATGAGGGTAGGTTTCATTTGAGGTATTTATCTTATTCATTCTATTCATTCTATTTATAAATTTATGGACAGAACATTTAAAAACTACTTCCTAGTAGTTAGAGGAATGGCAGAACAAAGGTTATTCGATAATCCTAATTATTTACGACAATTTGCTCAGATGTATTCATTTCCTACTTTAGAAGAATTAGGTTTTGCCGGATGTTCTAGCGCTAAAGTTGAGGTAGAAGCGGCTCCTAAAAAGCTTAGGGAAATGCAGGGAGTGATTGCTGATTTCTGGGGAGGATATGAAGCTGATCTAAAAGCGAGAGGTCAATCTCCAACGAATGATCCAAAATATGGCACCTTAGGATTACCTGGTGTTAGACGTGAACATGGTGTCCTTGAACATGGTGTCCTAATAGTCAATGTTTTTGAAAGCGATTATGCTACTACCGTGTTTAGTGGACCAAGAAGGGGTGAAGAATGGACCTCTAGGTTATCTGCTGACCAATTAAAATTTTTAGAAGGTATTGCTACTTTAGGAGTGGTTAATGTTATCTATGATTCTGTTCGTGGAGATCATATAGAAGATAATTCTAAAATATTATTAGGTATTAAAGCGGGTACAAGAATAACTGGCGGATTGTGGGAAAGTTTAGGAACTGGTTTAGTTGATCCTCATACGCTTAATCGTTATGAAGATCCGTTTAGAGGAGCAACCCGTCATGAACTGTTAGAAGAGACTGGATTATCATTAGACCATGATGTTGATAGATTAACTCCTTTTGGTTTTTCCATTGGTATGAGTTATGGCGAGTTTTCACTTGTTTCAACAGTCGACTTAGTCTCTAGGGCATCAGAGAAAGTAGTTATTTCAGCAGAACATGATTATGGCGCTTTTTTATCCTCGCCTGAGATTGATAAAATTCCTGTAACTAGAATGAATCCAGTTACAGCAGGAGTGTTAAGGAAATTGAATCTTTATCACCGTAATTAAATTAACATCTGTTTAGCTTTCAGGGTATTTATTTTGACGGTAGTTTTCATTATTCTGTCTCCTCGCTTTCTAAGCAAAATATTAAAATGTTTTCTCCGGATACAACTGAAATAATTTTCTTATTGTTTAAAGAAAGTTATGGTGCAACTATGCATGACTATATTTCCTATTTTTCTGTCTCCTGCCCAGATGAATTTAAGCTTACCAAGTAGAGTATGTTTAACAGCAAACTCACCTGCGAGTCCCATCTGCACTGGAAGTTGATAGTATGGGTCTTCAAACATCTTATCTAAAGCTTTCCCGGCTTCATCACTTTCTGTAATAAATGTTCTTTTGTACTTTTTTCTTAATGTTCTTCCAGTTGCTATTGGGGGTAGACCACCAACGCTAGGGTGGCGCTCAGGTTTACTATAAGACATCTTTACCGTCATTCCAAGGGATTTAAAGTCTTTTATCTTTACTCCCTTTATCTCTTGTTCACCAATATATTTTCGAGTAAAAGATCGCATGGAATTCAGTAGTTTTTGTAAATTATATTTTTGTAAGCTATATAAATCTTTAGCTAATAAACTAAAGTTAATTTATCAAAATAATAATGGAAAAAATAGTATTGCAAATAGCATTGCCTTTATACAAAAATTCGTTAGGTGTAAAATATACTTTTAGGTCTATCTTCTGTGTATGATAGCATACCAGATAATAATAAAAAATAAATAATAAATACTAATCGTAAATAATAATCCGTAACTATACACCTGACACCATACCTCAAAATTTAACAAGTATCTGTACTGCTGCATATATCTTAGTTACCTAACTTTTATAAAGCAAAATTTGTGACTCGGGATGATGGTTACTAAGGTAATTCCTATAGCTAAACCGCTTCTGGGTGATGAGGAGAAGAGGGCTGTTTTCGAGGTGTTAGAGTCAGGAATGCTGGCACAAGGTCAGAAAGTACAGCAATTTGAAGAAGAATTTGCTAAACTTTGTGGAGTAAAATATGCTATCGCTACATCGAATGGCACTACTGCTTTACATGCTGCTCTTTTGGCTCACCAAATAGGTCCCGGTGATGAGGTTATTACAACTCCATTTTCTTTCATTGCTACTGCTAATGCAATTCGCATGGTAGGAGCAAAACCAGTATTTGTTGATATCGAGGAGCATTCTTTTAATATCAATCCAGAATTAATCGAAGAAGCGATTACTCCTAATACTAAAGCGATTTTACCAGTACATCTTTATGGAAATCCTGTTGACATGGATAGGGTCTTAGAATTAGCTAAAAAGCATAATCTTATCATCATAGAAGATGCCTGTCAAGCTCATGGGGCACATTTTCAAGGGAAAAACGTAGGTTCCTTTGGAACCGGCTGTTTCTCCTTTTATCCTACTAAAAATATGACCACAGGCGAAGGTGGTATGGTTACTACCAATAATGAAGTTATTGCTAACGCACTAAGAAAAATTATTTCTCATGGTTCAGAAAAAAAATATTATCATGATTCTATGGGTTTTAATTATCGAATGACGGATATCGCTGCGGCTATTGGAATTGAACAATTAAAGAAACTAGAATCATTTAATTCTCAGAGATTAGCTAATGCGCAATATCTTAATGATGAGTTCTTTTCAATTGTAGGGATACGTACACCTGTTCTTTATGGCGGACATGCTGTTCATCAATACACTCTTCGAGTAACTGATTCCTGTAAGGTGTCACGTGATGATATGGCTAGGGTATTATCTGAACGAGGAATTGGTTCTGCTATTTTTTATCCATTACCAATCCATCAGCAGAAAGCCTATGTCTCTTATCACAGCCTTACGTTTCCTGTAGCTGAAAAAATAGCGCAGGAAGTTTTATCCTTACCTATCCATCCCGGTGTTACTAAGCAAGATCTAGAGTATATCGCTGTTGTTGTTCAAGAAATTACCCAGGGAGGAAACTAATGACTAGAATAGCAGTAATTGGTTTAGGGAATATGGGGAAGCATCATGCCAGAAATTATTTTGAGATGGATAATGCTGATCTCATTGCCGTATGCGATCTTAATACTGAATTAGTAAATACTACCGCTAAACGATTCTCTTGCAAAGCGTACTATGACTACCAAGAAATGCTGGCAAATGAACAAATTGATGCTGTTAGTATTGCTGTACCTACTAGCCTGCATAAGGAAGTAGCTTTTTATTGTCTTGATAAAAATATCGATGTGCTTATTGAGAAACCACTAGCTTCCACTATCGCTGATGCCGAATCCATCATTCAGAAAGCAAAGGAAAAAAATCGCATCCTTCAAGTAGGACATGTTGAACGATTCAATCCGGCAGTACAAAAATTAAAAGAAATTATTTTACAGGGAAAACTTGGAGAAATAACATCAATAATTGCGCGTCGTGTAGGAACAGTCCCTATTCAAGTAAGGGACGCTAACGTTCTTATCGATTTAGCAGTTCATGATATTGATATTATCAATTATTTATATGATGCTACTGCTGAAAAAATAGTTGGCAATATAGGAAAAGCTATGATTGAGAAGAGGGAAGATTACGCAGAAATATTTCTGAAATACGGTAAACGCTCTGGCTTCATCCAAGTCAACTGGATTACTCCTATCAAGATTCGTAATCTGAGTGTAACTGGGAGTAAAGGATATGCGGAATTAAATTATATCACTCAGGAATTGGTTATCTACGAGAGTAATTATACCCGGGAGATGGTTGATGAGTATGGTGATTACGTTGTAAAATTTGGAATACCTAACAAAACACAAGTAGGCGTTGAAGCAATAGAACCGTTGTTTTTAGAATTAAAGGATTTTGTACGCTGCGTTAAGAATCGAGAATTACCATTAGTTACCGGCGCTATGGGTCTTCAGGCTCTTGCTGTAGCTTTACAAGTTATGGATCAAAATAATTCCAGTGCCTCATGATCTATAGTTCATTTAGAAATTAGTGGTTCATAATCTATTGGTCATTTAGATAGGGGATGATATAGAAGAGCATTTTTGGAAATATTATTATGGATAAAAAAATTTTATTTTTAGTTATTTTTGGTCTTTTAATATTTAGCATCCGTTTAGCTAATATCGATGAAGCTATTTATGATGATGAGTCAAACTTTGCTTACTCACTGACGGTTATGGACCACTGGGGTTTTAATTATGACTTTTCTTCTCCTCAACCATTTAATTTTCTCTATAAACCACTGCTTTTACTATTCGAGCTACAAACGTGGGTCTTTCGGATAGTTCCATGGCTCTTTTCTATCATCAATACTATTCTTGTCTACTGGATAGCTAGAAGAAACTGGGGAGAAAAAGCTGCTTTTTACTCAGCATTACTTATGCTCATCAGCTTTTATCCTACATTAGCTTCTTTACAGTTTGATGTCGAAGGTAGTTTTGTTATGTTCTGCTTTATTATGCTCTTTTTCGCCTATCTAGAGTACGAACGGGATATTAATCTTGGTAAACAAAGAAGGTGGTGGCAATTATTAGCTGGAACAGCATTAGGGCTGGCGATAATTCTTAAATATAATTCTGTGTATATTGTGCCTGTTCTTTTAGGTTATGTTTGGATGAAAAATAAATGGCAGTTTAAGCCTACTTTAAAGTCTATTGCTCCAATATTTGCTATAGGTTTCATCTTGTTTAGTGCTTACCTTCTCTTTGCAACAATGGTTGTTCCTGTAGAAAAAAAAGATTCGTCAATCCCTTTTTATTCTTGGTATGATGGGTTTATTAGCAAATATAGGCCTAATGGTATTTCTCCGCTTGGCATTATTCTCTTTGCCTTATGGTCAACACCTTTGCTATTTGGTTTTTATCTTATTTCAATTTTTAACCATGATGAACAAAAAAGACTGCTTATTTTCTGGATCAGTGGTGCGCTTTTATTTTATTCTTTAGTTCTTACTTATGGTGCTATGGATAGGTATCTTATGAATACTATCCCTGCTCTTGCTTTGCTTGGTGGTATTACTATCGCTCAGTTTAATTTTTCTCGGAATAATTTCATAACTATTAGCATGGGAAGTATTCTTTATTCATCATTACTCTTTGTTATTAATCCTATGATGAAGATAGTCCCTCGTTTACCAAGCAGCTATGCTTATGAGCTTAAGCATTTTAATGCTTCATTTCTTTTTTCCTATACCTCCTCTTCAGGGCCTACGTTTGGAGTTAATTTTCTAACGATATTCATTACTTTTCTTATTGCTTTTTTTTGCTTAGTTCTGTTTTTCTATCATCGCAAGGATGACCACTGCAAGAATTATATTCATAGTGATGGTAAATTAAGACAGGAATTTTACAGATGTTCGAAAAAATCTATATGTTCTACCTTATTTGCTGTATTCTTAGTTGTCAGTATCGGGTTTAATATATTTTTAACTACAGAATACCTTTTCCATCCTACGGGAGTTGATGTTAGCGCGGTGAAGTATGATATGTTATATTATGTAAGAGAACAGGCATTGCCCTTTCCAATGTATAGCAATGATGCAGGATTAATGTGGTATCTTCAGCATCATCAATGGAAAACTAGAAGTGATCCTGGAGGGATGGTTCTAGGCATTCCGGATCAGGAAGTGGGAACTGATGCTTCTTTTATCACTACTAGCATCAACCAGCGGGGGGGAACAATTCTACTCTTGAACTGGCCGCCACTGCCGAAGAAAAGCCCTGCGTTTGATGTAACACCTTTATGCTCTGTAGTTAAACGATTTTATTCTAAAGAAATGCTCTTGGGAGAGATATATCAATGTTCATAGTTATGGCTCAAAAATGCTATATTATCTATCTCCATTATTACTGATGGCTCTTTTACTGATTGCTCTTGTTGTGTCTCTTTTTCTTTGTTATTTATCTCTTCAAAACAATTTTTTACTTCAGAACAATTTTTTATCTCTTTGAAACCAACACTATTAAATAACTTTAATGAAGCTATATTTGTAGAATATATTTTTGCAATAATCTTGTGAAAGGGGTAATCCTTAAAATAAAGTTCTATTGCTTTCTGTAAGGATTTTTTCCCGTAACCCATCCCTCTAAACAGCGGATTAAGGTTAATGCTTATTTCTGCATTTTGTTCTTCCTCGTTATCAAAACGGATCATCCCCACCTTTTGATTATTTTTATCTATAATAATCCATATCAAGCATTGTTTATCTTTTATCTTTTTCTCAAACCAGCGAATATGGTCAGAATATTCAACCTTTCCCGTTGGTGAATACTTTACGGTAATGGGGTCATTCCTCCAATTAAATAAGTCATCACAATCATCTGCTATGGCAATTCTTAATAAAATATCTATTTCCATATCTCTGTTTCCATTTTAGTATAATCTGAGTTTTCTACCATAGTTAGTTTCACTGGTGGTGAGCGGTTTCATTGACTAATACTTTTTCACAAGTTTACTTGCTGGTTATATTTTTTCTTTGACTCTTTCTGATTGTTTTAATCTTTTAATATTCCTTAAATTGCTCAATTGGTCCATACTTTTCTTCTAACTCTTTTCTTCCTTCCCTGATGTAATTCTGGTCGGCAGTGAATGCTTGGGGATGCCTATTGTAAACATATAATGGTTTCTTAACATGAACCCCTTTATATTTTTTTAATATTCTTAATAGCAGGTCATACTCTGGAAATTTAAATTTTTTATCCCAGAAACCTATTTCTGTTATTGTCTCTTTCTTAAAGAGGATACCACAAGCGAGCGTGTTAAATATATTCTCGCAGGATACTATTTTATTACTACTATTATTATTATTATTATTATTATCTCTTAGATCAATCTCTTCATAATCACCATAAGCAAAAGCTGCTTTTGGCTGCTCTAGCAATGCTTGGTACAGATCACTTAAGATAGTCGGTTTAAATTCGTCATCTCCATCAAGAAAAATGACCAAATCTCCTTTTGATGCTTTTAATCCTTGGTAACCTGCTTCAATAGGCCCTTTATTCTCCTGATGGATTATCATTAATTTTCTGTTAAGGATATTATTCTCTTTTTCTGAAGGATCATTCTTGTACTTATTACTGCTATTCTTACTATTTTCATTATCTTTTCTATCGCTTTTTGGAATATTTTTAGAGTATTCTTCTAGTATTTTCTTTGTTTTATCTGTACTGCCATCATTAACAACAATTATCTCATAATCATTAAATGACTGTTTTACGGCAGTTTGGACTGCTTTTCTGATAAACCTTTCATTATTATATGTTCTAATTATAATCGAAATCATTGCTTATCATTTCCTTCCTTAACGGTGTTCCTCTATCAATATCCCGGAGGGCAGTTTTGCCCAGTGTTTTTTCATAGTATTTTGGTTCCATTCCAAAGGCGGGCCTTATTACCCCGATATTTTCTGCAGAAAAATGGTCTCCTTTTTTAATATCCTTAACTACAAAAATAGACTTTCTATATCTCTTATTGTATTCTTCAGTGCTACTTTGAGTTCCATAGTTTACCTTTCCACGAATCACCTCTGCTTTTCTTACAGCGATAACAAATTCTTTTAGTTCTGTAGGATTAACGGAGAATAGTGAATCAAATGTTTGTTCTTCATCTGCAACAATATGCTTCTCGATAATAGAAGCTCCCATCATCGCTGCTTGAAGAGGAATTTCATTTCCAGAGTTATTATCTGAAAACCCAGCAACAACGTCAAATTTTTTTTTAATATCAAGCATGGTTTGTAAGTTTGTTTCTTCTGGTTTAGGATTATTAGAGTAAGCAGTAACGCAATGTAATATGGCAATCTCTGTAGTTCCGTTTTCCCTTAATGTTTTAATAGCTAATTCTACTTCTTCTATAGAAGCAAAGCCGATGGACATAATCACTGGTTTTCTTGTTTTGGCAATCCTTGTTATCAAGGGGATATCGGTGACTTCATAAGAAGCAATTTTATATAATGGAACATTTAATGTTTCCAGAAAATCAACATCCTTCGTCGAGAAAGGGGTGGAAAAGAATAGTAACCCTAAGTCTTCAGCAATCTTCTGGAGTTTTTGATGCCATTCCCTAGGTGTATAAGCTTGTTTATATAATGAAAAAAGATTCTTTTGCGACCATGATTTTGGATTATCTCCCCCGCCTACGTTGAACCATTCATTATTACAATCAATAGTTATTGTTTCTGGCAAGTATGTCTGTAACTTAATAGCATCAGCACCTGCTTCTGCTGCTGCTTTTACTATAGCAACTGCTTTTTCATAGCTTTGCTGGTGATTGGAAGACATTTCAGCTATAATAAATACTGGGTGGCCATCTCCAATGAGTCTTTGGCCATGCGATGTTTGTATCGTAAACGAGGGCATAGTTCATTAATCCTATTAAGGTCTTATAAACATTATGTAAAATGAAAACTAAATATTACGTAAACTGAAAATTGAATATTATATAAACTAAAAATTGAATCTTGTGTTTGAGATAAAAGGTTGAAAAGAGTATATTATAATCTATTTCCTCTAATATCCAATGACTTTATACTCTGGCTTGCGAGGTGCGGTAAGATGATAAAAAAAAGGTTTACGAGTATCTATTCCTGCTGACAATAAATATTCTTTTGCTAATTTTGTGCTGTGCTCCATATAATGAAAAATGTTGGCTGCTGCTACTGCATCAGTCTTACCAATTGTTATGCCTTCAACCAGATGCTCCCACTTTCCTACCCCGCCAAAAGCTATCACCGGAATCTGTACGTAGGATGTTACACTTTTTAATAATTGGAGGTCATAGCCGCTTCTTGAGCCATCATGATCAATGGATGTAAGAAGTATTTCTCCAGCTTTTTTTTGTTCTGCTATCATTGCCCATTCTGCTGCTAGAACTCCGGTTGCTTTTCTTCCTCTATCAATATATACTTCATAATTTCCTGAATCATTTTTTTTTACATCAATGGATACTACGATACACTGGTTTCCAAAAGTAGTAGCAGCTTTATCGATTAATTCCGGTGTGAGAAAAGCTTGAGTGTTTATACTTACCTTATCAGCTCCGCAAAGTAGAAGCTCACGGATATCGTTCAATGATTCAACCCAGCCGCCGGCAGTTAGCGGTACAAAACAGCGTTTTGACAGCTCACGAACTACCCGCAAGAAATCTTGATGATATTCTTTACTCTTACTTACATCTAGAAGAATAATCTCATCAATAGCCCAAGAGTTAAAAAAATCTACTGCAGTGATGGCATTACCGATAACATTGGTATGCTTAAAATTGATACTCTGCACGATCATACCATTTCTCCATACCAAATTTGCAATTAATCTTTTTTTAACCATGAGGATATTAAATATTATGACTGTTGCTGATGGACATATTTGCAGAAATTTTCAAGCACCTTTAGCCCTGCTCCCTGGCTTTTTTCAGGATGGAATTGCACACCAAATATGTTTCCTTTCTGGATGCTTGCTGTTATTGTCGTCCCATGCCAGCAGGTAGACGTAATAGTATCTGCTTCTTCTGGAGCAAGTGATAAAGCATAACTATGGACAAAGTAGAACGTTTCTTTATCTCCTAGATCATCAAATAGTGTTGTTTTTTCTTGAAAGGTTATTTCATTCCAACCAATATGTGGTATTTTAAATTGCTGTGAATTAGGCTTAATGTGTTTTACTTCTCCGTTAATCCATCCTAACCCCTGATGAATCCCATGCTCTTCACTTGTTTTTGCAAGAAATTGCAGCCCTAAGCAAACCCCTAAGTAAGGCTTTTTTTTTTCAATAACTTCTTCTTGAAGAACTGGGATAAATCCGCGTTCTTGCAGGTTTTTTATCCCATCGCCAAAAGCACCAACGCCTGGAAGAATGATAGCTTTTGCCTGCCGTAATTTTGATGGGTCATTAACGATGGTTACATTCTCACCCAATAGTTCAAAAGCATTGCTTATTGATTGAAGATTACCCATGCCATAATCTATTATTGCAATCATTTTGTTTATTCCATCGTAGAATCATAGCCACAAATAATCATCCTGTTCCTCTTCTACAGGCACTCCTTGTTTTATATTCGAAGGAATTTGATTTTTTGGCTCAAAAGGTTTCCATGGTTGGACATTTTTTAACCGCGCTTTTTCAACATTATGATCATGAACATGATTACTTACAGAATCCTTTATCTTCCAGGATCCATCTTCTGTTTTTTCCCAAATGCGTCGATCCCGAAGATGTTCTATTGAATCTAAAAATTCTTTTTCTGTCATGCCAATAAAGCGAAGATAAATATCTAAATCTTTTGGGCGAACATGATCATATTTTGCTACCATTGATATGCCCTCCTCTCTAGTCATTCTACCATGCCTTATCTCGGTTGAAGCATCATCCGTACAGCGTCCATAGCCAAATTTAAGGTATTTAAGATAATCATGGGTTCCATTAGCATGGATATCATCCAGCTTATCATGGAGATTGAATGTCCGGTCACGTTTAACAGCTGTTTCAAAACCATACTTTTCAATAATAAAATCTGTTTGTTTACGACCATTCCAGCTAATGTAATTACCTAAATATATTCCGTGCAAGCCTATTTTCTCTATAATCTCATCTTTAGGATAATAAAAGGGAGCAAGATCTTGCATCGTTATTTCCTTGTTATCATGGTCTTTAAGGATATCTTCTGGCTCGAAGCCACGTAAGCTATGCTCTTGCCGATGCTTCTTGGTGAATTCGACCATATCATCTTGATTGAACATTCCTACTGATTCACCAAAAGCAATCTCTCCCCATACGATTAGTGGTATTTTGTACATGACTGCGGCTTGGATTGGAAACGTAAGAATTCCTGCATGGTAATGCCAAGTTACATCCCCGCATTTTTTTAACATATACTTTGATATTTTTCTAACAGAACTGGGATTTGAGGTAAAGCGCAATAAATCGCAACCAAACTGCTTTACATTATTATTGAGGTTACGCAATCCTCTTTTTGTATTAAACCCATGGTTATAAGTAACTAGGAGTGGATTCATACCCAATATATTCTTGATAAAATAAGTCTGATAATGGCTGTCTTTTCCACCACTGATGGGAATAATGCAGTCGTAGGGGTTATTGTTACTTCGCGCTATTGCTTTGTATTTTTCAGCTAATTCTTTAAGCCATTTTCCTCGCTCTTCCCAATCTATAGCCGGTCTCGATTCTAAAAGACGGCAACCACTGCATATTCCTTCATCATCAAAGATAATTGTCGGTTTAGCATTCTCTGGATACACGCAACGCTGGCAATATTTCATGTTAACTACTTCTTTTTTATTTTGTTTTATAAACGTTGTGAAAACGCTATCTTTCTTTAGGTATTTTTTTTAACAACAAGTATTGAAATACCACAATCATTTTCTGTAACCACTATAGAAATAGCATAATAATTTTCTCTTTCAGAAAGTTTATATATGGTCATTGAAGGTAAGTATACCAAATATGGCTCAAGTTCATGATCTTATTGTAAAAGAGGGAAGCACAATCAAGGAAGTAATGAAAGTTATGGACTGTACAGGCTTTTCCATTGCTTTTGTTGCAAAAGAAAATGATATTCTTTGTGGAGTACTTACTGATGGTGATGTCCGTAGAGCTCTTATGAAAGGGATGGATGTGCATAGCGCTGTCGACAAAGTGATGAACAGGAATCCAGTTGTTTTTCATGAAGGTGTAGGCTTACAGGAAGTAGAAAAAATTATCAGCCAATCAGGTTTGCGCTTCAGTTCTCATTCTAATGTTAAGATCCCTATCGTTGATGCTGTTGGTAAAGTAAAAGATGCCTTAATTTATTCTGTAGGCCAACGCAAAGTTACGTTTCTTCATGAGGTAAATTATGTTAATGTTCCTTTAGAAAGTATAAGGACAGTTTTAGTAGTGGGTGGTGCTGGATATCTCGGATCAGTTATCTGCCGTAAGCTTCTTGCAAAAAAGTATAATGTTCGTGTTCTTGATACTTTACTTTTTGGAGAAGAACCAATCCTCTGCCTAAGAGACAAGCCGGGATTTGAATTCATCCATGGCGATGTGAGAAATATCGGAACCATTACAAAAGCACTCTCTAACGTTGATGCAGTTATCCATCTTGCTGCAATTGTAGGTGATCCTGCTGGCCAGCATTTACCTACAAATACTATTGAAACAAATTATTTAGCTACGATGACTCTGGCTCAAGCTTGCAAATATCAGCAGATTAACCGTTTTATCTTTGCTTCTACTTGCAGTGTTTATGGGATGGGGAATTACGAGCTTGATGAGCTTGCTCCGCTGAATCCTGTTTCACTTTATGCTCGATCTAAAATTGAGTCTGAAAAAGGTATACTTACCTTAACAGATGAAAATTTTCTGCCGACTGTTCTTCGTTTATCTACATTGCATGGCCTTTCCCCTCGGATGAGGTTTGATCTCGTGGTGAACACATTTGCCATGAATAGCATGATTGACAAGAAGATAACTCTTTTTAATGGCGATCAATGGAGGCCTTTTCTCCACGTTGATGATGCTGCTACAGCGTTTATTAAAACATTAGAAGCTCCTTTAAATAAAGTCGGTGGTCAAGTGTTTAATGTTGGCGGCAGCTCTGAAAATTATCAAATAAAAGATGTTGCTCACTTAATTAAGGAAATAAATCCTGACACAACTATAGAATTAAAGGATACTGAAAGCAAGGATGGGTTGAAAGATCGCCGGGATTATAAAGTATGCTTTACAAAAATAAAAGATGCTTTAGGTTTTGTACCGGAAAAAACAGTAAAGCAGTCGCTCTTAGAGATTCAAGAAGCGATAACTAGTGGAAAATTAGTCAACCCCAAAGATCAAAAATATCGTAATAGTGAATAATTTAAGAAGTGAATATTATGTAAGAAGCGAAGTTAAAAGTAGGATTATTCATAACCAATGGCTTTAAAAGATAAAGTTGTGTTTATTACTGGAGGTACGGGAAGTTTTGCAGCAGAAGCAATACCTCATTTTTTAGCAGAAGCAGCAAAAAAAATAATAATTTATAGCCGAGATGAGTATAAACAAGCAATGATGAGGCCTAAATACGACTCTCAGAAAGTTTCATTTGTCATTGGAGATGTACGTGATTTTTCTAGGCTAAAAGAGTGTACTAACGGAGCAGATATCATTATTCATGCAGCAGCGATGAAGCATGTGGATATCTGTGAGCAGAATCCAACAGAAGCCTATAAAACTAATGTTTTAGGAAGCCGTAACATTGTCAAGGCAGCTCTAGCAAACAATGCTTCTGTTTGCATTAACCTCAGTGCAGACAAAGCAGTGTATCCCGCTGGTGTTTATGGCAAAACCAAGGCAGCATCAGAAAAATTATTTTTAAAGGGAAATACTGAAGCAAAAAGAAATAATGCAAAGACTATTTTTGTAAACCTGCGCTATAGTAATGTTTTAGGGAGCAGGGGCAGTGTCGTAGAAGTATTTTCTGATAAACTTCACAAAGGAGAGCCGGTGCAAGTGCTCAATGAAAAGATGATTCGTTTAGTAGTAACGCAGAAAGAAGTGGTTGGAATGGTTCACTATGCTATTGAAAAAGCAATAGGGGGTGAAACATTTCTTATCGAGTCACCTGTCTTAAGAATTGCTGATCTTGCATTAGCAATGCAGAAAAAAATAGGGAAAGGAGAGGTCATCATTGGCAATGAACTACGGCAAGGTGAAAAGTATGATGCTGTACTACTATCAAAAAAAGAAGCAAAGAGAACAATTGTCTCACCGGAAGGATACTTAGTGCTTTTACCGAGTACTCTTTTGTCGTATGGCCAGTTTTCATCGGCTGATTATTTTGCTGTTTATGGAAACCATTACTTTAAAAAAGGGGAGTATGGGACTCATAATGCACCTTATCT
>CAZNUS010000016.1:0-36857 GCA_964576385.1 uncultured Methanosarcinales archaeon | reverse complement strand
ACATAATTTAGATGTTGAAGGATTGGTAAAAGATCATTTTTTAATATATGAAAAAGAATTGCCCAATGTTCCTGAACTTCCTGGAGCAAAAGATGTTGTAAGAAGATGTCATCAATTAGGATATAAAATTGCCGCTGTATCTGGAAGCACGTTGTATCAAGTTGGGATAATCTTAGATAGTTTATATGTAAGAGAGTTGTTTGCTGAAATTATTGGTTGCGATCTTGATATTACAGGAAAACCAGCTCCAGATGGTTATTTGGAAGCAGCAAGAAGATTAAATGTACCTATTGTAAATTGTTTGGTTTTTGAAGATTCATTTTCAGGAATATTAGCAGGAAAAAAAGCAGGAGCTTATGTTATTGGTGTGCAGGGAAATGGTAAGCAAGACATTTCACAAGCGCATTATCGAGTTTCGTCTTTAGAAGAAATTCCTGATGAGTTTTTAGTTAGTTTTTTGACGTAGTTCATTGCCCCCGATTTGTTTTTAGGTTTAGTATCAAGTGCGTAGCACTATCCAGAGAGTGTCCCCCTTAGAATTTCCTAGTGCCTCCGAGTAATAATTCAACTTAACACTCTATAACCTCAGTGTTAAAAATATTGTGGTTATAGGCTGCAAAAGCTAAAAATTAGCACTATCACATTTGGATAACTTACTTCTATTCTTTAATAACCCACTCCCGCACTGGACAAGTCCGGCTAGAGCTTATATACTATCTACTTCTCTTAAAAAGAAAATGGGTAACACAATGAAAGTTTTGGGAACAGAAATAACATTATTGAAACATAATGATGAAGATTATATCTCTATCACTGACATGCTAAAAGCTAAAGATGGCGATTTTTTTATCTCGGACTGGCTTAGAAATAGAAATACGGTAGAATTTTTAGGTATCTGGGAAAGAATAAATAATCCTAATTTTAATTATGGCGAATATGCCTTAATAAGAAATAAGGTCGGATTAAATAATTATAAAATAAGCGTTAAGGAATGGGTTGAGAAAACAAATGCTTTAGGGATAAAAGCTGCTGCTGGACGCTATGGTGGCACTTATGCCCATAAAGATATAGCTTTTGAATTTGGGATGTGGATAAGTGCCGAATTTAAAATATATCTAATTAAAGAATTTCAACGATTAAAAGCTGAAGAAAATGAAAGAAAATCTTTAGATTGGGATATTAAAAGAAGCCTTGCCAGAATTAATTATCGCATCCATACTGATGCTATTCAAAGACATCTTATCCCTAGAGAAATATCTAAGCAGTTATTACTGGATTTGGCTAAATATAATTCACAGTATCCTTCTATCGAACTAAAAGAATTCAATCAATCACATGACAGATTTCTTATAATTGATAATCAAGAAGTATATCATTTTGGAGCATCGCTGAAGGATTTAGGAAAGAAATGGTTTGCTTTCTCTAAGTTTGAGAAAGAAGCATTCAGCGTATTGGGTAAACTAGACAAAAGAACTTAAAAATCAAGCAAATATACTAAAATACCATAGATTCCTAATAGATAAATGGTATTTTATATATACAAAAAATGAAGATGAAAACTTCATTTTTGTACAAGAATATGATCGATATCATATTCTTTGTATAAAATTTGCGATTGAATATTTGGTTTATTGTGAATTTTAGTATAAATAATAATTATGATCCGTGACTTTTCCCCAAGACTGTACCAGCAGACTATCTTAGGAACAGCTGCGCAAAAGAATACGTTAGTAGTGCTCCCTACTGGCTTAGGCAAAACCGGCATTTCTTTAATGCTTTCTGCGCAGAGATTATCCTTATATCCACATTCAAAAATACTACTGCTTTCTCCTACAAAACCCTTATGCGACCAGCATGCCGATACTTTTCGTAAGCATTTAGATATTCCAGCAGAAAAGATTGTTGTTTTCACTGGCAGCGTTTCCCCGGAAAAACGTGCCCAGTTTTGGAAAGAAGCGCAAGTAATCATTTCCACTCCTCAGACCATTGAAAATGACTGTATTAACCGAAGAGTAAAGCTAGAAGAAGTATCCTTATTGATATTCGATGAAGCACATCATGCTACTGGGGAGTATGCTTATGTCTGGCTGGCGCAGCAGTATGAAAAGAATGCTCCTTATTCTAGAATTCTAGCCTTAACTGCCTCTCCCGGAAGCGATATGGAAAAAATAAAAGAGATTTGTACTAACCTTAAGATTGAGAAAGTTGAAGTTAAAACAGATAAAGATCCAGATGTACAGCCATATGTACAGCCATTAACAGTTAAATGGGAAAAGAGTATTTTTCCCGAAGTATTTCAAGCAGTACAGAAAGTGTTACAGAATTGTCGAAAATCAAAATTAGAAGAGGTACAAAAATATGGTTACTGTACTAGCATAACCGTAAATAAAGGAGAATTGCTGGGTATCCAAGGAGAATTACAAAAAAGGATTTCTCAAGGTGAACGAGAGTTTGAGCTATTGCGTTCGATATCGCTCATTGCTGAAGCATTAAAGGTAGAGCATGCCTTAGAATTGCTAGAAACTCAAGGGCCAAAACAACTTCAGACCTACTTAAACAAATTGCAGCAAGAATCATTAACCAGCAAAGTTAAAGCGGTTAAAAATGTAGTGCAGGATGAACCATTCAAAGCAGCATTAGTATTAGTAGAAGAAACAGTGCAAAATAATATCCCTTCGCCAAAAATAACCCCTCCCAAGGA
The DNA here is from genome assembly GCA_964576385.1 of uncultured Methanosarcinales archaeon. Classification (GTDB taxonomy): domain Archaea; phylum Nanobdellota; class Nanobdellia; order Woesearchaeales; family GW2011-AR9; genus JACOZM01. The sequence continues at coordinate 34,156 of CAZNUS010000016.1, read as the reverse complement.
AATTTTAATAGAAGAAACCACTGAAAATCCCCTTTCAAAAGTAATCATTTTTACTCAGTTTAGAAGTACTGCAGAAGAGATTGTTAAAGCTGTACAGGAATTAGATCTTAAAGGACATATTTTTGTAGGACAGGCAAAAAAAAATGGTGTTGGCTTCTCGCAAAAGCAGCAGAAAGAAATTCTTGACCAATTTAGGGCAGGAGAGTTCTCCGTATTGATCGCTACTTCTGTTGCAGAAGAAGGATTGGACATTCCTAAAGTTGATAAAGTTATTTTTTATGAGCCGATACCTTCGGCAATCCGTTCCATCCAAAGAAGGGGGCGAACAGGAAGATTAGAAAAAGGAGAAGTTACTGTGTTAGTCACTGCCGGTACTAGGGATGAAGCATATAGGTGGAGCGCCCATCATAAGGAGAAAAGGATGTACCGCAACCTTGAAAGTTTAAAGAAGGAATTTTATAGCTCAAATGAGAGTATTGCTAAAGAAAGAAACGACACCTCTTTAAGCCAATTTATGAGCAATGATCAACAGTCAAATAGTCCTATGACGTCAGTATTGGCTGACCATCGTGAAAAAAACAACCGAATAGTCAAAGAGCTAATAGAGTTAGGGATTTCTGTCAATACTGCTCAATTAGAATCTGCCGACTACCTACTTTCAGGAAAAGTAGCTGTAGAGTTAAAAGCCGTACCGGATTTTGTAGCCTCTATTGTTGACGGAAGGTTGTTACAGCAAGTAAAGGAGTTGAAGAAAAATTTTGAAAAAGCAGTTGTTATTATTGAAGGAGAAGAAGATATCTATTCAGTCAGAAAAGTGCACGCTAACGCTATTCGAGGAATGCTGGCAGCCATAGTTTTAGATTTTCACGTCCCCGTGTTGTATACTAAAAATCCAAAAGATACTGCTGCATTACTGGCGGTGATGGCTAAACGTGAACAGGATACTGGAAGGGATTTCTCATATCATTCCGGAAAGCCAAGAAGTATGAAAGAGCAACAGGAATTTTTAGTATCTGCTTTGCCGGGAATCGGGGTTTTAACTGCGCGTAACCTACTTAATTATTTCTGTTCTATCAAAAAGCTAGTTAACGCTTCTCGAGAAGAATTGACTGCTTTAGAAGGCATCGGTGACAAGACTGCAGATAAATTAGTCAGCTTGTTTGAAGAAGAGTTTAAAGAGAAGTAGAAATAGATGACCTATTTTTGCAATGAGATCATTAATGCCAAAATAAGCAATGCAATACCTAATAACTTATTAAAAAGGTATTGGTACTTTAAGTAAACTTTCTTAACTTTTTGCTGCGTAAAAAATATCGAGAGTATCAGAGCTATGATAAACGAATTTAAAGGCATTGCAATCCAAAGAAAAATTACTACCCACATTGGAGCGCCAGATGAAATGATGAGTGCAAATATGCTTGTAAAAAATAGCGATGCCTTTGGACTAAAGATATTAGTTAGAAATCCCATTCTTACAGCATGTAAGGGTGAAATGTCCTTAGACACATGAAATGACCTGTTTGCATTTTCTGTATCTATTTTCATAAAGAATGTGTTAATACCAAGATACACTATGTAACCGATGCCTAGAAATTGAATAGCTGTAAAAACTAATGGATATATCGAAATAATAAGGGAAATTCCCGTAACTGCAAAAGCAATATGGATTAGGTTGCCCACCATGATTCCAAAAGCTGTCCACATGCCATATTTTTGGGGGTATATCAATGAGTTTCTGATAATTAATACAAAAAGTGGACCAGGAGTAAGCCAAGCAAGAATATGAATCCCTAAAATAGAACTAATTAAAATTAAATTGTCCATAATTAATTTATTTCATCTCCCCTTTCTGCCAGTTCCTTAATACTCTTCTGGCTGCAGCTTCGATGTTTAACTTTCCTCCCGGCAGCAACAATCGAAAGTGTTTAGCTAATTCTTCCAAAATCTCTTCTGGGTCATCAGCTTTAAGCTTATAATAACGCTGGATTAGTTCTTTTTTCTCGGTAACCAGTTCTAGGGCAGCCAGTTCCGGATTGCGTATTTTTCCGTAGTCAACTGCGCCAAGAAGATTATGCTTTTGGATATCTTTTTCTCCCTTTGGAAATACTCCGGGAGTGTCCAACAGTATAATTTTGGGATGTATTCTTATCTTCTGTACCCCTTTGGTAAAGCCGCTTTCGGCAGAAGTCAACGCTGCCTTTCTACCTGCTAACGCATTGATCAAAGAAGATTTTCCTACATTAGGATACCCGACAATTCCTACCAAGATCATTTTCCCGTGACTGATCTCCAAAATCTTCTTTTTGAGAATGGTGGTTCCTAATTTCTGTAGACTAGAGATAAAAACAGAAGGTTGTAACTCAGATTTCAATTTTTTTAAAGTCTCTAAATCAACAAGATCGCTTTTGTTAATAACGTACAGAAGCTTCTTTCCTCTCCGGTGTATTTTTTGTTCAATTTCCGTATTCCTGCTCTCTTCGACCATACGAGCATCAAGTACTTCAATCACGAGTTCTGACTTTTCCAAGACATTATTAACAACTCTCCAAAAATTAGGCATAATCTACTCTTAGAAACGAATGAATATAAATCTATCTGCCAAACAGCAATCCTCTGATACTCCAAACCATTTTAAATCCTAAATCTTTCATTAGTTCCATCGCCCTTTGGCTGCGATGACCGCTATGGCAGAAGATGACATAATGCTTAGTTTTATCTAGTTCCTGAATTTTTTCTAAAAAATCATCACAAGCGATATTGATATGCAAAGTATTATCCAAATGCTCCTCTTCCCACTCTTCTAACGTGCGTACATCAATAAATACATACTTCTTCCTGTCCAGCTTCTTCGCCTCTTCTACACTAATTTCTCGAAAATTATCATCCATTTTTGAATAATAACACACTACCTAATATAAATATTTTTAAAGAAAACTCTTTTACTAAGATAAATATGGTCTTCAGCAAAACATTTCCTAAAACTGTTCCTGGCAGCAACTATCCCCAATGGGAAGAAATCTATTTAACCGTAGAAGAAGAAAAAGAAGTAGAAGAACAGTGCCGTAGGGCTAATATTGTGATAATGCAAGAATGCCTGCAGGAAGCAAAAGCATTAGCTATCCGCCAAGCCATGAATACAGAAGATGTCGTTTCTAGGGTTGCAGTAGCTCTATTTGAAAAGAGAGCATCCCACGAGATCTTTTGGAAAGAAAGCAAAGCTAAAGAAAAATTTGATGGAAAGAGGTAGGTGTTAAATAGACTAGTGAGCTGTTAAAATATCATAAAAATAAATTATTTCTTTTTCAGAAATTTCTCAATAAACCCTTCAAACCTCTCTACTTCTTTCCTAGTGTTAAAGTAAAGAGGATGCCTTTTTTTATCCTTCATCAAGAGGTAACCGCCAAAAAAGAACTTATCTAGCTTATGCCTGTGTACATCTTTCCAAGGGATCTTTAATTTTTCTACAAAATGTTTTCTCTTTTTAGTAATCTCTAAGTGTGTCTTATGCCCTAGATAATGCTCTTCTGCTCCCCTTACAAAATTGATTATCGCTGCCGAAAGCACATATAATACTAAAAATGCAAAAGTAAACGCTATCGGGTAAACTAACTGATAGTCGTAGTAAAATAATGTTCCCACAAATATTACTAGAGCTAAAAAAGCTACAAATGCTGCTTCGATTCTAAATATAAAATTATTTTTAGGAAATCTCCAAGATATTTTTTCCGCCATTGCTATCCCTCTTTTTTGCTTTATTTAATGATCGATCTTCAACTCAAAAAAACTTTTATTTCATCATAGTAGGAGCTTTAGTCATGCTAATCAAGGAAGCGATAAACATAGCTAAAAAGATAACCATAAACGTAAACCCGTAAGTTGGACTTTGATCATAAACATAATATAATGAGATAAAAAAACCTAACATAGCCGACACCATAAAACTACTTTTTAATGGAACGGCATGCCAACGCAGGCTTTTCTTGAAATGAGAATGGTTCTTACTTGTTGCTTTCATTGAACTATCACCTCTTTCTTTCTAGAAAGTAATGGAGGTTTTTAAAGGTTTGGAATTAATTATATAAATGAGAACGATATCTTTTCAATGATGAAGGCAAAACCAGGTAAAAAACAAAGTAAGATGAAGTATTCTAATAAAAATGATTTAAATAATAATACGCATTCCTCCAATAGTTATGGTATTGCCAGTTTAGTGTTAGGGATAGTAAGTATTGTTTTATCTTGGGTTCCTTTAATAGGATTGATTGCCGGAATTTTAGGAATTATATTCTATACACAACAGAAGAGAATATTTCCAAACAGTATTTCTACGAGTGGATTTATTACTAGTATCATTGGTATTGTTTTATCAGCGATTTACTTCTTATTTTTGATCTTTTTTGTTACCATTATGGGTTCAATGATGGGCAATATGTTTAGCATGTTTAACACGATACGATAAAATATAATTAATCACGAGTGCCAACTAAAAATATTTCAAAGATTTTACAATTTTTTCTGCTTCCTTCCGTTTTTTCTGATGGTCTTTCAGGAAAGAAACTACTTTATTGATAGCTATTTGCTTTAGCTCTCCGCTAAGTAATTTGCCAGAGCAGTAATCTTGTTCTATCGTTGCCAGGGTACGGTCATCCGGTTCTAATCCATATTTTAACATCTGAAATGCCACATCTATTTCCGGATTTCCTCCTTTTTTGCGATGCTCTTCCAGAGTTGCCTGCCCCCCTGAAAAGGCATATTTTTTAATTTTCATAGCTGCCTCTTCTGAGGTATCTGTCAAAGCTATGTAAGAAGTTGGATCTGAAGAAGACATTTTATCCCCCTTTAATCCCGGCATAAATTTATGGTACGTTGAGCTTAACGGTTGAAATGTAAACAGTTTAATTCTTTTGGCTAAATCTCGAGCAATTCGAAGGTGGGGGTCTTGGTCTGCTCCTACTGGTATTACTACGGGAACCGCTCCAGAAAATTCAGGCAGTTGCGCATGCAGCATATCCGCTGCCTGTAATAAGGAAGACGACATTTTCCCAGGAGTTATTTCTCCATACACCGCCTTAAACTCATTAAACGTCGCATGTCGGGACAAGAAACCGGCTAAACTATAATAGGCATTTGATTTTTTACCCTCAGAAGATCGTTGAGACTGAAAATAGAAATCACATTTCTTTATGTCTAATCCAAGTGCGATGTAATTAGTTAGGTATTCGGTAATGGCCAAGTTCCGCAATTCGCTAAGGTTAGAGTTTCTGGTATTATATGCTTCTATGTCAGCAACTGCTAGATAGATTTTTGCGCCTAAATGCTGGTAAAAGATAATTTGGTCTGCCACCATCTTATGCCCAAGATGAAATTTACCGGAAGGCATCAAGCCAGTCATCATAGCAAAAGGCTTTTTTTGTTCAACTGCTTGTATAATCTGCCCAAAATCACGGTGGGCAAAAATAAGACCTCTACGAAACAGCACCTGTTTTTGAAAAATGTTTGGAAGATTATCCAATGATTGCAGCCCAAAATCAGTGATTAAGCGTCCATAATCTATTTTCCCTTTCACTTCCCAAGGAGTAATGATATTAACCATTTTATGATATATCTCTTGAACTGAAGTATTCTAAAGTATTCTAAAAAAGAGAGTTATTAAATTTTAGTCATCTAGGCAATGTAGGCGGAACTGCAAAAACAGCTTCTCCCATTCTACAATTATTTACAACTCTGATTAACAACCCGCCATTTTTAACCGCGGTGGGAAGCTCTTCTTCATCCATAAAATTAGGATTATGGAGCAGATCTAACCATTTCATTTCACTACCCTCTCGACTGTAGGTATAAACATCTGTCCACGTACAATCTCCTTGAAGGTTATTTAAAGGAGTGCCTATTAATTCATCAGTGATACCAACAAAATTCCACCCTCGATATAATTGACGGCGGGAAAGTGGTATTATTCCAGTTTCTAATTGATATTGAGCAAGATTTCTCTCCCCACCCAGCATTCCTCCGGCTCTCTTTTCTGAATATACCCAAAAGGCAGTATTAAGTAACACATCATCATCTATGACGGCAAGTTTATCAACTTCTGGATTAGGGTAAGTTCTGGCGTATTCTTGAGTAGTAGGAATAAACGCATAGACTGCTTTGATATTACTTCCTATTAGATCATAATCTGAACTAGAGATCAATTGCTCAGGGGAATGGAAACCATACACCAGATTCCAACCTTCGTAAAATTTTGCCGAAGTTATTTCTCCAACTGCAGAAGCAAGAGAGACTATTAGAACAATTAAAAGTAAATGAATCAATAATTGTTTTTTTCCCATAATGTTCACCCTGGCAATGGCGGAGGAGAAGGAATATCATCCATGCTTAGAGTGTTACTCTCTTGATTTTCTTCAATCTGCTTTTCAGGAAGGGAAGGAGGTTCCGGTAACGATGGTTCAGAACAGCCCAGTATAAACAGCCCTAAAGATACTAAAACAAACACCAGTGCTACTTTTTTTATGAGCATGGATCAGAGTAGTAATTTAATTGTTTATATACTTTTCCACTACGGTCCCTATAACACCATTCCACAACACCTTTCAGATTCTCAATATCTTCTTTATTGTATTCTATCAATAACGCTAAATAGTCTCTATCACCAGACGCATGAAATGCTTTCCATAAATCTACCGGATTCCCATATAAGTGCTTTGGCCTGTTTAGGTGGAGTTCTTTTTCCACCTGTTTTAAGCCTCCTTTAAGCCCAAGATTTACACATAACGGTTTAAGATCTAGATGCGGTATTATTACGTCTACCCCTAACTGCTTCCTTAATTTTGGTAAATCAAATGAAGAGCCATTGAAAGTGATGATCATTTTGTATTTTGACAATTCCTTAGTTATCAGGTTATTATCTAAATTAGCGCCCCTGACAAAAAAATGAGAATCATAATAATTAGAGATCCCAACTAACACTATTTTACCATAACTATCAACCTCTATATCTAAGAATCCCGCCTCTTCTCGAAAGTAATGATATAATCTCCACATTTCAACAGAAGGAAGCTTCCCTAAAAAATAGGAAGAATTGTTCTCCAAAAGAGCGTGCTGGGCTTCTCTTATCCTACGGTCATAATATAGCTTAATTTTTGGTGAAATACCTTTTACTTTCTTTGCATGGAGAAAATCATTCCAATCCTTAATACCTTGCTTCCAGATACTCTCTTCTTTCTTAGTACTGATTCGTTCTAGAAAAACAAAGGTATTTTTGATCATAGTAGGCTAAATCTTTTTATGAAGTGTTTCTTTGAGAACAATAATAAATATATACCTTTCTCCTTATTTTTATTGTTTAAAAAAACCGGAGGAAAAAAATATGATAAATTTTCCAAGTTATGGATTACTCTTTTATTTGGTATTAACCGTATTAGGTATTTTAATTTTAAGCTTAAAGGTGATTAAACAGTACGAACGCGGAGTAAAGTTTACTTTAGGAAAATACTCCGGATTGATGCAGCCAGGATTAAGAATGATTATTCCCTTGCTCCAAACCTTTGAAAAAGTGGATCTACGAGTGAAAGTAGTTGACGTTCCTGATCAGGAATGTATCACTAAAGATAATGTTTCAGTAAATGTTAATGCCGTTCTTTATTTTAAAGTTGCTGATGCAACGAAATCCATCCTAGAAGTAGAGAATTTCTTTTACGCTGTTTCCCAGCTTTCCCAGACAACTATGCGGGATGTAGTTGGAGAAGTTACGCTAGACCAGCTCTTAAATCAACGAGAACAGTTATCCCATCGTATCCAGGAGATTGTAGGAAAAGCTACCGATCATTGGGGGATAAAGATTGAAGCAGTAGAATTAAAGCATATTGAATTGCCTCAAGACATGAAGAGAGTTATGGCAGCAGAAGCTGAATCTGAGCGAGAAAAACGCGCCGTAATCATTAAAGCTGAAGGTGAATTTGTTGCTGCCAAAAATATGTCTAAAGCAGCGGAGATACTTTCTAAAGTTCCGGGAGCATTGCACTTAAGAACACTGCAGAGCATAAATGAAATTTCTTCTGATCAAAGTAATACGGTGGTGTTTGCTGTCCCTTTAGAGATCATAAAAGCGTTAGAAGGTTTTAAGAAGAAATAGCAAAGAGATTAGTAAGATATCATCTCTTAGCTATCCCCTGTTTCTTTTCTTTTATCATTTCAACAAGGTATTTAGAAAAAGGGATAGAACAGGTAAATGCCGGAGAAACGGCATTAAGGATATGGATAGAATGCTCATCTCCTTCAACAATAAAATCTTGCACAAGAGTTAGGTTTTTTTTATGCAACAGTTGAGCGCGAATTCCCGGTTTAGTAAAATGTTTACTTTTCTCTACACAAACGCCATCTGCTAAGTGCTGGGAAGATTGGATAAGGTTTTTCTTCCGGTATTTCTTTATCTCTTCTATTGCTAAATCTCTAAATCCAAACTTATTGGTAAAAAAGAGAATTGATTCATAGTAAAAAATAGTTAAAAATTCTTTAAATTTAAAGTTTCTCCAAGAATAATTTTCCCGCCAAAAGGCTGGAATAGCTGTTGGGCCTATTTTAGTCCGACCATCTGCCGTCTTAGTAAAATGAACACCTAAGAAAGGATTTTTTAATAGAGGAACTGGATAAATATTCTTATGGATATCTTTACCGTCATATTCTAAATAGATTCCTTTAAATGGTAGAATTACATAGTCCTTTCCGAAACCAAACTGCTGAGCAATTTTATCAGCATATAACCCGGCAGCATTAATAATATAATTTGCCGTATATTCCCCCAGAGATGTTTTAATCTGATCTTTCCCTATCCGAGAAATAAATTCACAATTAAAGTAAATATTGACGCCTCCTTGAAGTACCTCTTCTTTTAAACTATTACAAACCTCGATAGGATTCACAGAAGCCGTTGTAGGAGAAAATAATGCTTTGCGGTAAGTTTTAACTTCAGGCTCTAATCTTTTTGCTTCTAGGTCATCAATCAACTGTACTTTGACCCCATTTCTTAATCCTCGCCGTTCTAATTCATATAGCGTTTGCAATTCCTCTTCAGTCTTAGCGACCACCAGCTTCCCACATTCATTAACGGTGATTCCTTTTTCTTTGCAAAACTCCCGCATAGCCTTATTACCTTCAGCAGTAAATTTTGCTTTAAGGCTGTCTGCAGTATAATAAAAACCAGCATGCAATACCCCGCTATTTCTGCCACTAGCATGCTTCGCAACATCCTCTTCTTTTTCAATAATGATGATATTGTAATTGCTATTCTCACGTATTAAACACCGAGCGATAGTTAATCCTATCACCCCTGCTCCTATAATCAGAAAATCTACCGGTTTAATATTGTTCAATGTATTCATGGTATTAACCATCATGGTATTAATCAGTTACCAACAGCACATATCCCCCTTAATAATTTATTAGAAATACCTATATTATTAAGATTATGGTCTTATAGATCAATAGTCATCTTAGAGATCAATAGTAACCTTTTTTCCTTTCAGGTCTATTCCTTTTATTTTTTTCTCCTTTTTTAGTTCCTGTTCTATTTCTCCCCAGGTATTCTTATGCTTTAATTCTTTGACAATATCTAACAGCCTTTGCAGGGAAGTATATTTTTCGTAGATAATTTCCCCCTTCTTCTTATTTAATTCCATTTTTTCCTGCAAGTTCTGAATAGATTCTTCTTGTTCAGAAATAAGTTTTACCGCAGTAGCAATCTTTTTTTCATAAGGAGATGGTTTGCTCAATGGATTAATGGTATCGATCGCTTCATTATAAGAATGATATTGTTTAATTGCCTCCCTTCCTAATAAGGCAAAAGGAGTAACTTCATCTAGATAAATAAAACCATTAGATTCTTGTATCTGTACCAGCATCTTTCTCAGTTCTTTCCAAATACTCTTTACTTCCGAGGTAGTTATATCTATAGGAGACTTATCTTTATCAACATTTCCCCTTTTGCATAACTCTTCTGCATAAAGTCCGCCTAAGTTAATTTCTGTAGCTAAAGCCGTAGCTACATTACGCTTTACACTTTTTTTAATACACGTATATAGCTCTTTTTTTTATATCTTCTTCCAATTCGTCCCTTATTACAAAAAATGATATTTCTCGCCAACCTTAATAGTGCGGTCCTTCCAGACACGCTGATCAAGAGCTGCTAAAACAACCAGCTGTTCATCAGTTAAAACTACATTTCCTTTAGAGAATAGTTCGACTATCAAAAAATATTTTTCTGCTTTTTCGAGTTCAAAAACAACTATTCTTTCAGAATCTCTTTGATGTACATTGCGAATAAAAGCCTGATCAAGATATTTCCGTAACAGCATGCATAACCCCGACGGCCTCAACGATGTTTCTTTTCGAGAAGTGAGGTTAAGAAGCTTTCCGGGGATAATGCGCAAAAGCTGTTTTCCTTTTCCCATTGCATGCAACTGAAATAAAAATTGCTCTTCAGTGTGGTATATTTGAGAAATTTTACCTTTCACTAAGATCTGTAATTCATGAACAATTGCTGCTAATTCTAAAGATGCTAAAGCTTTTTTCATAACAAAAGATATATTCTGCTTGTTTTTATGCTTTTCCTGGACTTTTTAAAAGAAAAAAAGCGCCCGGAGGGACTCGAACCCTCGAATAATCGCTCTGCAGGCGATGGCCTTAGCCGCTTGGCGACGGGCGCTTAAAGAAGGCTGGATTCACGATTATTTATATAATTTTCTTGTTTAGTATGCATTATGTTAACACCGCATACTGATAAGTAAATTGAGCTTAGAAGACCTTATTAGTCCGATTATGCTGTCGAGAAAATAATAATTAACCCTTTCTAATAAAGGTATCTATCACAAATAATAATTTTTTAAAGTATTTGGGAGCAGTAAAACGATGATCAGCTCCGCGTATGATTACTAATTTTTTAGGTGTGTTAGCCGTTCTAAATAGTTCTTCAGGATCAGATAAAGGAATAGCTTCATCCTTTTCCCCATGTACAATAAGCAGAGGCTTCTTAAACTTCTTAATTGCTTTAGGTATATCTAAAGTAAAGAATTCATCATAAAATGCTTTTTTTAACTTCTTACGGTGATACCAATGTTCAGGATGCTTGTACGTAGTATATCCTTTAAGCCAAAAATCCCTTACTTGAACATCAGTAAAATCATAGCATACCGAATGCTTCGTATCCGATTCAGCCCCCATTAAAATAAGTTTGCCTATTCTTTTATCCCTATGCGCATATAAAGAAGCATCGATAGCTCCTGTGGAATGTCCAATTAATACCAATGCCTTAAAAGTATAGTTCTGATACAAAAAATCAATTGCTGATTGAATATCTTCTACTTCTTTACTCATTAATTTATCTTCAAATTGTCCATCGGAAGGCGGGCTATGAGAAAAGCTAAATATAAGTGTAAGATATCCTTTTCGCTCTAGTTCCGGAGCAATTCTTGAAGCAGTAAATCCTTCACAGCTGGAAGGAAAGCCATGCAGAAAAATGACAGCAGTATCATACTCCTTTGGCTCAAAGATATACCCCCGTAAAGTCTGCCTTCTCTTATTTTGAAAAGAAACATCAGATTTCATGTTTTTCAAATAAATTGGCTGAACATATAAAATATTCCATTAGAAATATAAACAATCCTTATTAGAAGTCTTCACTGTCTTTGTAATCATGATAATATTTACCTACTTTCCACGTAATATATTTGGCATAGAAATAGCGTGCAGCTATTTCCACAACTATCGACCAAATCATCGAAAGGATTAGTGATCCGCCAAGCAACCCGCCTAAGACTCCTCCACCGACTCCTCCAAAGGACGCACCAATAGCAAAAATTGCCCCTCCCGCTAATAATCCCATAACTAAACCTATAACTGAACCGATTAGCACCGGAAGAAATAATAGCTTAAAAAAAGTATTGCTAAAAGGTAACAAGAATTTCATTTTCTGTGAAACAAATCCCATCAATTGGTGATAAAACTTAGAGAGTACCCACCCGCTAATAGCTCCGCCAAAAAGAGCATATATTATAGTGGTTACCAAGCTTAATATAGTTCTATTTCCAACTAAATAGTCACCAAAGAAAATAATAACTTCAGCAATGACCAAAGCTACAATACTAGCAAGCATGGTTTCCTTTGTCTGCTGATCAAACACAAAAAGATTATCAAATCCACTAGCCGATGTACTAGGATCTGTAGTACTTACAGAAGGAGCAGGCTGTCTTGCTTCAATTATCCCTTCTTCTATTTCAGCACTGGAATAACCTTGCTGTTGTAATGCTTGACGCAACTGATTAATGTTATATTGTCCTTGATATTTTCGTAGATAATCGACTATCCTTGGATTTGGCATATCTTAAAGAACATTCTTAGATATATAATTATTTCGTTTAGGGGAAATATAAAATTTAAAAAAAGCGGACCCGAGGGGACTTTCAACGTTCTCTTTCTGTGGGACTGAGCATAGCGAATGTCGCACTCTCCTCCCAATTCTAGGAGAACTGTGTTTGAACCCCCGACCCCCAGCTTAGAAGGCCTACACATTCTTTGTCAAGTTAACAAAGAGGTATGGTGCCCTATCCAGGCTAGGCTACGGGTCCTTAAGTTCAGTAGAAAGAAGTTAATTTATAAAATATTTGTTTCAAATCGGTAAATTATAGCGGCAGAAGTAAATATGCGTAGTTTATCGGGCGCTATATCCAGAGGAAATTACTCATTAGATATCCGAATATTAATTTCCTCTCTTATAATATAAAAATATTCTAAAAGATTATTCTGGCAGAAGCACAACCTGCTGAAACTGATCACTAGTGGTAAGAATCTTTTCAAAACTATCTGCGTTATAGCCCTTCTTTTTTACTACAATAATATACTCTTTATTTGAAATCATCTCTAAAAAGTCAACCGTGCCTTGTACATCAGTATAACCAACAGACAAAGGATGTTCACCGGGAGTATTGAACTCCTCTTGTTCATAAAGAGTAACTTCCACCCCTGGAACTTTATAGCCTTGATCATCGATGACTTTAATTTCTAAATGTGGTAATCTCTGCAGCCTTAATGTAGTTTTCTTCTTAGCCCCTGTTTGAGAAAATTGCACTATTTCTTCACTGGTTCTATCACTGTACCCATCAAGTGAAGCTTTTAATAAGTAATCCCCGTCTTTTATTTTTTCAAAGCTAACTAAACCATCATTAGAGGTGGATTCCAAATTGATGATAATCCCCCTTTCTTTGTCATGCAAAGATACTTCAGCGCCTTTACCTCCCGCCCATTTTCATCCAAGATTAATACCACCAAAGTAACTGCTTCTTTCTCTAATACGACGGTAATCTGTTGCTCACCACCGGTAGAAGTACTTAATGATGTTTTTTTAGAAGAGAAGTACCCTTGTTTCTTTACCTGAAGCTTATTATCATTTCCTTCAAGAATGACTAATTTACTTCCTTTATTTTCCCCATATTTACTGGTCTTCCCTTTGTAAACATCATTAATAAAAACATCAGCATCCCCTAAGTCCTTGCCAGTTTCATCCTGAACTTTGACATTCAATAGCCCGGCAGTATCTCCAACAGCGCTTCCAGTAGAACTATCAGAACAGCTTGCTATGAAGAGCACGGAAACCGATAGTAATAAGCACATGGCCACTTTAGTAGTGATTTTCATATATACACCTCTTTCCCTACCTGTTATTTTCTCATAGAGTAGATACTATTAAAAATTTGAAAGAATTTTTAAATATAGTGGCGAACTAAAATAGTTAATTGAAAATAGGTAGTTAGGGGAAGACTTATGCGAAACTTAGTTTTTTACGAACAACGGGAGATTAAAGCAAAAGGATTAACAAAAGAACATTCCTTGGTAAAAGAAAAAGTAGAGGATTATCTGTTCATCGAAGATATGCGAAGATTATTGCTTTGGGAAAAGGTAGCTCCCTCTTTCATACGATCGCTAAAGACAAATCCGTTCTATAAAACCAAGTCTATATCTCCTAAAGTGTTTTACCCTGCCTGTGGCATGGATATTCTCTTTCCCTTATTTTTTCTTGAAAAAGTATTCCCCACAATTGATAAAATTAGCTTAACTTTAAATGATATTGATGATAATCTTCAGCACATTAAAACAATTTTAGACGATATTGGGTTAAGTTTTGCCGATAATGGTGATCTAGCTATTTCTTTCTATTGGAAAGACCTGCTGATAGAATTAACCTTTTTACAAGGAAATGTTTTTACTGCTGAACTTCCCCCCTTTGATTTTTATTTTGAACGTGCATTTCGCATAATCAAAGAACAAGATTCATCCTATGAGAAAAAAATAGTTGATAAGCTAACTAAAAATGGATTGATTATTAGCGACTCTGGATTTAAAGATTTCCAATTAGAAAAAATAATCGTGCCTGCAGAATTAAGTGCTTATGGAGAAATGATCATCGGAATAAAGAGATAAAATTAGCCTATCCCTCCAAACACTAACCCCTATCTCAAATGTATTTCCAGAATGTCTTCATCATTTAAGATATGATTTAACATGAGCCTTTGCCCGGGAAATTTCGCTGACGTTCCCCATACCCGAGAAAATTTAAACTTGGTTGAAAAATCCCGATGGAGTTTATTGCAGACATCTCCGATAGTTGAACCAAACGTAACGATGAGTGGTTTCTGTAAGTCCGCTTCTTTTCTAGGCTCTTTCAAAAAAACGCGGATAAAATGAAGTTTTTGAAATATTGTATCTTTTAGCTTTTCAATATTATATCCAGTTTCTGCAGAGATAGCAATATCAGCATTAAGCATTTTTATTGCTCTATCGAGATCTTCCTTCCCTGCTAAATCAGCTTTGCTCAGGCAAATAATTGCTGGCATATATTTCTTATTGCCTTCGATGCAGTCAATAAAATCATCCATATCTATCTTACTGCGGATAAGTACATCAGCATTAGTCATTTTAAATTCCCGTAGGATTTTTTTTAGTGTTTCATCATCAACATCTAAAGAGACCGTTTTGCCTATCTGAATCCCCCCATGAGCTCTCTTTTTAATGTATACTTCCGGCTTAACTTTATTTGGGCGAATGCCTACTTCCTTTATTTCATCTAGGATTGCCTTATAATGTTCTGGATAAAGGACATCTACCACAATCAGAATAAGATCAGCATTACGGATGACTGCCAAAACTTCCTTACCCCGCCCGCGTCCGGAGGCAGCTCCCGCAACTATTCCTGGTACATCTAATATCTGGATCTTTGCCTGTTTATATTCTAAAATTCCTGGTATGACGCTCAACGTAGTAAACGCATACGCCGCTACTTCTGACTGCTGGTTAGTTAATTTGTTAAGAATTGTAGACTTCCCTGTAGAAGGAAACCCAAGTAATAAAACAGTGGCATCTCCGGATTTACGTACCGTATAGCCATGCTCGGACTTTCCAGTTTTCTTTTGAGAGCGAGTTTCCTGCTTTTCACGTAGCATGGCAATCTTAGCTTTTACTAGACCGATGTGACCCTGCGTAGCCTTATTGTACTTTGTTTTTTTTAGTTCATCTTCTAATTCTTTTATTTGTTGTAAGTAATCAGGCATATTCTAAGATTAGAACAGATTGTTTTTAAGAGTTTCTGAGAAAAGTACTTTCTATCAGCTTAAAAGTACGTATTTAGGCAGATGGCCAAGAAGTCAATTTTGCTAAGCTATATTGACGGCCAACTAAATACGTACGCTTAAAAAACGCCAACATTTTCGCAATTATTATATACACTGTAACTAATTTTAGCTTCATGTTGGAACAAATACAAAGATATCTTTATGATATAATTTCAGGAATAATTATCCTACTTGCCGGCTTTGGTATAGGGATACTTTCTAAAAAAATAATTCAGCGTTTTCTAAAGGAATTAGAGCTAAATAAGATAATGAGCATGGTGAATATCAATTACAATGTAGAGCGATGGATAGCTAATATCATTTCTTATCTCATCTACTTTATAACGGTAATTCTCTTCTTGGACCAATTAGGGATAGAATCAATAGTACTATATGTAATATTAGGTGCATTCCTGATGCTGATCATCCTAACTTCCCTCGTTGGGCTAAAAGATATAATCCCTAACTTTATAGCATGGGTGCTGATCGAAAAGCGTGGAAATCTTAAAGAGGGCCGCAGAATAGATATTAAGGAGATTTACGGAACAGTGGAACGTATAGGGTATTTGGAAACAGAGATAAAAACAGAACATGGAGACATTCTATATGTACCTAATCGCCTGTTCTTAAAATCAAAATTCTGCCTTAAAAAAGAGTAACTCATAAGAAATTTACCGAAAGTTTCTCACCTCGATCTAAAGATCGAGGCTTTCTGCTTTTCTAGAGGTGTAATTTCTTCAGAAAAATTATTCCTTCTTCTTTAACTCTTTCATCACTTCTTTCTGTGCTTCTTCAAACTTTTTCTTTAATAGTTCTTCTTGTTTTTCCAAGCTATTTAATCGTACTTGGGCTACTTCCTTCTTCTCTTGAACATCTTTCTGTAAATCATTTTTAGAAGCAGCAACCATGATTCTTCCTACTATTTTATAAGCGTTATTCGCTGTTTGCAGCTCGGTAAGGGCAGAATCCAATTCTAATAGGTTGGACTCTACTTGTTGTTTCTGCATCAGCAAGTTCTGGATATTATGTTGAAGAAGCTGTAATTGATTTTTTGCTGAGCTCATGGTAAAGATATGCAAAGATAGACTCGGATTATCTTGCTTTAATTTTATTTACTGTCCTTCTGTCCTTGTAAAGGACTTTTCCGCCACAGTAAGGGCATCTCACTCTAGTCTTAACATACTCGTCTTCTACTTTCTTTCCACAGTCAAAACAGATATAATACATTTTTTACCTCACGACTATTTGAATAAGCATGAAGATATTATCCCTTATTTAAGGGCTATAAGCTCTGCCGGTGAATTTTCTACTGCAAGTCTGGCATTGCCAGATTCCTAGAGCAACACGTTTCACTGCAGTTTTATTACAATGAGGGCACTTATGTTTAGCTCTCTGTAACATTTCTACTTGGGCAAACTTTGCTTTAGTTCTTCTTCCGTATCTTGCTCCAAATCGTTTAACTGTAACCATATTTTTACCTTTATTTAAAATGTTATTATTATGCTTATTTGTTGATCATTAATTTGAATTATAAAGTGGGGCTGCCCGGACTTTCTTACAACAATCTTTTTTACGAGGTGGGCTGAATACCCGCCCTACTTGCATAGATTGCTTGCATTTCGAACCGGGGTTCAATGGTCCCAAACCATTAGTGATAGTTACCCGAAAGTAGCCTCAAAATCAGTGGATTTATTGGTTGCCTTCTCCAAGCTACACTACAGCCCCAATCGTTTATTTATAAACATTTTGTTGAAAATAGGCTGATTTAAAAGATTTGCGGTTTACTTTACTAAAGCAGGAAATAGAGAAATAGAAAAATTAATTCCAATCAACGGCCATTAATTTTTTTGTGGCAGTAGTTAAAATTTTAATGTTCCCATTAAATAGAAGAGTATCTTCAATTCTTAAGCCAAACTTGCCTGGAAAATAAACCCCCGGTTCTATGGTAAAAATGATTCCTTTTTCAACTTTTTCTTTTGATTCTGGGGAAAGCCTCGGGGATTCATGGATATCTACCCCAACTCCATGCCCCAGGCCATGGATAAAGTAAGAAGACCAATCACCCAACAGATTCCGAGATAGAGCATCAATGTTTCGTAGTGATAAGTTTTCTTTAACTTTTTTTATAGCTTCTACTTGCACCCCTAACAATCGAATATAATCCTTCTTTTCGTTCGTAGAAGGGCACCCAAGATAAATGACTCTAGACATATCAGAACAATAATGATTATACTTCGCTCCAAAGTCCAGCTGAAGAAAGCCATGCTGCAATGGTTTATGAGATATCACATGATGAGGCACCGAAGAATTTATACCACTGCCAATGATGGTAGGAAAAGCCAATTCTGCTCCCCGTTCACGCATTTTTTGTTCTAAAAATATGGCAACATCCTGCTCAGTTTTTAACCTGCGATAAGGTAATTCTCGAAGTAGAGAATAAAATGCTTGGGAAGTGATTGTACATGCTTTTTGTATATTTTTAATCTCCCTCTTCGTTTTTCTACGCCGAAGCTCTGTCAAGCAAGGAGACACGTCTACAAATTGTGCTTTAGGAAATGTTTTCTGTAGTTTTTCATAATTCTCAACCGTTAAAGATGATTTTACGATTCCAACTTTTTTAATAGCAGGATCATACATTTTCTTGCTCCAGTCCTTATCTAAAGAAACGATGTCCATCGCCTGAATATACGGCTGTTTATCTAACTGCGATAAGTAAAGTTTACTGTTGCTTGGCGTTATCGTTAATACTGCAGCGGTAGGGTTTACTTGTGTAAAATAAATAATATTACTATCTGGAGAGAGAAGTAGTGCTAGTCCGATCCCTTCTTTTTTTAGATATGTCTGAAACGCCTTTAATTTCACAAAGAGAAGGTAAAACAAAGAAATTATTAAATGTTTTTATGGTAAAAATCATTCTCAAACCAAAAAGAAGGATAGTATTTCTCCAGAAAATAACTCCAAAAACATTATAAACCTTAAAAATAAGCTTAAATCACAAAAAAGAGGTATATCATGCGCAAATTTACCCTAAATAATGGGTTAACGATCATTTACGAGCCAAAAAAAGGCCGCTCAGTAGTAATCGAGGTGATGATTAAAACCGGCAGCAATCAGGAAGCCCCGGCAGAAAGGGGCATCTCCCATTTCTTAGAACATCTCTTGTTTGAAGGAACAAAGAACAGGCCTTCCAACCAAGAAGTATCCCAGGAAATTGAAAAGATAGGAGGAGACATCAATGCTTATACTTCTAATGAACGAACTTGTTTTTATGCCAGAGTATTAAACAAGCATTTTGAAAAAGCAGTAGAAATTTTAGCAGATATACTGCAAAACCCCTTATTTCGTGAAGATGATGTCAACCGGGAAAAAAAGATCATTCTTAAAGAGATCGATATGGTCATAGATGAACCGAGATTTTACCAATGGATCTTGTTGCAGAAAAATCTTTTTAAAAAACACCCCTGCCAGCATCCAACGTATGGTGAACGAAAAGATATTTTACAGTTGAACAGCAAAAAGATAGCCGCTTTCTATAATAAATATTATTTGCCAAACAATATGGTTGTATCTGTTGTCGGCGATGTTAAAAATTGTCAGGGGATAATCTCTAAATATTTTACACTCCAGAGGAAAAAAATGGAGAGTACTGTTCCAGTAAAAGAACCTCTTGAACATAAAAATACATTTACTAAAGAAAAGAAGAATATTAGCAGCACCTATTTCTGCTTAGGTTTTAAGACTGTTCCAAAGAATAATAAGGATGCGTACCCTTTAGAAATGATCAACACACTACTGGGAAGAGGACAAAGCGGTAGGCTATTCACAGAGATTAGATCAAAAAAAGGCTTAGCCTACGATGTAGGATCACAACACGTAGCGGAAGTTAGTTATGGGTATTTTGCTGCCTATGCCTGTGTTGATAGAAAAAAAGTCCAGCTGGCAAGAGAGTCAATACTTGCAGAGATTGAGAAACTGAAAAATATTAGCGAAAAGGAACTACAAGAAACAGCTGAAGCGATTGAAGGAGAATTTTTGATCGATTTGGATGATTCTCAAAAGAAAGCCGACCAATTGCTTTTTTGGGAGCAAGCTAAGGACGCTCATGACTTAAATCATTTTGTCAGTAATATTAAAAAAATAACTATCGCTGATATCCGCAGAGTCATTGAAAAGTATTTCAAGAATTATACCTTTGTAGTATTAGAAGGAAAGTGATAAGTTTAAAAGTACTCTTTTTAAAATTTTGTTCTTTTTCCTATTTATTTTTATTTTTTATAAAGTATCGAATACTTTTAAACTAAAGAAAAATATTTTTTTATAAATTTTTCTTATTTGTGCAGCTTCTCAATTTCCTTAATTATTGCATCTTGATATACTTTGAATGCTTTACGATTTTCTTTTTTGTAAATGTATGGCGTGCCAATTGCTTCCTTACATTTAGGACATTCTAATATCGAAACTGTACTCAAAGATTTTGATTCTAGATTTATCAATTTCTTAGGAAGAAAAATCCTGTCAAAATATAATCGCCTTAAATTCCCCGGGCCATCCTTTTGATAGGTGAGAATTTTTTGGTTGCAAACTCTACAAAATATGTTAAGTAATCTTGAATACCCTCCTCGTGTATTTTTGTACTTATCCTTTTTAAACTTAAATACCATATTTACTTTTTCCTCTTTTTTGATGGCTAAAAGCAGGAGTAACTTAACTAAGATTGTTTCTGAAAACTTTCCACTTGCTCCTTCAGCTTTTTAGCCCTAGGATTCTTAGCAAAATATTCCCTAACAGGATCTAAAAGATGATTGATATACTTTGCTGTACTCATCTTAAGGTCGGCAGGATGCACTTGTCCAGCAATGAAAGCATCTTCTAATTCCTGATAGGATTTAAATACTACATTACCGCCAAACTTTTCCGGACGCTCAATTTCAAATTCCTTTACTTTCTCAAAGATGATATACTTACAATACTCTAAGATAGGGTTATCTTTTACTTCCTTCTCTTGGCAATAAGCTTTTTTAAATTTACGAATAACTTCTTCAGCAGAATCATCCATAAAAATGCACGTATCCGGCTTAGACTTCGACATTTTCAACTCTATTGCTCTTTCTACACCCGTAGCTTCTGTTTCTGGTGGCTTGCCTAAACCCAACAGCATATGATGGGAAACAACGATCGGTTTTTTATAACCTAATTTTGGGGCTACTTCCCGCGCCAGCATATTGACTTTGCGTTGATCCATCCCCAACTGAGTAATATCCACATCAAATTCAAAGATATCTGCGCATTGCATGCAAGGATAAAAGATCTGTGAAGCTTGCTGCACTTCTCCTTCTTTTCTGCCCATGATTTGACCACAGCGCATGATTCTGCTGACGGTAGTAATGCTGGCAATTTTCATGACCTTCTTCCAGTATTCCTGATTATTTACAACATCAGTAGCGCGGATAAACTCCACCTTAGAAGTATCCATACCGCAGGCTTTCCATATTTCTATAAGATAATCACCAGCAACTTGTATTTTTTCCAGATCACCGCCAAATTTAAGATTAGTCCAAGCATGCCAATCTGCGGCATACATCTTAAAGCGTATCCCTGCCGAGGTCATCTTATTTACATTAATAGCTCTTAATAATCCTTGAGCAATATGTGCCTTCCCGCTAGGTTCAAAGCCATCGTAAGCGATGGGATGTTCTTTAGTTTTCAATAATTCAAGAAGCTCGGACTCATCGACAATTTCTTCACCTACTTCTTTAATCAACGCAAATTTTTCTTCTGGTTTCATATCCTAATAGAAATGAGCAGGAGTATAAATATTTAATGGCGATTAGTCTATTAAATCTAAGCATGAATCAATTGTATATGTTTAAAATTAGAAAAGTTATTAAGCCAAAAGCATAGAACCCATTATATAGTGATGGACATTAGTTATCGATATTATTTATAGTTACTAAATATAAAAGAGGTGTATATCAAATGGGACCAACAATGGACTTGAGAGGTTACGATGGATTGTTTAATCGAGTAGATTCAGTAGAGTATGCTGCATTCTTTGAAGAAGATGATTTAAAAGCCATAGGGCATTGTATTGATCCTCTATTAGAAATCTTTTCGGATAGCGCAGAGAGATTTCAAGTGTGGGATGCGTTTAAGAATAAATATGCTGCAGAGTTCCAATTAGTAAAAAAGAGATTATTAGGTATAGTTCCTATTGAACAGTTTAAGTATACTAGAAGTGATGTTCAAAAATTAGAAAGAGAAATAGCTGCCATTCTTCAGGATGCTGGTTTTTCTCGCTTATCTTCCCTAGGCGGTAAACGTCAAATTTTGGCCAGTGCTCACAGAGCTCATCTTCTTTGGAGAGAAGGAGACCAAAAAAGTATTGCCAAAGCTAAAGAATTAACCCCCGGTATTGAAAGGATGTATGCTAAAAATATGGGCAATGTTGGTAGAGATCGTGTTTCCGAAGCTAAGATGAATTACAAAGAAGGAACAAAGGAAATTTTGGATGATTTAGCTAAGCCATGTGGAGCTTTTTTTGGGATAATGGCCTACGGATTAATCCCAGCAAGATCCGCCTTAGCTTTTCTAGCTAGTCCCAATAATTCCTGCAGAGACACTGTTCTGTTAAACGTTAAGGAATTAGCTGATGCTCTTCAATCGCTGGAATTAAAGAGAAAATATGTATTACAAAGGTTTAAAACATACTTTAAGATATTTGACAAAGGAGCAAAAAGATACGATTTTAATGGAAACGAATTAGGTATTGGTTTTAGAGATGTGGAACGTAAAGATATGGTTCGTTATTTGGCAGAGTTAGCTGCATATTTTGCATAGATTCCTGTAATTTTATTTACTTTTCCATCTTTTTTAAAGTGTTAAATATTAATTTACAAAATGAAGCAAAAAATCACAGCAGAGCTATAAGTCTTTCTTCCCGATTAAATTGGATTTTGTTCTGTTAAAGACATTAGGAGATAAGTGGATAATCCATCCCCTGTTTGCCACATTCTTCATTTTCTCCCATAAAATATAAATAACCCACTTAATTTAAATGAATTTATGGTTAAAGCAATTTTATTTGATTTTTGGGGTACGCTGGTTGAACAGGGAGTACATAGCCCCATAAAACAAGTTAAAAATATTTTAAATCTGCGTATGCCTTTCCCAGAGTATGTAGTTAGATTTGAAAAAGCGATGATGACCAAACCATTTCAAGATTTAAAAGAAGCATTTCAATCTGTGGGAACAGAATTTCAGATTAAGATAAGTGAGAGGCAAATGGAAGAGCTGATCGGGATGTGGAATAAGAGCTGGATGTTAGCAGCTGCTTATGCAGAATCAGAAGAAGTGTTAATAAAATTAAAAGAAAATTATCAACTGATCTTAATATCAAACACGGATTGTTTTTCAGTACAAAAAGTACTGGAAAAACTTCACTGGCAAGACCTTTTTAACGTAATTTATTTATCATATGAGGTAAAGATGATTAAAACAGAGAGCAATTTTTTAACAAATATAATCCATCAATTGAAACTAAATGCCGATGATTGCCTAGTTGTCGGAGATAGTATCCAAAGCGATATCCTTCCTGCTAAGCGCATAGGGATGAAAGCAGTTTTAATCGATAGAAAAAATCATCTTAATTTTGATCCAAAGATCAGGAGCCTTAACGAACTGCCACCATTTTTATCTTATGAAAATACCGATTAATTTACTGCAAGAAACCAATTTTCATAATCAAAAAAAAATCGACACCATCTTAGTAAAATATTAACGGAGAATATCATTATGGAAATCATTTTTTTAGGAACATCCTGTATGCAGCCAACAAAAACAAGAAACCATTCTGGAATACTCTTAAATTTTAAAGGAGAGAATATTTTGATGGATTGCGGGGAAGGGACACAACGACAAATGCGTTTTGCTGGGATTAAACCATCAAAAATTACGAGATTACTCATAACACATTGGCATGGAGATCATGTATTTGGTATTCCTGGACTGCTTAGCGCTATGGGCGCCGACCAATTTTCTAAAAAACTGCACATTTACGGACCGAAAGGAACAAAGAATTACTTTGAACACATGCTAAAGTCCTTTGCTGCAAAAGGAATAGTAGACCATGAAATCCATGATATTTCCACCGGAATTTTCTTTGAAAATAAAGAGTTTTTATTGGAAGCAGAGCAATTAAAGCATTCCACGATTTGTTTAGGCTACAGCTTTAAAGAGAAAACAAGACTAAGGATAGATGTAACCAAAGCTAAAAAATGGGGCTTAGAAGGACCAATCCTTGGAAAGATACAGAATGGAGAAGATGTTATCTTTAAAGGAGTGAAGATAAAAGTAAAAGATGTTGCTGAAGAAGTTCCAGGAAAAAAAATAAGTTACATTGCTGATACTGTTCCTTGTGACGGCGCAAATAGATTAGCTCAGAATGCGGATTTATTGATTTCAGAAGGAACACACTTAGACGATATTAAAGCAAAAAGTGAAAAATATATGCATTTAACAGTAAAACAAGCAGCCCTCATTGCATCTGAAAACAATGCTAAGAAATTAATAGTAACACATATCAGTCCGAGATATAAAAGTTCTGCTGATATCATTACTGAAGCCAGAAGTTACTTTGATGATGCCGTTGTTGCTGAAGATTTTATGAAGATAAAGATATGATTCTTTAATGGTAAACCAAAAGCATAGTAGCGAACATTAATTTCATTCTAGTAATTTGTCGCTACTAAGCAAGAAAACAACTATTGGTTGTTTTATGTACAAAAATGAATAGTTTTTCATTTTTTGTATATAAAAAACATAACAATCTAAATCATTAATTATGTTTTTTAGTACACTAAATACTCTTTTTACTGATTGATTCCGATTAATTCGTCTTTACTCAGGCCCCTACGTTTGGCCAATTCCAAAGAAACAGCAAATAAATTACCGGTCTTTTCTAAATCCTCTACCATTAAAAAATACCAATCTTCACCACCAAATTTTACCCCTAGCCATGACTCTGCACCAAATTTACTGGAGAATATCCTTAGCTGTTCTAGTTCGGATTCATCAAAATATTTTTTTGCATCTTTCGTAACTTTGCACTCGATAGCTAATCGCCGGATGGCATTCGCTGCCAAGACATCTGGAGATGGATACCGAGAACTGCCACTGCCAGCTACCCGGATACAGGCCCAGCCATTTTCATTGAAGAAATGAACCAGTTCTCTTTCCCCCCTCGTTCCTTTCGCTTTTCTGTTCATGGTAGTAAAAAGTAGAAGAAGTAACCTTTATTTATGTTTCCTTGAAAAGAAAATAAATAGCGAAACATTTAAAAGTGTTATCACTAGTTCCGAATCCTATACTACAATGCGCCTAACCCAGAAAAAAATAGAAGAAATTCTTGTGGAAATAATTACCGTGGATGGGCTTCCGTTAATTCGGCAGCTCCAGGGTAAAGATAATATTTCTGAATTTGAGCTAGCTATGAAGATAAAAAAAGATATTAAGGTTGTGCGAAAAATGCTTTACTTTCTCTACAATAATAATTTAGTTGGTTTTACCCGTAAAAAAGATAAGGAAAAGGGCTGGTACATCTACTATTGGACCTTGCTACCAGAAAGCATCAAGTATATTTATGTCAAAAAAAGAAAGGATCGCTTAGAGAAGCTTAAGCAGCAATTAGAAGAAGAGCATAAAGAATTATTTTTTGTCTGCCCAAAGCGCTGCTCTCGCCTTAATTTTGACCAAGCCATGGATTTTGAATTTCACTGCCCTGAATGTGGAGAATTAGTCACGCAAGATAACAGCCAAAAAACAGTAGAAGAGTTAAATAAAGTAATAAAAGAAATAGAAGGCGAACTTAAGCAGTTTGGGTTTAAAACGATTAAAAAGAAGCCAATAAAGACAGTTATCAAGAAGAAAAAAGGCAAATTAAAAAAGAAAAAGTAAATAATCAGTAAAAATAAATTATCTTCCTCGTTTCTTTTGCATTAATTTCTTAATAGTTTCTTCATCACTAACAATATGCTGAGTCATCTTTTGGATATTTTCTTCCATCGATGCAACACGCCGTTCTAGCATGATTAAAACTCTCAAAGAGTAAACAATTGCTGCTAAAGTACCGATAATTACTGCCAGAATAACTTCCTGCATTTCTAATCCAACTGCCATTTTCTAACACCTCTTTTTTAAGCAAAAGACAAACCTCAGCCCCTGCTTTTTTGTTAAATATTCCTTTTAAAATCAAACATCAATATTTTATTCTTATTAATTTTTAGGTATATATAAATATTTTGTATTTTTCGAGGTAAAAGTTTATAAAATGCCACCAGAAGCATATGATCATGGAAGATTATGAAGCATTATTAAAGAAAGCTGAAGAGGAATTGCCGGAACAGAGCGGAGCAGGAGAGCGTTTTGTAATAGAAAAAATAAAAGGGCACTTGGAAGGCAACAAAACAGTTTTAATAAACTTAAAAAAAATCGCCAAAGATCTTAACCGAGAAGAGCAGCATTTGCTGAAGTATCTTCTTAGAGAGCTAGCTACACCGGGAAAGATTATCCGTGATTTAGTTATTTTAGGCACCAAAGTTTCTGCTTCTAATATTAATAAAAAAATTAAGAAATATGCTAGTGAATTTGTGTATTGCTCAGAATGTGGCAAGCCTGATACACAGCTGATTATAGAAAAAGGGATTGCTCACCTAAAATGCTTAGCTTGCGGGATAAAAAAGCCAGTAAAAAACATTTAGAGTAACACAACATATAAAAATATTATTTTTAGATGTTAAACATCCTTCCGTGAAGACATAATGGATAAACAGATATTAATAGTTTCTAAAAAAGAAGGCCCACATGGCTTACTTCTGGTTATTACTGATAAAGAAATTCTTGGCAGTAGATTTGAAGAAAGAAATAAGCAGTTAGATTTAAGCAAAGAATTCTACCAAGGGGAAGAGATGAGTGTTGATAAAGTAAAAGAGCTCATTCCAAAAGGAAGAGATTTACATCTCACGGGAAAACATTCTGTTGGCTTAGGTGTAGAGTTAGACCTAGTCAATCCAAAAAGTATTTTTTACGTGCAAAAAATACCACATGCGCAAGTAGTTATGTTTGGTTGAAAAGCTACTTTAGTTTGATGATGAGAAGATTATACCAATCCTCAGTTCTTTTCAAGAAGGGCCGGCAACATCTAGCAAATCACTGCGCAGCAAAATTTTAACTGACGGAACATTTCCACTTTCTTTTAAAGAATATTGCTTATTCCAGGAAGAGACATCTTTCTTATTCTTAATATTATTTTGCCCAGCGTTCAATTTGTTCTTGGTGTAACTTTCTCATCTTTTCTCTCTAATCCTTTCTTTGAGAATCTTTTTTTTATTCTCATATCAAAAAATCCATCACATAAAACCTGCCAATCCAGTCTGCTTTTCTTTCTCTCGGCCGAACATAAACGCTACATTATAATCTAAAATATCCAGAACTTGTTTCAGATAAGGGGAGAAATCATACTTCTGAGATAGCATCAGCGCTGGCTGTAAATACTTTATCACCGATCCTTCAGAGATGGTAAAAATTATTTTCCCGCCGCAGCTAGAGCATTTAGAAGATAAAGGAGGTCTTCTAAATTTCTCGTTACAGGTAACACATCTAAATTGCTGCATCGAAAACTTTCTCAGATTGCCTTTGATATCTTTCAACAAATGTTTCTGGATAACTAGCTTAGCGACATCATCCATATCGACAGCCCTTACCTTCCTAGCAATTTCCATCTGTCCGAAAAGCTTCTCTTCCATAGATGGTAAAGTCTTATATGCAGAACATTGGACACCTTTGTTAAAATTATCAACCGGATGAGTAAACCCTAGGCCAGAGTATTGCATATCTGTTCCTAACCTATCACCTAATTGCTCAATTTTTTTACCATCAACCTTAACTTCCCATGGTTTCTTTATATCCAAACTAGCCTCATAAAATTCTAGAGGATATTTCCAAACAATATCCATTCCATGAACTTGGTCATCAACCTCAGAAGGATAAAGAATAGATGTTAAGACTAATGGGCTGTCCATCGTTTTTGCGCCCCTCTTCTCTGGAAGATACTGACGGGAAAAATTAAGCAACGCATCTAATAGAAGCATAACCGCAGCTTCATCACCATCGCAGTCACGACGAAGACCAGCATGGTACATTGGGTGCGCCAATAATCCTTGCGTTTCTGAAAAACCAATAATCCTGCCTATTAGGCCAGCAGAGATATGCGGCGCCAACCCGATAACTAAATGCCCTACGAGATCTTCTTCATCCTTAACATTAAAAAATGCAGGCAAGTGATAAAACTTCATTAAAAGATCATCTACAAATTTTGCTACGCGGATAAGAACTTGCGGTGCAGACTCATCTAAAGAATTAAATCCTGGTAATATTAAATCCTGTGGCCTTAACTCCAGTAGTTGATCGTTTGAGACAAGTTCTTTATCAAAGATATCCTTAGTATATCCTAACTCTTTCAATTTTAAAACAGATGTTTTGATCTCTTTTGGTTTAAAGTGGGTTATAGGTAACTCTGTACAATCATAGCGAGTAGTTCCATCCTTATTTACATAGATACCATACTTAGCACGTAGTATCCCCTTCGATAAATGTTCGATAACATGCTCTTTGTTAGATGTTCCACGTATTCCTTTGATTAAATCTGGGAAAGTATTCTCGCCTAATCTCCCCAAAGCTTTTTCGAAGTAATATTTGATGTTGATTTCTTTATTTTTGTAGCGGTTAGATTTCCCATGCCGACATAAGTTTTTATCTAAATCGCCACAGAAACGGCAATTAAATTTTTCGGCGCAGCTATTTCCGCACTGTTCACAATTTCTATAAATCATATCTATGTTACAGTTTAAACAATAATAAAGTGGAAAAGTACTTCTTATTTTCCCAGATTCTAAAGCGCCCTGAAAACTGCGCAGCCTGTCGCTATCTTCCCCAACAGGAAACATGACTTGTGGGTTGCCTGTCATTGCCCTCATTTTTGCTTTCTCTGGACGGCCCATCCTCGCTCCAACAAATGTTCCCGCTTTATCTCTTAGTAGAACATTTCCTAAGGAATTAAGCAGCTCTAGCCCATCTTTCCCATTAAAATTATTCCGCAAATTTTCTAAAGATATGCCCGCTCTTCTTAAGCCATCTTCATCTTTAAATCCAAATACAAGACAAAAGATAGATGATTTTTCTTGATCTAAAACTATTGTTTCTTTATTAATGACGGAATGAGCTACACCTAATTGCTCTAGTACTGCTTTTGCTTTGCGATGGTTTTCATTTTTTTCAAAGTAGGGTATCACTATTTTTTGGAGTTCTTTTTGTTCACCAAGAATCATTTTACCTTCTCCTAACCAGTTTAGAAGCAGACAAAGGTCATTGCTGCTAACTAATTTCCAATAAAAAGTATATTGCGGGTGTAATGGCATCTGTAATTTTAAGGATAGATCTAACGCTTCCTCAAATGTAGGTATTTTTTCTACTGGCTTCTCTATTAATTCATTGAGCCTTTCTTTAGAAAGTAATATATCAGGAACACTACCATTATTTTGCGAGCTAGTTTCTTTAAGAGAAACTACTGATTTTTCTTTGAGAGATTTTCTAAGCTCTTCTCCCCACCATTCTGGACAGTATCCTGCCGGTACCAGATCTTGCCCATTCTCAGAAAAATCACCATAATTAAAGAGAATATCACCTAAAAAAATAATCTCAACAACATTATGAACAATCTTCTTTGCTTCTTCTTCGGAATTTAATTGTAAAACATCGCCACTACTTAACTTAACGATAGGCCCTTCTAAGGAATTGCAAATAGTTACGGTTGCTGCTTTTCCAGGCCGTTCTACTTTTAGCTGGGTACCTATGGCAATAAATTTATCTAATACGATTAACGTTGCCGGATGTAATGCTGCAGCTGAAAATCCCGTCATTCTGGTCCGGCCATATCGTAATCTAAAACCACCCTCTGCTAGTGGGTGGGTAAGTATTGGTCTGCCAGCGACCAAATCCATAATATAAGTATTATTTGGTTTAACTATCTTCTTTCCTTGTTCTTTTTTTCCTGAATCATGCGCAGAATGTATTTTCTCTTTAAGTTTTATGAATTCATCTAAGAATCCCCATTCCAAACCTATTTCTTTTCCCCACTTAGAAAGTCTTTTCCAAAGTTTAGGTGCTTTCTGGCACAATCCTTCAGCAAGAACTAATGCCACTCCTCCACGAATGAGGTTAGTCTCTATTCTTGGCAGGTCTTTATAATTAGAAACTTCTTTTTTTTCTGTCGGATCGCCGTCTACTTCTACAGGTAAGTGAGCTACCATAAATTTCAACTCTTCATCTGAAGGATGGTATTGAAGATTAGTTACCCAATCATGATAATCATGGACTTCAATATTGTATCTATTAATCTCCTGTTCATCAGGATCATAAGGAGCATACCCCATTTTAACTCTCACATAGTCTGCTAAGATAACTGACGTCGACGCTGCCGTACCGCCTGCACCCCTTATCGGCCCAGCATATTGTAAAGCAAAATATTCTTTGCCATCCTTCCTTTTCTTAATTTTCAGTCCAGTAAATCCTTCTAGTGGCGCAGAAACAATACCTAATGTAAGATAAGCGAACCCAACCCTTATTCCCACTTCCAAAGCCTCTAATTTATTAGAAAAATGGCAAAATTTTTCCTGAGCTACCTCTACAGCAATAGAAAAACCAACCCTCCAGTCCAACATTCCATAAACTCCTTCTAATTCAATAATCCTAGAAGTGATATTGGTATTAATGATTTGTGGCGCTACTACTGAAATTAATCCAACAACTCGTTCTGCCATGTTATTGGCTAAAGGAATATTAACATAATCTTCTGGGTCTAGCCCTTTTTTTCTGGCAGCAGTAGCTACTACATAGCTTTCATTTACTTTAACAGTTAAATCCCGAAAATATTCCTTAATCTCCGGTGTTGCTGCGATTTCCATAGTTCATCTGGCGTTTAATTAAATTTTAAAATTTTGACTTGTCTTGTTTTTAAATTGACAATTGGAACTCTTGCTGGTTCCGGCAGATGCCCTAACTTCTCTTGAAAGGTAGTTTTATCCTGCCAACAGCTGCCGCTAATCATGGTAACATTTTTGTAATTGGCAACACAGCAATAATGGATATGTCCTGTAATGAAAAAGTCAGGTATTTTTTTAATTAACAAAGGATCTTCTTTATAACAAGGACTATATGGGGTAGAACGAAAAGAAGGTGCAAGATGCCTTCTTTTTAACAAAAATTTCATAACAAGATCAGCGCGATGATACCCTCCTTTGCTGCGGATAGAGTCTACATTAGCAATATAATAATCAAAACTTGACCCATGATACATCAAAACATCAAACCCAGGAAAATCATCCTTCTTGCCAAAATTAACTAGGGCGGGATTACTCACCAAGGTAACATTAGGCATTTGATGCAGGCCAAGTGTATATTCTTGATAAAAGGCAGGCTGAGGTTCCGCTATATGGACAACATCATGGTTTCCCGGACAAATAATTATCTGTTTATCAGAAGGTATCTGCTGAAGTAAAGAAGTGAATTCTTTATATTGCTCTTTTATATCTTTTATCTCTAGTTCATCTTCTTGAGAAGGATAAACTCCAACACCATCGACAACATCTCCGGAGATAAAAATGTATTTAATACTTTGAGAAAGCTGTCGTTGCTGTTCATTTCCAGCACTGCCATTGATCCATTCTAGAAACTTATTAAATTCTTTTTTTAAAAACAATTTCGACCCGACATGGATATCGGATAGGAAAAGTGCGTGTTCTTCTAGCTGCGATTTCTTTAACTCATTATTTTCAGGAAGATCTGGCCAAATCACATTTTCTGCAAAAATGATCCCCTCCTGAGAAGTTCCAACGATACCAATAATCTCATCAAGAACAATATCATTGGCAAGGGAAAATAGGTCTTTATTATTTTTTGAAAAGACGACCGAGATAGTTCCTGTTGGATCTTCTATTTTAACAAGAATATTATTATTTTTAGTTTCAGCAACATCCAGAACGACACCGATAACAGAGACGGATTCCTTTCCTTTAATGTTTTTAATCCGGTTAATGGTTAAGGTCCTTTGCAACTCTTGACGATGACGTAATATTTTCTCTAAGAATTGATATCTAGACACAAAAATTGTCGCAAAATCTTGTGGCTTGTATTTTTGAGCAACACCACGGTAAGTAAGAACAGCTTCTACATTTCCAGCAAGAGTTGTCTCTTGCATCTTATTTTCCGCACCAACTATCCCTATATCCAACTCGTTAGGCTTGACAAAAGAATTAGAATTAAGGGGTAATGATTGCGGCTGTTCTAAATTACCTTCTGCAGAGTAATCTTCTAAGTCATCACTTTTCTTGATGAGGTTATTGTTTGCTTGGTTTATTGTTAGGCCATTATTATTTGCTCCCCTACTGAATAAGGATGTATCTTTATCATCCAGCTCCTGAGTTGCGGACGTATTATTATTATTCCAGTCAACAAGATCTTCGTAAGAGTTTATCGTTGGTAGGATATCAGCAGCAAGTATCTTTTCCAGCATTTCTTTATCTATAAGGATTCCTTTTTCAAACAAGTCCTCGATAAATTTGTGTTTGTCGTTTTGGTCCATATTTCACAAAAAAGATAATCTAAGGTGTAATTAAAAAATAATATATGTCATAAAAATCATACTCTCAACGACTTCTCCAAAACTTCTCTAAGCTTTAAGAGCACCCCATCATCTACCGATAAGCATATTTCCCTCATACGCCCATATCTTCCTTTTGATATCACTTTTGCATTGATTATTCCTAACATATCCAGTTCTGCAAGAATATCAGAAACTCTTCGTTGCGTAAGTACATTTTGGCCGCATTTTTGGCATAAATCCTTATACACATCATAAATTTCCCCTGTAAAAAAACTCTTCTTCTGCCCCGAGTACAGTATGATAGCGTACAAAACACAGTGGAATTGTTTTGGTTGATTTAAGGTAGAATCAATTACTTTATCAGACTCCATTTTTTTTTCTGCTTCATCAAGATGAACTATAGAAACGGTGGATGCGCCACTTCGTTCAGCAATTTCTCCTGCAACTCGCAGCATATCAATTGCCCTGCGAGCATCTCCGTGATCCCTAGCAGCAAATGCTGAACATTTTTCTATCAAACCAGACTCTATTACTCCTTCTTGGAAGGCAACTTTAACTCTCTCTCTTAATATTTCTTGTATCTGCAAAGCATTGTACGGGGGGAAAATAAGCTCTTCTTCAGATAAGCTGCTGCGAACGCGCGGATCTAAATTTTCGGAAAATATTAAGTTATTAGAGATACCTACAACAGTTATCTGAGATCTTTTTAATTCAGTATTAATTCTAGTAAGATTATATAATACTTCATCCCCTATTTTTTTAGTAAGCTGATCAATTTCATCTAAAACTAATAAAACAATATGCTTCCGCTGATCAAGCAATCGGTAAAAAACAGCATAGACCTCATCAGTAGGCAATCCCGTTGCTGGAACATCCGACCCATATTCCTTAATAAGTTGAGCAATTAAACGGTACTCAGTATCAGCTACTCTCTTTAATTTACAATTAAGGTAGATAAATTTAATAGGTAATTGGTTGTTTTTAGCGATACTTTCCATAGAAGTAATAACATGCTTTAAAGAAAGAGTCTTCCCTGTGCCTGTTTTTCCATAAATAAACAAATTAGATGGTTTCTCCAAACGCAAACAAGGAGCCAAGATATTAGCCACCTCCCGCAAAAGATCTTCCCTGTAAAGAACTGTTTCTGGCAAGTAGTTTGAAGTTAAAGCGTTACGATTAACAAACAAAGATTTTTGTGTTAAATAATTTTCAAAAAAATGCTGAATATTAGACATACTCTCACCACCATTTCCTATGGAATATTTTTTTTGTAGTTTTAATGAGTTAATCGCATGAGTATTTAATGATTACTACATAAATAAAAGGAATGGTAATAATTATTTTCTTATTTATACTTAAATAGTTAAAAAATAAAAACAAACTTCTTAACTCTTAAAAACCCACCAAGTACATTTTGAAGTAATGATGTATGGTAATATACACACACCTTTATTGCTTATGGAGATGAGTATAAATAATTATCTGAATTCTAGTAGAAATGTTAGTAAACAGTCATTATAACTAGGATACTAAATTACCACTATACTAAAATAAAAGAACACGTTCCACCACAATATATATTAACCACACTCCATTTAAGTTAATAGCAGTTAAATTCTATTATTAAAAAAATAAGGTGCTTAGAAATTGGATGTAAAATGTTCCTTTTTCAATAAACCACATTAATTTATTTATATCTATAAATATCTAATTATATTTATTAATTATTATTAAAGATTATTAATAATATTATTCCTTTTTTATTATTTTTCTATATGGAAAATAATATAGA
>CAZNUS010000015.1:7494-37289 GCA_964576385.1 uncultured Methanosarcinales archaeon | reverse complement strand
GTAAACTTTTTCCCTGGACTTCCTTATGAAATTTCTCAGAAATTTCATTAATAATTATTTTATTAGTAAATAAACATAAAAATTTCAATTACCTATATTATTCTATGGAAATGCTTAAATAATATTTTGCAGTCTTTTTTTTCCATGGGCCAAGGCAAAGTAAAGTTAATGGTTTATACTATTCTTCTCTTAATTTTATTTTTTAGCCTGTTGAGTGTCATCTTTGGATTGTCGGGAAAAGCTTTTTCCTTAGAGCTGTTTGGTTTTGCATTTTTACTCTTGTTAGGATTGTTAGGTTTCCTAGGGTATGCTAACGGATGGGGAGAAAGAATGTTCTTTTTTTTCTTCTTATTGTACCTTTTAAACTTGATCTTGATACGTCTTTTCCTTGGATCATTATACCTAGTTATATTGGTCTTAGCTATACTGGGTTTCCTGCTGAGCCTGCCTAAAGTTTTTTCTTCAAATAACCGCAGTAAGGATATTGATGGACAACAAAAAGACGGACAACAAAAAGATAAAAAGATTGATCATGCTATGGGAGCAAGTGATATGGGAGCACAAATCAATATTGCAAAAACAAGTGTAGAACGTTCTGCAAAAAACATCTCCGAGAGATCTGAACCCCATAGCGAGGTTTTTGATTCAGAAGTAGGGATGACCAGTAACGCTCTTGACCACATCAAGGGTAGAACATTTCAAAAAAAAGAACGGAAAGAATTTGTCCACAAACTAGTTTCTGAAAGAGGATTGTCTAGACGTCTGGAAGCAGCAAAGTTGTCTAAACGTAAGCCATTTTCTAAACGTAAGCCAGAAATAAAAACGCTTAAGCAAGTGATTCAACCCATCAGTAAACCGGTCGTCAAATATGATCCCGGAAGATATGTTGCAAGCAAGAACAGCAATAGCTACCATCTTCCTACTTGTGACTGGGCTAAGAAGATCCATAAGCATCGGTTAACATGGTTTCAGAACAAAGAAGATGCTTGGGAAAGAGGGTTTAAGGCGCATAGCTGTGTTACAGGATAGAGCTGTTAGATTTTTTAGTACTTTATCGGTTAATGGATTGATAGATATCTCTCAAATAAAGCTTCTTCAATAAACATCCTCAGACCATCGTTCTAATTATGGCTGTTGTAATTATAATTGTTCTTCTTATCATTCTTCTTCATATCATTATTAATACGATTAAGATTATTTTTCCTTCCAGTAATAATAGATTAATCCTATTATTGATAATGAAATGCTAGTATCAGCAATATTAAATGCCGGCCAGAAAGAAAAGTGCAGGAAATCTATCACATAACCGTAAACTAAGCGATCGATAAGATTTCCAATAATCCCTCCCAACAAGACAGCATAAAGAAGATATATCTTCTTTTCCTGCTGAAGCTCTGGAGGCGATTTTAAGTAGTAAAACATGATGGCCATGGCAACTATGGTGGAAATGATTGCTAGTAAGCTGTTTTGTCCTGGCAGGATACCAAAGCCTGCTCCCGTATTCTTGATGAAACTTATCTGGAAAAAACCTCCATCTCCTGTTGGCTGAAGTTTTACAACAAGATATTTAGTGATTTGATCTAGAATGGCTATCGTAGATGCAGCGGAAATAAATCGTAGATGTTTTTTAATCATTGTGTCTATACAGAAGATGTCACCATAATCGTTCTTTCTTAACTCCGCTTTGTCTTTCCAGGTTGCTTAAGCGTTGGTCTACTGAATTAAGAAGCGCTTTGATAGTATCTAATTTACTGTTCACTAATTCTAAGTCCGTATTTCTAGCTGAAGAAGGAGTGGTGCTGGATAATTTACTCAATGGATGATCTTCTCCAATCGGAGAAGTTGGAGCAATTGGCTGTTGGGAAGTTAAATCTGCCTGCTCGTCAAAGGGAGAACGTTCTTCTAATCCTTCCGGCTTACGGTTTAATCCCAAATTATCCTTTGGAAAACTTTGTTTCATATCCCTTTGGGCAAGCTCATCAAAGTCTAAGCTGTCTTCCCTTCTCCAGAATTTTAATTTTTCTAATAGGCTCATTTAATCACATCTTTTTTGAAAGTTATTCTCAATCCTTTATTTATTCAATGAAAATTGGTTTGATACCCCGCAGCTCTGCTGCGACCCATTTTCAAGAGTAAAAATTCCTGGCTTCATTGTTACCGAATTCCCTGCAGCTCTGCTGCGGTTGGGATTTTTACTTTTCTTTGGAAATCAACTATCTATTTCTTGAATCTGAAAATATCTGACAAATATTTTTTAGCGTGTCTGTAAACGATATATCCAATAATCTTTGTGATGGTTTTATCGTTGATCATTGTCTCTTTATTCTTTGTTGGTGTGTACTACCTAAAGATATGTTACTCACTAAAGATATAAATCTTTCTTTGCATTGAACAGATACATATATAAATATAAAAATTCTTCTAAGTCTAAAAAGATGGATAGGAATAAGTCTTGGTTAATTTTAATAGTAGTGGTAGTATTAGTTCTAGGTTTAGGGAGCTGGTACGGGAAAGGGATGGTGGTAGGTAGTGCTATATCTACTACTGTTAGTTCTACAAATCCTTTACAAGTAACTTTCAATGGTGGAAGCAATTTAAATAACCCTTTGAGATGGGATTTTGGAGATGGATTTGAAACGTATACTATTCTGGAGGGTGATGGAAATTTTTATTGCCAAATTGAACTTACTCAAAATAACTACGAAGTTGCTTCTTCAGTTTCTGAATGCTATAATCCTACCCACACTTATGCTGCTCCGGGAACGTATCATGTTACTCTTACAAGTGAATCTGGTGCAAATACAGAAACCTATGATATAACCATTGAAGATATAACCATTCAAATAGATTCTGAACATTTAATCCTTACAGCTCTTTCTACATATTCTTTGGAAGGTCAGCTAGTTAATTATAATTGGAAAATAATAAACACTAATGATAATTCAGAAGATAATTGTAACAATTGTCAGGCTTCTTCTTGTAATTGTAATATTCCTGTTTGCGGCTCATATAAGATAACTTTAACTATAAATTCCTTACTCATGGATGATGCTTATTTTTTTATTAACAGTGAAAATGCATTACAATTTGTTGATCAACAAAATAATCTTCCTACTAGCTGTGTACAAGAACAACCACGTCAACCAATTATCTCTCAAGAACAAAATGCCTTATTTCCCTCAGATTATCAATCATACTGGCCGTTTGAAGGTGGAAACGCAGAAGATGTAACCGGATGTTCTTCCGGAGTTGTTTCAGGAAGTACTGGTAATCATCAAGTAGAAGGAATAGTAAATCATGGTTTAAGCTTTGATGGGGCTAGTAAAGTTAATGTCCCTATCAGCAGGTGTTCTTCAGGGAATTTTCCTGTTACGGATGCTGAACCTTATTCTGCTCCTACTGATAGGCCAGTAGATTCAGGAGGTGAAGCAATATTCACCACTTCTTTCCCGCCGAAAATATCTCCTTATGAAGTAGTAGCTTCGGAGAAAGGTAGCTTGCCGTTAGTTGGTAAAGTATCTACGGGAATATCTGCCGGAAGCAGTAATTATTTTACTTTTGCAGGATGGATAAATCCCAGCGATTCAAATACTGGAGTAATGGCCCAAACCAGTTTTTTTAAATTGTATTTTGAGAATACTCTGAAATGGTGGATAAAAGGCTCTTTTTGTACTATTGATACAGGTGTTTCTCTTCCAGAAAATAGTTGGACTCATGTAAGTTTAGTTTATGCTGCTGGAGAAGTAATTATCTATTTAGATGGTGAACCCTTAGATATAGTTATTCTTGATGCTGGATGTCTTTTAAATTATGGTGAAACTACTGAAAGTACCATCACATTCAGCGAAGGTTTTTTTGGTTCTATTGATGAATATTATTTCTACAATCGTGATTTAGCTAGATTCGAAGTAAACCAGTTAGTAGAGCAAGGATACGCTAACGAACCTTTAGATTACATCAGCAGATGGGAATTTGAGGGTACAGTAGCGAATGATGGGGTGGCTAGTGATGTAGCTGGTAGAAATCATGGGATGTATAAAGGAAGCTTAACTACGGAGAAGATTAACGAAAATGTAGTTGACACAGCGAGAAGAGAGCAGGCTTTACGTTTTAGTGGAAGTTCCGAAGAATATGTGGTAGTTAGTAAAACGGAAACGGATGCGAGTGGAACTGCTCGAGAAGTATTGCCAGATTCATTACAAATACCTGGCTCGTTTACGGTTAGCGCATGGGTGAAGCCGGAGAGTTTGAGTTCAGAAGTAGCTCAAGTTATAGCTTCTAATCGTGGTTGGTTTTTAGTGGTTGATAGTTATGGTGCTATTTCATTTAGTATTAAAGTTGAAGATAATCCTGCTTATTCAAAAATTAAAAAAGAAAATTTTTTGCTTTCTAGTCATAATGAATGGACACAAGTAGTCGGTGTATACGATCAGTATAATCTTCATTTGTATATCAACGGGGAAGAAGTAGTTAGTCCGGAAGAAGTTGCTGGGGATATAGATTTTGAAGGGAATCCTCTTTTTATTGGTAATAGTAGGGTATTGGATCCTGAAACTGGTGATTGGTTTTTCCCTACACCTTTCCTCGGCTCTCTCGACGATATTCGTATCTACGGGCGGGCTTTAGATGATTGGGAAGTAAAAGCGATGTATTATGCTAGCAAATCTTGCTTCAACAAATACTGTCCCAGCTGGAGAACAGTTGAAGAATTGCCTTATTTTGAAGAAACCAGCTCGTATGTAAAAAAGGCATCAGAAAAATTAAATTCTTATCTAGACGGAACAACTGATATCTATGAACAGCAGAAACCTTCCTTTACCAGGATAATACTCAAAGATGATCATAAAGATAATATCTTGCATTTCCTGCATGATGAAAGAAATTATTATCTTTCGGTAAAACAAAGCAATCAGTGGAACGTTACCGCAAAAGTGGAAGCGTTCAATCTAGCGGCGACCACTTCTACGGGAACAGGCGGATCTTTAGGAACAATTAATTACGGGGCTGTTACTGATCTCTCTACGGACAAGATGCATCTTTTACCTAAACAAACTACTCTAAACCTAGATTCTGACTCTGCACCAGAAGGATATCTGCAAAGCTTCGGTTATTTTGATCAGACCAAATGGTTGGGGATGGTCGTAGGAGTAACTCCTTATATGGACTTTGACCAGTATGCCGAATGGAATGTGGTATTACTGCATAACCAAAAACAAAACCTGCATCTGGAAAGCTCTTATTCAACTCCTGATAGGTACTATGTTACCTTATCCCAGCTGGGAGAAGAATATAAATTAATCGTTGGAGAAGAAGGCGGCAGCTTAACTGAATATGCTTTAACCGATGAACCATTTGAGCATTTCTTCGACGAATTAAAAACTATCGGCTTTAAAGTGCAAAAACAAGGAACGTTCCAACAGGGAGCGGTAATTAAATTTACTAGAATCCCGGCAGGGTTGGATGAAGTGTATGAAAAACAGTTTACGGAAACCAAGCCAATTACGTTATTCAACAAAGTGATCAAAGTATGTGATAACGATCCACCTATCTTTGCCGCCTTAACTGTCTGTGAAGGATTAGTAGAGATATTTGATGTATTGGAAAATGTTCCAAAATTTTTAGATGAGTTCTCAGAAGTATTGTTCTATTACCAAAAGCCGGTTACAGACGTTTTAGCAGATAAATACGGAAGCGCATTTCATATCTTTAGATTCCCAGAAGATCAACCGGTGGAATTAGCATTATACTTTGCCAACAATATGTTTGACGGGCGAAGATTGGCGTTAGAATTAGATGGAGATTACTATCTCTTAAGCAAGGACACCAGCAAACCATCAGCGGATCTACCTTATCTTAATCTGGCTAGGATCAGTGGGGAAACACATCCAAGCTATCTTCCGGTGGGAGATCTAGGAAAAGTAAAGTTTAATCTTCCTTTGAAGAAGCAGATCAATATCGAGCTGATCCCTGAACCCAATTTAAACTACCGCATCATGAAGATTACTTCTGCTATTCCTGAAGATATTAACTTAGTCGATAACCTGCAAGGGTATGTGGAAACGTACAGTTCAGTAACATATAAAGATGCTTCGGGAAACTCTGCTTTAGGATTAGTCTCTTTAGCCGGCGATGATCTAAGTGTGTTTGTAAACAAGATGAAGGTCACTTATGCCGGTGGAAAAGTGGAATTGCCTTGGAACAAAACTTTTGTGATGCCTAATGTTCAAATCAATGATGGGTATAACGGCGGGGAAGCATTATTCTTTTACCATGACTTTACACCCGGGGGAACTATCGCTGATCCGCAGTTTACTAAATATGCTGATGTTTATCTCTATTATGACCTCAATAAAGGAGATAAAAAACATAAATTTACCGATGTAGAGTTTATGCTGCCAATTTTAAGAGGCAATTCTTTAGTCTTAGGAGTAGATGATCATCATTATAAGTTAACAACGGTCGATCCTTGGCGAGGAGAGATGCCTACTTCAGGATTTAATTATGAAAAATTACGGCTAAAAAGTTTTGATGGCAAAGAAGTGTTGCCACAAGTATTAGGTGATGTGGTTATTTTTGAATTAACTGAAGCTGAAGGTAAGAGTATTAAAGTAGAGTTCAATACCGTTAATTCGGAAGTTACCTTTAGCGCAGTCAAATCTAAAGCGGCTTTGGCTGAGGTAGCCAAACCGATAAATATAGTACAGTCATTACAGGCTAATCTTACCAGTTATCGCCCTCTAGAATTGGTTGGCAGCTCTTTTGGAAGCTTAGCGGTGCATCCTCTGGATATATCACAGCTACAAGAAGTGATGAGAGTAACTTCTCCTAGCGCTGAATGGGAATTTATTTATAATAACCCTCAGGAAATCAATTTTAATGGAAATGCTAAACTATTGGTACATTATAACCAGTTTACCGGCACTAATGGATTATATAAGAAACAAGCGGACCTTTACTTGCTTTACGACCTTAATGAAGGAGAAAAGGAGCATAGCTTTACTAAAGATGATTTTATTACACCTCTTGTAGAAGGTAAAAAATTAGGATTAAAATTAGGAAATAGTTATTATTGGCTGAGTTCTACCGGGGTTGGTTTTAGCTATGCTAATTTAAATTTAATCGGTGGAAGAGCTTTAACTAAAGAAGTTAAGTCAGCAACTGAAACTAGTTTAGCGCAAGTGGTCTTTACTACTGCTGATGGCAGCAAGATTCTTTTAGAATTTAATTCCCTTGAACGAAAAGTTAGGTTTATTGTTCAGCAATCGGGTGAGATAGAAAAAGAATTTGCACCGAGCAGGGATTACGAAACTATGTTGCCGGGCTATAGCGTGAGGGCAGGAATAGATAACAGCTTACAGATTGGAAGCAAACAATTTTATAATTGTGATTCCGCTACCACTAATGAATTTGTGGATTCTTTTTTCCTCTGCACTAATCCCGGAAGCGAACAGAGAATTTTCCTTAACCAGCCCATTATTGAAGCTGCCGGGACAGATAAGATATTGGTTTGGTACAAGATCAAGGCAGCTACAAAGGAAGTTAGTTTGCATTATCTGTTGGGAGATTTAAGCACTTCTTTTTCAGTAGATTGGACAAGCTTAGTTGAAAATTTAGTAAAGAATAATAATCCTGTGGTTATGCTTGATGGGAAATATTACCTTTTAGCGACTACCGGTAGAACATTAGATCAGTTTGGATTGCAAGAGATAGGAAGTTTAGAAAATTTTGAAAAGGCTCTGGTTGAATCTAGAGAAGGGCGGCAGGAATTCCGCTTTGCAGTCCATGATAAAATTATTTCTTTGAAGCAAGAATTGGTAGGAACGAGCATAACATTAACCTTTTCCTCACTGCCTTATCTGATAGTAAGTCGAGAAGGATTTACCCAAAGTAATGCTTTATTTTTATCATCGTTAGGAAGTCCAGTATATCGCCTTTCATCCATGTTGGAAGGAGAGCTGACTAAAATGGTTATCCAAACAGAAGCAGGAGAAAATATATTTGTAGGGAGATTGCCTTTTGGACAATCACGAAGGATCTTGCTGACCAATGGAGAAAGTATCACTCTGGAAGTTACTGGTCAAGGAGTGAGGTTAAGAACATAAAGATATGGACATAAAGATATGAACATAAAGCTAAAGCGGTAGGATTAAGAGAATAATCGATGAAACAAAAAACAAAAAAAATATTAAAAAGTGGAATGTATCCTTTAGTGATAGCTATAGCTACAGTATTAGTACTAACATTATTTTCTTTATTCTATCGTTATCCTTCTGTTGGGGATGCCATCATCAGCGCTCCAGAAGAGCCTTTAGATTTGATAAGCCAGCAGGCAGTAAACATTGATGTGCTCCAAGTCACTTCCTGGGAGGTTGAGCTGGAAACATCCTCTTTAGGAGATGGAGTTTATCGAGTAGAGGTAGTTGTACATGATGATAACACTCTAAAATATGAATTATTGGATAGTGGAACAGTGTTAGCTGCTGGATTGTTGGGGGGAACAGTAGCCCATACAGAAGGTATCTTTATTGACGAGGATACTACTGCTGATGTGAAATTTAGCTATAATCCTGCAAATAAAATATTATCTATAACCAACCCTTTATACATCGTGCCTTCTGTTTCAGAGATAGAATTATTGGATGATCAAGGTAAGGTTATCACTAAACCAAAAATAGCCTTTACCGGTAATGAATATCAATTTACACTAACAGTTTCTAGTAATACTACTAAACCTACTGTAGATGTTTATTTTGCTGAAAATAGTGAAGACCGGACGTTGACAACCGAAGAAAAAGTAAGTACGGAAAATAGCATCACTTATCTATTGAACTGGACTCCCCAGCAAATGCAGTCGGCAAATTTAATCGTTTCTGCTGATGTCGGGGGGCAAGTGACGGAGAAGAGTTATCTCTTTGCAGTAGACGGGTTACTTTATCATCTCGTAGAAGAAGGTATGCCTGAGGTAAACATGTTTTTAGTAGAAAATGATACTTTAGATGTTGAATATATCACTTCAGCGGGAAAAATACCTTTGGCTTTGCCATGTACAGGAACGGTAGGCATGGGAGAAGGATCTTCTACAAGTACTATTCCTGGATTATCTGTGATTTATGGTTATGATGCGGGTAAACGTTTACCTCAGCAATGGATAAAAGGAGTTCCTTC
This sequence comes from uncultured Methanosarcinales archaeon, assembly GCA_964576385.1. Lineage (GTDB taxonomy): Archaea > Nanobdellota > Nanobdellia > Woesearchaeales > GW2011-AR9 > JACOZM01. The sequence goes on along the minus strand of CAZNUS010000015.1, from coordinate 28,124 downwards.
GGACTTTTACTTTTTAGAAGGTCTCCATGGTTATTTATTTAAACTTGATAATTCTGCTGATTTTCGTTTCTCCTGTACATTAAGCTCAGGACTGCCTAGCTTACAACAGGGATGGAATTTGGTAGGTATTTCTGGATACGCGGCAGCTCCTTTTGCAGACTTGAAGCAGAAGGTTCCACCAGGCGCGAGAATAAAAGAGCAGTATCTATTAGGATCAAATGAAGCTTATATCTCATTATCTGAAGAAGCACTGCTGTATCCTGGCAGGGCTTATTGGATATTTGTGGAATAGACACATGGAAAGCATATTTATTGTTATTCCTTTTCTCTCGACAGCTGACCGATAGATATATAAATAAAAAAACAATTCTTTTTATCAATGGTGAAAAGAGGCAGATTGCTGTTGGTAGTGGTACTTTTAGTTTTCTTAGTCTCCTGTAATAAGCCCTTAGCGGGAAAAGCTGTAGATGTTGCAGAAGTAAGTTTAGTTCATTTTTGGAATTTTGATGATGGGACTGAAGATGGCATAATAAAAGATATGGAAGGAACAAACGATTTAATCATTCAGCGTGGAAGTGATGGAGTTGGTGGAACATTAACTACCGGGGTATTAGGAAAAGGAATACAATTGGATGGTGTTGACGATTACTTAACAGTTAGTACGCCAGAATTAATCACCGGCAGTTGGACTGCTTGTTCCTGGGTTAACTTAGAAGAAAATGATGTTGGAAAAATGGCTCCATTTTTAGATAATTCTGAGAGTTCATCTGCTGCAGGTCAATACTCTTTACGCTTTTCGGCTTATGGCAGTAAGAAAATACAGATTACTGCTTATACTTTAAAAGATTATAGTTTTGATTATGAGTTGCCTATTCAGGTATGGAAGCATGTTTGTTTTGTTAGTGATGGGTTAAAAAATAAATTATTTGTTGACGGTCAGTTCATTGGAGAAGTTAGTTATGATCTAGGAAAAGAAGTCAATCTGCCATTAAAGAATGTTGGGAGGACATTTGTTACTTCTCCTAGTGGAACTTTTACTATCGGCAGCCTTGACGAAATAAAAATTTACAATGTTGCTCTACCCGTCCAAGAGGTGCTTAAAATTTATCAAGCAGGTTTGCCGTCTGAACCATTAAACTATCTCTCGCGCTGGAATTTCAACGGTGATGTTAGAGATGAAACCGGCAGAAATAATGGTGCACTAGTTGGAACGTCTTCTCCGCAATATGTAGATATCAGAACCGGAGCTGTCGATGCCAGCAATGTCGGGAAAGCTTTGCATCTAGTCGGAGAGTATGGGAATTATGTGAATATCAGCGTACCAGTTCCGGGGACTTCACCGGTGGAGTATCAAATTCCGGACAGCTTGAAATTACCGGAATTTACGTTTAGCGCTTGGGTGAAGCCGAATTTAGGACCGATCTCTAGCGGGAGAACATTGGTCTCGGCTGGTACTTGGAGCGTGGGTGCTTCAGAAGGAGATTGTAGCGAAACTCCGGTATGTTCTGCTGGACCAAGTGCGGAGGGTTATCCTGCTACTTGCGTTGGTGGTGGTAGTCCTAGCTGTTTAAATGATGAAGGTGAAGCAAGCACTAGTTTATTTCCGACCTGTGGTGATGCTGGTCTTATTTGTGTAGGGGGTACTTATATTACTCCGCTGTGTCTTCCAGATAGTTCTACTTGCTTAAGTAGTTCTGAAGGTGCTAGAATAGATTTTTTTTCTACTTATCTCCAGGAGTGGGTTTATATCACTATCGTTTTGTCTGGTTCCAGCGAAATTATTTATATTAATGGTATTCAAGTTAATACTACGACAAGGTCTCCGTTGTCTTACGATCTTATAAAATCTTTCGTCATCGGCGCGGACCAAGCCGGCAGGAACCAATGGGATGGGGATATTGACGATGTAAGGATTTATGATCATGCTCTATCGTCAAGGGAAATCTCTGCCATCTATTACAACGGTAAATCCAAACCTTGCTTCAATAAATACTGTCCGAATCTATTAGCGATAGAAACCCAGCCATATTTTAGTGATGCTGGTTCTTCGGTAGGCAGCGCTTTTAGTCAGCTAAGCACCAACACGTTAGTAAGCACTGCGGCTGCAACTGACATATTCCTCAATCACCAACCTTCTTTCAGTAAAATAACTAATCCCCTCCGCGCGGAAACACCGCAAAGATTGGATTATCTGTACAATGGAAGAACTAATCTGATAGAATTTCTGAATGAAGACAAGTGGCAGGGAACTGCGAAATTGAAAGGATATATGTTAGGGACGGCAGGAAAAGAAATCAGTTTTACCGCTACGGCCTTGGATCCGTTCAGTCTATCATTATCAGCAGGAAGCCAGGATTACAAATTAGATTCAGATAATAACGGGCAGGTCGACAGTTATCTATTATCTTTTGGGCATTACACTCCGGACGGCAATTCTGGATTTTTAGTTGGAGCTTCTCCGCTGATGGATTTCGATGCATCTGCGTCTTGGACGGCAGCGTTCATGGACGGGCAGTCCCAAGAATTATCTATCGATGGAACAAAATATTCTATCGGGTTCATTAAGTTAGGGGAGGAAGGCATTCTAGTCATTGACGGAAAGCAATATCGTTTAGCTTCCGGCGGGAGATATAATCATTCCTTTGATCCTATTGGCAGATTGGGGATCAATTTTAGTATCGGCGCTAGTATCAGCAGTTATCTGGTCGGAGATATGCTTATTTTAAATTTTGACCGCATGCCTACCAGCATGAACGAATCTTTTGAATTGCCGTTTACTGAAACGGAAACTATAGTTGTGGGGGGATTAGTGCTAAAATCCTGTCCAGGATTTGGCGTACAATACGCGGCTTTGCCGGTATGTTATGGTGATATAGAAATCTTTGACTTAGAGAATGATGTGCCAAAGGTGATAAAACAAGATGGAGCAGCTGGTTCGCTGGATACATTTGCCGATGCCAGAAATTATTTGACTCAACAACCGAGCAGTACTTCAGTAAATGTTCCTCCAGAATTTAACAATATCCTGTGGTACTATTCAGGAACTCCGGGGCAGCCGAAGATCGGAAGCGCGTTGTACTTATTTGATTTAGATGCGGGAAATGAAATTACTCTTACCTTATTCTTTGCCAACAATCTCGTGCAAGGGAAACGGATGGGGATAAAATTTGCTTCTCCGGCTACCGCGGAATCTGGAGCAGAAGAAGATTATTATATTTTGGAAATGAATGATAAAAGCCAATCCTATGTTGATCTAACGAACTTGAAATTGACGAGGGTTACTGGAGCGACGCATCCAGTGTTTACTGCTGTTGGTGACAGCGAGAAAGTTAAATTTAATCTCCCGTCCAACCAGCAGATCAATATTCGTTTAGAAGCGACGCCAAGGCTGCATTATATCATTAAAGGAATTACTTCTTCAGTTGCGGAAGAAGTAAGGATAACTTCTCAATTGCAGACCAGTGTGGATACTTATGGAGCGGTGAATATTACCGATGTGAATGGAAAATCCAGCATAGGAAGAGTTTTCATCTCTAGGGATGATGTTAGTGCAAATAATGGTTACATGCAAATTAATTATTCTGGTACAGAACCAGGTGCTACTTCTGATACTCCGAAATCTTTACCGTTAGATAATCCCCAAAAGATTTCAAATGTACTATCTAGGTTCAGTCCTTCGGGAGTTGTAGATAATGGTGCAAGTGTATTATTCCATTATACCAAATCCATCTCTGCTGGAACTACTGCCGATGTTCAATTCACCAAATATGCAGATATCTATCTGTTGTATGAATTAGGCGGCGCTACAGCAACGCCAAAAGATCACCGCTTGAGCAGTGAAGATCTATTGCTGCCTTTATTGAAAGGTAATAAATTATCCTTAGAAGCATTTAATGAATTCTATCTTTTGAAATACGCTACTCCTTGGACAGATACTGTCGGGGCTGGGTTTAATTATCAATCCTTAAGATTAAATAAATTTAATCCTCTCTCCAAGCAGTTTAATTTAGAATTGCTGCCTCAGATTTCTGGAGATAAAATAAGTTTTGATTTGGGTAATGGTTATCATGTTACGTTGGCGTTTAATTATGCTGCTGGAAATGTTACCTTTAGTATTGCTTCGGCAGCGTCGGCTGTGCCTTCAGTTGCGCAAGACGTAAATCTTACCAAAGATATGGTTGCGGATTTGACCACATATAGTCCAATTAAATTCTTGGATGACAAAACGGGTTATGATAGTAGTGGTACGTTGGGCGTGCTTTCTATCCATTCTCAAGATATTTCTACTCTCGCTGACACCATGAGGATAAAGTATGATAACGGGACAGCCAATACTCTTGGAGATGATGGCGATATAATCTTGTTAGAAGAAAATCCTGTGGCTATAGGCAATTTTACTGATGATAAAACCAGCGATGCGCAAGCTTTAATACTTTACACCTATTATCAATCGCAGAATCATGTAACGACTAAAACTGCTAAAGTTTATCTGATGTATGATTTAGATACAGGAAGCAAACGAAGGCCTTTTACCGGAAATGATTTTATCTTGCCACTAGCGATGCAGGATAAATCCATCGCCTTGAAATACAATAACGATTATTATGTTTTGACGCATCCGGCAGAATTAGGAGCAGGTTTCAAAAATAACAGGTTAAGGCTGCAATTAGTTACCGGCGGGACGAAAATGACTCCGGTATCCGTAGAAAATGGAGTGAAATTTACTGTTTCTGGCGGGGATATTTATGTTACTTTTGATGCGGAAAACGTTACGTTTAGCACCGTTAAAGAAGGAACGCAGATCGTAGAAGCAGCCGAAGAAACTTATAAATTTGAACTGCCTCCGTTCAGCAGCAGGCCGGGAGTAGATAATGTTTTGGAATTGAATAATATGTTAATATACAATTGTGATTCTACGGATATCAATAATTTCTATCCGGATTATGTAACACTCTGCTGGAAAGGAAAAACGGAAGGGGCAAGTGAAGAAGATTTCGAGCTTCAAGTTAATGAACCAAGGAATAGTGTTCGATTAAGCTTAACAACAGCAACAACTGGTTTCCCTAGCAATTTCTTAGTTTGGTATCACGGAAAATTGAATAACCAGAAGACGATAACGTTGCAGAAGATTTTAGGGACGGTTGATGATTTTAACATGCCAATTGAATTAGGCAAATGGAGCAATATCATCTCTAATCTGGCTGGACAAAAGGAACCAGTATTAAGTTTCGATGGAAAATATTATGAGTTGTTAGGCGGGAATGAATTCAACAGCTTAAGCTTACGAAATCTTTCCGGAACAAATTTTGCAGAGAAGAAATTGATTGCTCCAGATGAATTGCATCTGGCAGTGGATGAAAAGATATTGAAGTTTACGCTAGGATTAAGGAATAAAGAACTGTACTTAAGTGTTCATAGATCATTTGAATTATTAGTCACGGAAGAAGGATTCGAGAAGGGTTTCCGATCGGGAGATTGGGTCTTGTTTGTTCCTTCTTTAGGTGAACCTACTTATAAATTCCAAGTAGATGTTATCAGCACTGCCGATGGTAAAAAAGTAAAGTTGACAGTTATTGATGATACTTATCGGAAAATTGTTTTTTTAGAAGATGTCCCTTCGGCGCAAAGCAGAAGCATACTTTTGCCTAATGGTGAAATAATTGTAGTTGATGTGTTGAAGATTGAAAGTGTTAATGCTCCTAGTGGGGCTACTGCAGTAAGAAATGACATCGCTACTATCAGGTTAAGGAAATAAGATTAAGGAAATAATTAAGAAAATAAAAATCCCTATCGCAGCAGATTTGCGGGGTATTTTTAATCTTAACTGGGAAATAAGTATATCGTTGCAGAGCAACGGGGTATTAGACCCAGTTAAGAAATAAAAGAGAACTATGAAAAGAGCGTCAAAAGTGTTGGTGAAAAGGACAGTTAAAAAGAGCAAAGCAGTATTGGATCAGCATGCTGTACCTCTAATTGCTTTAGTTGTAGGAATATTGGTGTTAGCTTCTTTAAGCTTAATTAATACCATGCCTACTGCTGGTAAAGCTACTGCTACATTAGTGAGAAGTTATGATATTGATACTTCTGAGCCAGTAGATCTCGTCAGTAATAAAACTCAGCAAGTGGACGTGGAAAGAATTACTAAATGGGATGTAGAGTTACAAACAACGGGAGGAGTAGATGTCTATCGTTTTTCTGTCGGAAAAAATACGGATGGAACATTCGTTTATAATCTATCAACACAGGATGGGGAAGATACTCCTTTTGCCGTCGGCCGTCTTGGTCCGCAGTTAACTGATACTCGAGGGATTTTAGTTGATGACGATCTTATTCCTGATTTAGAGCTGCATTACGCCAACGGGATATTAGAGTTGGTTAATTTAGCAGTATTTATGGGGGCGCCAGCAGATATAACCCTTTCCAGAAATAGTGTGGAATTGCCGTCTGTTTTTATGGCGTTATCCGGAGAAAACATTTCTTATCTAATCGATACTAACCCTCAAGATAATTTAGATGTTATTTCACTAAAAGTATGGGCAAATAGCCAACAACCAACTCTTGTACTTGTACCTAATACTAATAACCAGCAATACCAATTTTCTTTCCCAGCAGCGGTAGGCCAAAATGAATTAAAAATGAGTGTTAATTTAAGCGCCGACCAAGGAAGGATGCAGATCAACAAATCGTATATTGTAGGCGGGGACGATATCGTTTACCAATTATCTAGGGATGCTAACTATCCTAATATGACTGTTTTCCTAAAAGATGAAGCTACGCAAAAAGTAGAAGTGAAATATCAGTTTCCAAAAGGAACAGATAAGCTGCCTTTTGCCTTGCCTTGTCTAGGGAGAGTTTCTTTATCTGGATTTTCATTACCACCGCAGATAACTCCACAGACTACTATTCCTGGAACTTCTGTTTTGAACAGCGGAAGCTTATCTGTACTTCATGGATTTAATGAAGCTAACCAGCATGCTCAAGGCTTTGCAGTACATGTGCCTTCAGAATTCTATGATATAGAAGGGTTAAATGGCTATAGCTTGAACGTGCAGGGAAATAATGATTTAATTTTCACAGTTACTTGTACGCTTCCAGTAGAACCGGATCAGCCTACAGCAGAAAGAGTAGATCTTCCTAGCTTAGTTCCAGGCTGGAATCTAGTCTCTGTTGCAGGGATTACATCAGTAACTAAAGCAGAACTGCAAAAACTAAAAGTTCCGGCGAGAATGAATATCACTAGTCTAACTGAGATGATCAGGAACGATAATGTTACTGCGGAAAAGAATAGTTTAGAACCAGGAAAAGCTTATTGGGTGGAAGTACGATGAGACTTAAGATCATAAACGTATTACTTGTTGCAGTGTTGACGGTATTTTCTTTAGCCTATGTAGTAGCAGCTCCGCCGTCTTTAGCCAATCATCAATTTTATGGAGAAGTAATTTGGAATGATACTTCTGCTACTTATAGGCAAGTAACAGCTACCGTAGGTTTGCAGACCGCTAGCTCAAATATTGAAGGGGTTGCTTGTAACGCTACTGCCTGTGCTGGAAAATATGGTTCTTCCCAAACGAATATCCTTCGGGTACAGGGAACAGCTGGTGAAATAGTTTCTTTTAAAGTAGATAACTCTTATGTAACCAATTATACTTATGCTCCAGATACGGCTACGAATCTTACCTTAGATTTACGGGTAAAATATATTCCGCCAGCTGCTGCTTGTGTTGCGGATTGGAACTGTACACTCTGGAGCGGTTGTGTCGATGGAAATAAAACCAGAACTTGTACTGATATAAAATCATGCAACGCTAGTCTGCTGATTAAGAATGAGACTTTAGCCTGTCAGATGAACGCTACAGTTACTAATAAAACTAATCAACCGAACAAAACTGATGAAGGAACTAATAAACCACGAGTTACCTGCGAATATCAATGGAGCTGTTCTGACTGGGGCAGTTGCACCAACAATCTGAGAACTAGAACTTGTTCCAGGACGGATACGTGTGATCTGAAAGTTTCTACTCAAGAAATTACTACTGCTGATTTGATTACTAAGCCCAAACCTACAGAAACGGAAACGTGTGTTTCTCCAGCGCAACCACCGCTGCCACCGCAGCAGCCTACTCCTCCTTTAGAAACTTGTGTTGATGGGTTAAAAAATCAGAATGAAATAAATGTTGATTGTGGCGGTGTTTGTACAGCATGTCCGAGTACGCCATGGTACTATTGGGGTGCGCCTTTAATTGTCGTAGTGCTTTTAGCTTTAGGAGGAGGTGTGTATTATTTCTTACAGCAAAAAGCTTCTTTGTCTCCGCAACAGCAGCAACAGTTGTATAATTACGTTAGAAATAACCAGCAAAGAGGATTAAGCAGGGAAAATATTATCGATAATCTAGTTCGAGCCGGTTGGGATGAGAAACTGGTTAAGAAGTATGTGAAATAATTTTTGTTGTTATGGTTTATTTATTGTTTTTTTCTTGCGTTGATTTATCTATAAGGTATTTTAACCAATAAGATTTAATAATATATCTGATAAGAGTTAGATATGGATACAGAAATTCAAGCCATGCTGTTAAAAGTAGCTCTAGATGAAGAAGAGACTGCTTATGCTCATATTTTAAAACAGCTTGCCCAAGAAGAAGCTAAGCAGCTGGCAGCCCTGAAAGAAAGTTTAGCTTCAATCCAGAAAGCAGTTGAACAATCTAAGAGTGAGAAAGATATCACTTATTTAACTGTTTTTTTAAAAGCAGAAAGAGGAAAGGAACTTAGTATTGTTGAAGATTTGGAAAGGAGGCTTGATGAGGCTTTAGTTGCTCTCAGTGCAGATTTTGCCGGTAGGTCAAAAGAGCTAAAAGATGATTCTTCCTTAAAATTTCTAATGAAATACCTGAGGGATAAGAGAAATACGCTAATCTACTATCTTGCAAAAGGGGGGGAATTAGAGCATAAAATATCCAGATATAAGTTATTTCTACCTCGGATTTTACGAGCTTATCGTTGGAATTCTTTGGAGTGGGCGTTTCGACGAGCAGGGAATGAATTACGCTCGTTGATAGAATTTTTGGAGGTATTGGAGAGACTAAAACCATTAAAAGCGAAAAAAGGCCTAATTGTCGAAGGAGTTCTTATCCCGTCAGCATATCAACCATTATCTGAATGGCAGTCAGCTCACCTCGGGCAGGAGCCGGATAAAAAATCACTCCGATACCTTGCTCACAAACATGTTTTTGTTTTTGATGCGTCTAATGTAGAATACTTAGCTTTTCTTCAGCAGTGTAAAGATGATACTAAAACACTAGCTGCTGCTTTGCAAGCAATCGGGCATCTTTATGATGACAGTGTTTTATTCAAAGGGCATATGAAGACAAGGGATGGAAAGTGGAAAAAAAATATTCGCTTTATCATCGCGCCTCCATTTTTTAGTTCTGCAGAAGAAGAAAAAGGAAATTTGAGAATGCAATGGAGCCAGTCGGGAGATGAATTTATGCTGCATTTTGATGAGAATCATCAGTTGCAGAGAGTGAGATGGTTTGGTTCAACTATATACTATGGAGATAAATTTAAACAAAGGCTAAGCCGCCTTATTTCTGTCAGTAGTGTTGATCTAGCGTTAGCTTATGGGGACTGGCCAACATTTGCTTCCATCCTGATCAAATGTTTGCAAGCGTATCATGAATGGTAATATGGTTGCATTGTTTAATATTCATATCAACCGCAACCTTAATAAACTGCTTTTCTTTCTTAACTAGTATGGTCAAGACAGAAGATAATAATACTGAAAAAGTTGGTTTTCACAAAGGCTCTTTGGCTACGTTAACTAAGGAAAGAGAAGAATTGATGCGCATCTTGCAGATCGTCGAGCAATTGATGCAGATGCATATCAAGGAATTGAAAGATTTAGGCGTAGATCTAGTAGCGATGGCTAAGACAGAAGCTAAGAAGATGAAAGGAAAGAAGCCGATTGAAGATGTGCTGAAATAAGTTGCTCAGTTTTTTTGGGAAGGATGCTCTTATAACATTTCATCTTTTTTTAAGCATATCCGTCCAATCTTGCCAAGCTTTGATCTCTACTTTGTTTAAGTCAAAGCCAAGTTCACCTAATTTTTTCTGCATGTCAACAGCTCCTTGGACGGTAGAAGCTTCATATCTGCTGACTTCAAATGGGCTCATATCTAGTTCGCATCTATAAGGGCCTTGTTCCAGCAGCGCATGAACTTGTTCTATAGGTTTGTCTCTTAGTAATAATGTAACTCCTGGATTATGTTTGTTATAAACCGTCTTCACCCTGTCTGCATCTAAAAATTCTCTGAACCTTACACAGTCTTGATCGTCACTGCCTTCTCCTGTTAGTAAGTATGCTTTTCTAAGATTTTCGTCTGTTGGTCTGCCACCTAATCTGATAGCTAAATCCTCAGCATCTTGCGTAACAATAATGCCGCTAAAGTAACCTACTGCAGTTACATCATGATAACTTAGAATTTTTTGTGACGCTAGATCAACTACCACCAATCCGCTACCTTGTGGGGCTATTAGACCTTTAGGATCAGACCTTTGATGGAACTCATAGTCTTCCCAATGAAGAAATCTTTCAATGTGGGCTGGATCTTCTCGGACTAAGCGTATATTGTTAACCAGCCAAGAGATATCCGCAGCTCTTCCTGACGTAACATGCGCTTCTCCATCTGTTTTACGTAATGCTATAGTTGCTATGCTTCCCATTTTTAAAAATAGTTATTCTTCCTTTTTCTGGTTCTATGAAAAAGTTAAACTATAAAAATAAAATAAAAATTATTTCTTGATCAGCAATAAAGCGAACAAGAAGACTATCATTGCCAAAGCAATCAATACTCCACCCATAAGCCAGGCTAAAGACATACTGCCGGTAGTTTGTGGCTCTTCTTCAGCGCTAACTGCGCCTAAATTACTTAAAGCTTCTGGCGGCAGTTGAGTATAAACTACTCTTGGTTTTTGAGCATCTTCATTAGGAGTTGTTCTTGGGGTTGGCTGAACAGGCTGAATGTAGTCGTCATCTTGAGGCTGTTCTGGACTTAAAACGTTGTCAATTTTGCTGAGCAAAGCATCGATATCATCCTGAAGGTCTTCGATATCGTTCAAGAGATCGTCGTCTTCATCACTTCTATCTTCTGCTCGGTCTTGCAGATCATTGACATCATCTAATAAGGAGTCTAGATCATCTGCAACTTCTCTTAGATTGTCTTCAGCATCCTCTAGATCACTTTCATCGTCACGGTCTTCTGCTCTTTCGTAATCTTTCTTGTAATCAAAGTAATCGCTTTCTAAAGCATCGTAATCATCTACGTATTCGTCAAAATCACGTTGATCTTGGGAACGAGTGTCTGGAACATTAACGGTTACAGTAATTTGTTCATTGTCAATTAATGCTGGATTGGTATTATCAGAAACAACCACATAAAAACTGTATGTTCCTGGGCCTTGATCAGCGGTTGGTGTCCAGGTAAATACACCCGCAGAAGTTATGCTTGCGCCAGTTGGTGCTCCAGTCAAACTAAATGTTAAACTGTTTGCAGGCAAATCTGCATCTGTTGCAGTTGCAGTGAAAGTTAATGCGGCTAATTCATTAACGGATTTAGGACCAATTGCAGCAAGAACAGGAGCAACATTTACTTCAGTAACTGTTACAGTAATTGTTTCGCTGTCAGTTAATGCTGGACTGGTATTATCAGAAACAACTACATCAAAAGTATAACTGCCTGGGCCTTGCGCTTCAGTTGGAGTCCAAGTAAATACTCCCGCAGAAGTTATGCTTGCTCCAGCAGGAACACTTCCAGATAAACTATAAGTCAAAGTATTTTCTGTACCATCATCTGTTGCAGCTGCCGTAAAAGTTAAAGTAGCTAATTCATTAATAGTTTGAGGCCCTATTGCTGTTAGAACAGGATTAATAGTATCAGCCACCACATTCACACCAAGAAGCACCAACATCAATAACAAAGCTAATAATTGTTTCATTTTAATCTCTCCATTTATTTTTTACTTGAAAATGGTAACAAATATATAAATGTTTCGGGAAAAATGTTTAGAATGGTTATTTTGCAATCTCAAAAGTACGTATTAAGTTGGCCGTCAATTTTGGTGAAAATTCGAAGTAACTTTTATTGGAAATAGCAGTGATTTCGAGGATTTTCACTTCTGTTCCTGTCACGATACTTTAGCAAAATTGACCTCTTGGCCAACAACTTAATACGTAATCTCAAACAAAACCTTTAAATATGTGTCAACACATAACTAAGGCTATGGTAAACATGACCCTATCTTTGTCTGGAGAATTACACAAGGAGATGCTTCTTCATCCTGAAATAAAATGGAGTAATGTAGCTAGGCAAGCATTCGAAAAGAAAATTAAGGAGCTGCATTGGGTAGATAAGGCCTTGGCTAAAAGCAAACTTACGGAAAAAGATGCTGAAGAGATTGGGCATAAAATAAAGCATGAAATCAGCAAAAGGTTTGTCTAATGAAACTGATTGTTGATACAAATATTCTCATTGCTGCTCTTATCAAAGATTCTACTGCTCGTAAACTCATCACTCATCTTAATGCTGAATTGATTACCCTTTCATTCTCCATTCAAGAACTAGAGAAATACAAGCCTCTCATTTTAAAGAAAGCCTGTATCACTGAAAATGAGCTGGTTATTATTCTGGAGTTTTTGAAAAGTAAATTAATTTTTCTTGAAGATTCTATTGTGCAAAAAGAAATTGAAGAAGCTAGAAAGATAATGGGCCATATAGATCATGATGATATTCCTTTTCTAGCAGCAGCTTTAGCTACTGAAGCGGATATTTGGTCAGATGATTTACATTTTCAGAAGCAGAACAAAGTAAGAGTGTGGAGAACTAAAGATTTGGTTGAAATGATTTAAAAATTTAAACAATAACTTCTCCCCTATGGATCTTGGGTAAGAAATTAAGTATTTTCCCTTCCTTATATTTAGCACAGCCAATGATATCTCTATTAAAATAAAGCAATACCAATCTATTTTTGCCGCCCAAATCCTTCTCTAAATCCTGACCTTGAAAATAATCTTTAAGCTCTTTTTCAGTTAAATCTACAGTATTATCTAATTTTTTTCTATTTTCTTTAGCTTCTCTGTCTAATAATTGCGCGCCTTCTTTGCTCAAGCGGAACGATTTGTCGTTCATGATCTCTCCGAAATAAAGCCCAATGCGATCGATAATCAAATTTTTTAACTCTATTTTTCCGATATCCTTATTTACGATAAACACTCTTTTCTTGTCATTCATCAAGTAAGCAAAATCTTCTTCTGGAAAATAACCAAACTGTTCCATTAGAGCATCTTTGATCAACTTAACTTCTCGAGTGTTTAATATTTCCAATTGCTGCATATTTCTCATTATTTTAGCAACTTATATAAATAAATTGTTCATTTTTAGCTTTCTATGAGATATGCGCATCCCCGTGAACGTATACGTACAAGGGAATTACGGGAAGAAATTGGATCTTCGGATGTTTCTTCAAAGCAAGCTCCTTTTACAATGTATGATCGGGTAGCGGTTAGTTATAATACTGGAGAGGATCTGAACGTAACTTCCCGAAGAAAAAGGTCTATTGAATTAGAAGAAGAACCAAAAGATCTAGTGGATTTGTTTGACAGTGAATAAACATTAAAACTATTTATCCAACACCCCACACAGGGTTATCCTTTCTTTTTATCTCGGCAATCTCTTTAAGAATCTCTATTTCAATCTTAGAGAGATATTTTTTAAATACTTTCATTCTTTTAAAATCATTTTCAGTAATGTCAGAGTAAAGGAAATCCCCTTCATTCACTTGTCTGCCAATAGTAACGCCATCCATGCTCATCGCCAATTGCCTTCCTTGCAAGGCTACCGTGACTGATTCCTTATTCTCCTGCAAAGCTTTGACGGAAGTTATCTGTACACCTTGAGCGTTCATCACCGGAGTTCCTGTTCTAATCTGCCCTATCTCAATCTCTACCCCTACTATTGCAGGGTTGTTCTGCCGGAAAATATACCCTTTCATCACTCTAAATTTACAAGGTCTTACTAACTGGCTAAATTCCTTCATCTCCTTTTCTTTTTTTAGCTGTTCAATATATTTTTCATAATCTTCGATTATCTGATAAATTACATCGTGAACAATCAATTTTAAGCTTCGGTTTTTTGCTTGTTCTTGGATTTCTGGCGAGATATTGATGTTAAATCCCAATAACACACCTAGAAACTCATCTTTATCCCTCATCGTCTGAAGGTTGGAAAGATCTGTTTTGTTGATATCTCCTAAACAAGAAGCGCAGATAGGTATTTTTTTATCCTGCAGTAAATTGCGTAAAGCTTCTAATCCTCCGATGGTATCTGCTTTAATGATAACACCTTCACCGGCGCATTCTTCACTTACTAACTCTTTAATTTCTTCCTGCACTTCTTTCTTTAATCTTTCTATCTCTTCTGGACTTCCAGAACAGCTGCGTAAAGGCATGCCAGCAATAGCCTCATCCAATCCGGGAGCAGAAATCTTTACCCCGGTTGCAGCAATAACTTCTTTAACATTCTTAAATTTACTTTTTTTCTCCCTCATCTCTGCTAATTCGTCTGGCTCTAATAATGCACGAATTTTAGCAATAATAGCAGTATCTGTTCCACCTATTATTATGGTATCATTCACTTTTAATTTTCCATAATAAATGATTGCGTTGAGTGTTTTTCCTAATCCTTTTTCTTCCTTAACCTCTAGGATTGTTCCTTTAGCATTTCCTTCTTCTTCAATCTGCAATTGCTGTTCCAGAAATTTCTGCGCTAAACCGGTAAGCACCATCAGCAATTCCGGAATGCCTTGCCCAGTCTTAGCTGAGATAGGGATGATAGCAACTTGTTTAGTATAATCTTGCACTCGGTCAAATCGTTCCGCCTGCAATCCTAACTCACTGATTTGAGCAACAATCTCGTACATCTTTTGCTCAAACAATCCCTGTATATTATAATCTAAAGAGTTGATGTTATCCATAAGAAATTTATTTTCATGGAATTTCCAGCCGTTCAGAAGATCAATCTTATTAGCAGCGATGACGAATGGAACTTTATTCGCTTTGAGAATCTCCACCGATTCTATTGTCTGCGGCTTAAATCCTTCGTTAATGTCTACTACTAGGATGGCAATATCAGCTAATGAGCCTCCGCGTTTTCTTAAGGAGGTGAAGGCAGCGTGTCCGGGGGTGTCGATAGCAAGAATTCCTGGAACAGTTACTTTTTTTAGGTGGTCCATCAGTTTTCCACAGATTTTCTGGATAGTTTCTAGTGGAATGATAGAAACGCCTATAGCTTGGGTGATTGCTCCGGCTTCTCCTTTAGTTACTGCAGTTTGCCTAATCTTATCTAGCAAAGATGTCTTGCCGTGATCGACATGTCCTACTACGGTTAAAAGAACTTTACGGATGGCCATAAGTTTAGTACTGAAAGGATTATTTTTAAATTTATGTGAAATTACTGATATACCCAAAATGAATTTATCAGCTAACTATACCACCTATAAAATACACCAGTGAAATATCTTTGGATATTTATCACACTCATTAGACAGAACTACGTACGTATTTAGTTGGCCGTCAATATAGAAAATTGCACAAATTAGTTAAACCCCCAAAATACAATTTTATATGTTGCTGATGAGAGCAACATTCTGGTGAAAATCTGGAGTAATTCTTATCAGAAATAGTAATGATTCCGAAGATTTTCACATCTGTGCCTGTCACTATAGCTTAGCAGAATTGACCTCTTGGCCATCTAACTAAATACGTACAGAACTACATAAACTTTAAAAATAATTCTCTTTCCTACAAAAAATAGATCTATTATAAGATATTAGATAGAGGTTATGCATGGTTAAACTAGGTCCTGGTGAAGGAATCGCTTTAGACATCGATGAAACTTTAAGCAATACAGTTTTTCACTATTTTGAGTTGCTACGACAATTTTACGTTGATCATGAAGATTTAACACCTCAAGAGATGGTTAAGAAATATCGATATATCTCTCGAGTACCTTACTGGAAGGATAATCGGACTGTGCTCCGGATTCTTTCAGAAATAATAACTCACAATGATCTTCAGGAGCGGCTTCCATTAGTAGAAGGAGCAGTTGAACATGTACAACTGGTCCAAAAAGTAGCCCCAATACAAGCATATATTTCCACCAGATCTGAGCAAGTACGTAAGGGTACTCAAGCTTGGTTGAATAAGCATACATTCCCAGAAGCAGAGTTGATCACGAGATCTTCTTCTGATTATAACATCACTGGAAATCATTGGAAAGCTAAAGTTCTCCAGGACAGATTTCCATCAGTACGAGGCATTGTTGATGATAATGAGGGTTTGACTATTGCTTTGCAACGAGAATTTCCTGATTATCAAGGAACTATTTTTCTATTTAATCATGAAACAAGCCCTGATACTTCTTTGGACGTCGTCGTTTGTCCAAGCTGGACGGCAGTGTATGAAGCAGTTAGGGAAAAATTTACACCATGAACTCATTTATTCTATATTCTTTCCTTTTCTTTCCCAATATTTTTTTAACAATTCTGTAAATAATCTTGGGACTAATCTCATCTCGTCAGGAGTGGCTACATATGCAAGGCGCATCTGAGTTTTACCTGGATTTTTTTCTTCATTTAAGGGGTGGTAGAAGTCAGCCATGGGAGTTATAAGCAATGTTAATTCTTTTCCCTCTACATTTACTCTTCCTTCTTTGGAGCAATACAATGAGAAATCTTCAGAATCAAATTTTGGATCAATTTTTCTTACATCTACTACAGAATACATTGCTGCTTCTGGTTTCGATACTATTAGTTCAGGCAACTCTTTCTTTAGTCCATGGGCAACTTGCTTCATTATTCTTTGATAATATCTTTTTTGTTTAGTATACCATATCTGTAAATTTTCTTTGCTTTCTTGAGCTAATGCACCAAAAATATACTGATCAAGAGCAGGAGCACAAAGATTCGCAGTATATTCTGCTACAGACTTTTCATGCAATAATCTGTTATCGGTAACTAATGCGCCAACCCTTAATCCGCAGGCATTCCACACTTTTGAGGCGCTTTCAATACTTATTCTTCTACCTAAAATTCCAGGAACATTCTGTTCGGTTAAGCCCCAAATACTAGATGCAGGTTTTTCTGTAAAACATAATTCCCGATAAGCTTCATCACTGATCATCCACAGATTATACTTGACACACATTTTTCCTAGGTTGATAAGGGTCTGCTGATCACAAAAATGACCGGTAGGATTATCATAAGGAATAACTACCAAAGCTCCAGGATGATGTTGAATAATCATTTGTTCTACAATGGTTATATCGGGAAGGGTGAACGTTCCATTTTCTTGTAACATTCTATTAAAAGAAACTGTCTTCCTACCAGTTCTGTTAGCTAGAGCTGGATAATTTGTATACGCTGGATCGATGAGAAGAATGGGATTATTGTTACTTCCAGATTCTCCACCAACTGCTAGGATAGCTAATTCCATTGCGGCAGAACCACCATCAGTAATCTGTATGTTTAATCCTTCCGTTGCAAATCCGCTTGAAGCAATGATGTTGAGGAAAGCTTTACGCGTTTCATCTATGCCGATAGTAGGAGTATATTTAACCACTCCTTTACGAAAAGGACTCTCTTTAGAATTCAGGCGGCGCATTCGTTTAATCAATTGTGGATACATCGGCAAAGAAACATTACCAATGGCAACATTGATCGCTTCTATCTTATCTGTTCTTTTAGCAAATTCTAAATGAGCAAGGCGCACTGCTGAAGGTTTTCTAGATTCAAAGTAGGAAGATATCTTTGGTTCATACATAGGTTATTGGAATGTAGTTTTGCTTTTAAATATTGTTGGAAAATAAAGATTGCAGGTTTTGTACTCTGAGGTTTTGAAACAGTCCAAGGTGTAACTTCTAGATAGAAGTAAATTTCCAAAATGTTTTTATATAACCAACAATTTCTGCTGAAATATGGATGATATTAGATATCAATTAACCAACCGCGCTTTGCAGATTGGAACTCTTGATGCAAGAGTTTCTGCACAATCATTTTTAGAAAGATGTATTGGAGAAATGATAGAAAAAGCTCCTCCTCAAAGAAAAGTAAGAACACTTAACTATTGCTTTGGGTTGAATGATGTACCTCTAAACTATTTCAGTGAGGGGGATGGTCGTCTTTATCATGGGCTCATAGCTACCCCAAAACCTAGTTTGCCACCTGGATCGGAAGAAGGGCTGTTAGTTTATGAATCTGGACCGGGGTATAGAAAAGATTTAGTAGATGCTGCTGCTCGTTTTCAACAGAGATTTAGCCGTGTTATCGGTTGGAAAGAGATTGTTTCTCAAGATAATCTCGCAAGAACTCTTCTAGAGATGCAAGCAAAAGTATCTATTGAACAAAGATTAGGAAGACGTAAGGAGATGCTGGAGAGATGTTTTTTTGAAACTGAAAGAGTGTTAAGAGTTTATACTGCAGATGAATTATATTTATCAATAACCCTAAAGGCGGACTAATCCTGCTTAAAATCCGCTAATTGACCGCGCCGGGTACTAAAAAACATAATTAATAATCTAAATGGTCCTGTACATTTTTTAGTAAATCTTTAATAGTCTAGCAACAGTTATTCTATTCATGCAGATCATCACTGAGCAAAAGATAAAAGTTAAAGCTGAACTTCCAGAAAGAGATGCTACCAGAAAACAGGAAGTGTTCTATAATCCAGTCATGGCTTCTCATAGAAATATCTCTATTTTGTTGCTTAACTCCTTGCCTAATACTAAGATGGATATCGCTGATCCCTTAGCAGGGTCAGGAATACGTTCGATACGTTTTCTACGAGAATTAAACAGAGGAAAAATAAATAAGCTGTGCGTTAATGACATCAAGGAAAATTTCCCAAAGGTTTTCAAAGAAAATTTAAGATTAAACAGCTTGCCTGTGAAGTATCTTAACGAAAAAATAATCGTCGGAAATGAAGAGGCTGACCATTTTTTATTAAACCAGCATAGCGAGAAAGATTCTGGATGCGGATACTTTGATTACATCGACCTCGACCCATTCGGTTCGCCTAATCCCTTCTTAGCAGCAGCCGTCGCCAGGATAAAAAGAAATGGGATATTAGCAATAACTGCTACCGACACTGCTGCTTTAACAGGTACATATCCAAAGGCAACGAAAAGAAAATACTGGGCAACGTCACTTAGAAATTACTTGATGCATGAGATTGGCTTACGCATCCTTATTAGAAAAGTACAGCTGCAAGGGATGCAGTTTGACAAGGCTTTGATTCCTATATTAAGTTATCATAAAGAGCATTATTTTCGGATTTATTTTCGATCGGAAAAAAGTAAAGAAGTGTGCGATGGCATTGTTCAGCAATTGCAGTACTTTTTGTTTTGCACATCTTGCGTCAATTTTAACATTTCCAGGTTTAATAAGGAGTCTTGTAGTTGTGGGAAAGAATTTGATGTTGCAGGACCTTTATGGGTAGGTAGTTTAGCTGATAAGGCGCTTTTAGAAAAAATGGTCAAAGAAAATACCTTTCCGGAAGAGCATCATTTTTTGGAATTATTATTGGCCGAAGCTAAACACCCTCAGGTTGGTTTTTATGATCTCCATGTGATGGCGCATAAGCTGAAGAAAGATCCGCCAAAGATGGAATCAGCATTGAAGAAGCTGAAAGGAGTAAGAACGCATTTTTCTTTGACTGGTGTGAAAACAGAGAAAACGTTTAAAGAAGTTTTAAACTGCTTTGGCTAAGTGTTTGGAGATTGGGGTATTAGATTGAGGTATTATTATGGATGGGACGATACGTCAGAAGTTACTAGCAAGAAGATGGAGAATTGCTTTAGTCATTTTCTTGTCAATGTCTCTGATCTTCGGTTGCGTATCTAAGAATGACAGTCCATTTTTTAGACAAAATCCTGAACTTGCTCTTGGAAAAAATGTAACTAACCTTTCTCAGAATATAATTATTCAATCATCAGAACAAAATAAATCATTTGCTGAAGAGATTGAATCTATTACGGAGATTGAATCTCCTGAAGATATAGATAGAGAAAAGAACAATACTCTCACCCCTACAATTGTTTCTGAAAATAACTGGTATCGCCCGAAACCGGGAATTTCCTGGCAATGGCAGTTACAAGGAGATATAAATACTCGTTATGATGTTCATCTATACGATCTTGATTTAGTAGATACTCCTCAATCTATTTTTGATGAGCTTCATAGTAGAAACATAAAAGTTATCTGTTATTTCTCGGCAGGAAGCTGGGAGAATTTTAGAGATGATGCTTCATTATTTCCAAAAGAAATTATCGGGAAGGAATTGGAAGGATGGCCAAATGAACGATGGCTTGATATCTCTAATTATAGCAAATTCTCAGACGTCATAGAAAAACGTTTAGATTTTGCTGTTAAAAAAGGATGTGATGGTGTAGAGCCAGATAATGTTCAAGCTTATGTCGAAGATAGCGGATTTCCTTTATCGTATCAAGATCAGCTACATTATAATATTTGGTTAGCTGAACAGGCGCATCAGAGAAATCTTTCCATTGCCTTAAAGAATAACCTAGAAC
>CAZNUS010000015.1:0-7484 GCA_964576385.1 uncultured Methanosarcinales archaeon | reverse complement strand
ACTCTTTCCCTACACGACGCTCTTCCGATCTATTTTGCTGTTAATGAAGAATGCTTTACTTATGATGATTGTGAAAAACTATTGCCTTTTATCAAAAAAGGAAAGGCAGTTTTAGGAGTAGAATACGGAATGGAACTGGAGGATTTTTGCCCTCAAGCAAACACTTTTAATTTTAGCTGGTTGAAAATGGACTACGAACTTGAAGGTAGCAGGGAATCATGCATATAAACTAAAAATAAACTAATAAATAGATTCATAAATAGATTAGTTATACAATCTTTCAATAATTTTATCAATGTAATCTCCTGGTTTGGGAATATCCATTACTACCGTCGTATCAATGAAACCATCGTAATCTGTTGATGATGGAGTTTCTAAACCGTAACCGACTACCCGGCGATGGTGTGTTTCTCTAATCATTTCCAAAGAAGCAGTGCTGCTAAAGCGAACTGTTTGTGGAACTACCACCACATGCTCTTTTTTTCCGGCGTCACAAAGCGTGAGGTTAAGAAATCGTCTTAGTTCAAGCCTCGTCTTTTAAGCCGATGTGAAACGATTTTTCGCACTTTTATGACACTATTTTCGTTCATATCGTCCGATAAGTTCTGCTTTTGTAAGAATATGTCCCTTCATAGCTACTTCTACTTCTTTTTTTGTAGATCCTTCCGGTAAACCTATGGTATTATCCAGCGCATACATCTTAAAGAAATAGCGATGTTCTTTATCTGGAGGGCAGGGGCCGCCATAAGAATTATTTCCGCGAGTATTCTTTCCTAATACTCCTTGAGGATTCTTTCCTTCTGCTATTTCTTTAGTGTCTGGCGGGATATTAAAGACCACCCAATGATCCCACACTTCTACATTAAAATTCTTTTTTGCCGTCTCAGGAATATCTGGATCATCCATGAACAAGACTAAGCTTTTTGTTTTCGTTGGGGTGTCAATGATCTTAAGTGGAGGATTGATGTTCATCCCATCACACGTATATTTACTGGGAATCTTTTGCTGATGTTCAAATACTGGGCTGATTAATTTCATCATATTCACCTCATCTATTGTTTCTTGAGTACGTGGTTCTGTTATTTTTTCTTTAATGCATCCTGTGAGGGAGATAAGAAGCGCTGTTGAAAGTACTATCATTAATGGTTGTATCTTAGTACCTCCTTCTCCCAATTGTAGAAACATAATCTCTTCAAACGATAGAACTATAAAAATATATCCTACTGGAGTTTATTCCAGAGCTAAAGTTTATCCTAATGCTAAATCCATCTTAGCAACTTCTGCTGATTGCACACCAGGGATATGCTGCATTTTTTCCGCAATCTGGTCGAATTCAGTGCCTTCTACTTTATACATCCCTAGAATGAGAACTGCTATCAAACCAAAGGCGATAGGCTCCTCTTTAGCATGCATATCTCCAATTGCTCCACTGCTTTTAGCTATTTCTAAAGCTTTCTCTTTAATAGAATTTAAATCCACTTCCGGGGATTCAGGCATTAATTTAAATGTTACAACTGCTCTGGCCATTTTAGATCAAAGATAGTTTATTAGTCTATTCATTACTCAAAATTACTCAATAATCATTTACTATTATTGGATAATTATTCGTTTTAGTTTGGTCCGATAAAACCACATTGCGGACAGGCATATTTATTAGCATTACTGCGGCAATTCGTACAACGGACAATTTCATAGCCAGTGCATTGCGGGCATTGGAATGTGGTTGCTCCTTTATCGTTAACAGTTCTTTTCTTACAGGATATACAGGTTTTTTCTTGCATATTATTAGTCATAATCCTGCCAATACTACAGTTTATTTATAAACTTTTTTGGTTGTTTGGATGTTATTATTCTGTTCTATATCAACTCTCTATTTGTATCCTGTTTAGATTTTACTCTCTTTTTTCATTTGCTAATTTTACTAATGCTTCTAATCCGATAACTATTTGCTGTTGTTCTATCTTTTTCATTATTTCCCCAAAATTTCCTTGGTCAATCCTATCATCGGGTGATAATGGCAGATCGCTAACAGTTACAATCCCTCCAGCACGAATTTCTTTTCCATAATCTCTATTATATCTATCACGGATGGCACAGATGGCGCTTAATTCCATAGAAATTGCTAAAGTATCCCCCAGCTCTTCTTCTCGTAATGTAGGATTATGGGCATAGCGTTTTTTCAATCTAAGGTTTGTCCAATATAATTCATCCGTGGTGATTTTTCCTCCGACATGTACTTTTTGTGATAATAATGAGCTATCTCCGTGGTTTTCCTGAGCGGTCAATCTTAATGCCTCTACTACTTCTGGGCTAGGAACTGGCACATACCCTCGTTCCATAATTTTTTCACTGGTAGTCTCCCAAGGTAATATTCGATTAGCGATGACAAAATCCCCTACTTTTAAGCTTGGATGCAGTCCACCAGAAGTTCCTATTCTAATAATATTCATCTTTCTTCCCTGGTAAGCTTCTACTACTTCCGGCAGAGTGATGGAAACGCTTCCAGGACTCATACCAGTAGAAAAGGCAGTTATTGGAACTCCTTGGTATGTTCCATGTACAGTTACATGTTTTCTATCGCTTAAAATGGTAGTAGAGTTTACTAAATATCGAGCTATTAGCTCTACACGTCCGGCACTGCCGGCACAGAGAACATTGGGATGCGCAGAACTGATACCTAAATGAACTGAATTTTCTCCGCCATCAAAAGTAACATATCTCATTTTTCCCCCCCAACCATTAATACTGTTATTCCTTCATATTATTAACATTCTATTATTGATCAAGCTTCTATTGAGAACTTTGCAAAATTCAATAAATCATTTGCAAAGTTCTAAAGAGAATTTGAAATAGCCATAATTTTGGCGTAAAATAAGAGTTAATTTGCCAAAATTACTATTTTTCAAACTTCTCTATTATTAATCAAGCTGCAACTTCACTAATTTTCAGAAATATTATTTAAAGAAATAGGTACTTCAATGATTATTTTTGTCAAGCATTATTCTGGTTTATCATTCAGCGGTCAATTATTCATCACTATCTTTCCATCACAGATATCTTATTCCCTTCAACCTTGAATCCCACTGGAAGAAATTTCTCTGCCACGTAAATATTGGTTAAGGTATGTTTGTTGATTTCCTGGACTGTTATCTCTGAACCAGGCAGGAGAGCCATAAAAGGGATCAACTGGTCTGCTAGATGTTTATCAACAGGCGATCCTTCAGAAATAGCCTCTTTTAATTTTTCAGCTGCTTCTTTTCCGATATCTTCAGATGTTCTTCCTTTTTCTACTAAAGCATCACTGCCAAGGATAACTGGATTGTCAGGATCCATTTTTCCCTCTTTACTAAACAACGCCCATAACACTACTTCTCCACCTATGCTTTCGGTTTTTGAATAATCTGTCCTGATGTTTATCGGAACATTTAATTTCCGCAGGCTATTCTCTGCAGATTTTTTTATTCGTTCACCGACTTCTTTCTCTTGTAATTCTGCAGAAATATTTATGATGCCACGGATCTGCTCCAATTGGCCTTGAGTTGTTAAGATTATTTTTGGCACACGGAACTGCAACTCTTCATATAAAGAAGAGATATTATGGTCTTTTATCTTAAATCGGGGAGAAATCTCTATACTGATCTTACCACCACCTTTAGGATAATACCCGCGCTTCCAAACCTTTAACTCTATTTTCTCCACGAAGCGTTGTACATCTGGCAGAAGAACATTTTGCAAGTAATCGACGGAAGCCTGCCATTTTCCACAGGTTCCACCGCTGATCTCTAACGTCATCTTGTTGGAGGCAAACATGCTAGGCAAAATCAATGCCTGCAATAATAGGGAGATGCTTCCGGCGGTCCCTATATCTATCCCATATTTTCCTGCTTTTATTTTTCCTGGCTGGAATACCAACTCTGTAGAGCCTATGTTTATCTCGTTTGTTTTGGCTTGACATATTTTTTTAAGAGCTTCGATAGACTGTACGTGCTGAGCTTTTAATCCTGGTTCGGGACGATTAGCGCGGATATTTATTATCTTAAATTCTTTACCGGTTAACGCGGATAGCGCTAAAGCAGTTCTCGCTAAAGCTCCACCGCCTTCACCATATGCACCATCTAATTCAATCATTTTTAATTATATTTGAGAAAAATAAATGCATCACAAAATATGCCCTAATTTTTCTTTTTTTATTTTTAAGTAATAGCGGTTATTTTTATTTGGCTTTATTTGTAAGGGAATACGTTTAACTGTTATTCCTTGCTGTTCTAATTTTGTAATCTTATCTGGATTATTGGTCATCAATCTTATCTTGTGAATGTTCCATTCCTTTAATATCTTGGCAGCGATATGGTAATCCCTACTGTCAACGGCAACTCCCATCTTTTCTGATGCTTCAACGGTATCTAATCCTTGATCCTGAAGATGATACTGCTTAATCTTGTTGGATAGTCCTACTCCTCGTCCTTCTTGGCGCAGGTAAATGATCATTCCTTCTTTCTCTTTTTTCAAGTGATTTAACGATGTCATCAGTTGTTCACGGCAATCACATTTTAATGAATGAAATACCTCTCCGGTAAGGCACTCTGAATGTATCCTTACCAAGACATTTTCTTTATTTTGAGGATCTCCTTTGACTAAAGCAAGATGCTCTTTTTGTTCTTCAGGATAGACAAAAATAGTAAATTCTCCAAATTCAGTAGGAAGTTTTGCAGTTATCTTAGCCGTTGACATAAATAATCAGTTCATTTTATTTGTATTTTTAAAACTAATTCATTTAAAACTAATTCATTTTAAATGTAAACCTTAATAAAATAGCATATTTTTTTAATAACTAATGGGGCTGTAGTATAACTTGGCAGAATAGGGGCCTCCAGTAATGGAGAGTTTAGTTGTGATGACGTTCATACTTTCCTTGACGTAAGCCTTAGATCTGGGTTCAAATCCCAGCAGCCCCATATTTTTTCTTATCATTCTTATCTTTCTTATCATTATTTTCCTCTTCTTAGTTTTTAGAATGGCTCAGTTGCTATAACTCCTAACTTCTTTTCTAAACCTGTTAAGGTTATATTTCATCAAGGGCAATCCTATCCTTATCGACATATTAATTGTAAAGACTCTGGTTGGTGTCATCACCAAGTCAGTATCCACAAACTTAACATCTTCTCCTTCAATCATGATATTGGTAGAATATCTTGGATTTGCTGCTCTGCATATCCTTCTGAAAAATCCGATTCCATAATCGTATCCGAATACATCTAAGGGATTTTCTGCGCTTAACTCTTGTGCTGCAGCCAACAATGACTCTAGCTGTCGGTGTGTGTTCGAGGGCAGTTTCATCAGTTCAGCATCATCTGTTCTTGATAATGTCTTGCCGTGAATTCTCTCTTGCAGTAAGTAACTCCCATGGAAAGTTAATGGGACTAAAGGTAGAGGCAATTCTGGAAACCTTTCTTGGTAATATCTGCTCAGCAGGTTAGATACGCGCATCTGGTCGTCATATATCCTTACTGCTGATATCCCTTCTTTTCTAGGGATCTTTCTTACTACCTCTTCATCCATCATGACAAGGCATTGTGTGCCTTTAATTATTTCAACCATGCCAGAGTTTTTTAATATCTTATTTAAAAAAATTATGTTATTAAGGTATTATAGTAAAGGACATAATTAATCATATCATCAAGTCACTCCACTTTGTTTCGTTCGTGACTTTCCTTACGGAAAGAATAGTTATGTCCTTTAGTACTAAAAAACAACCAATAGTTGTTTTCTTGTATAGTTGCGGAGATTACTTATTCAATTATTTATGTCCGCAACTATACTTCACTATCTTGAAGTTGAGCAACATCTTCTTGATCATTAATTTGGCAAAATCCTTGATAGTTTCTTGTTTATTCATGGACTGTTATTCTTGTTAGGATTTTGAAATGTAACTTACCTCTATATAATTAGACCAAATTAACTTAATACCATGACGATGATGTTGCTTCATATTAGTGAAGTATTACACTTAGAAAAGCAGAAAGCCTCGATCTTTAGATCGAGGATGAATGTGTTCGTTTCTGCTTTTCTGGTGTCACAGAAATTCGCCTATTAAAGAAAGCGTCTCTGTTCAAGCCCCGCCATTCCCTGAAAAATACCAAAGTATTTTTGGGGTCCCAGAAGCGTTGCTTCTGCGGATATGGCGGGGTGAGACGCTTTCGGCGAATTTCTCATGACGTTTTATCAAAAACTATTTAAATAACAATGCTGTCCGTTTTACCATGTTCAAGAAAAAAGGGGAAGTAAAGGAATATACTGGGTTTTTTGGTCGGCATAAATTCTGGATGGCGGTCACAACTCTTATTGGCACCATCGTTGGAGCCGGCATTTTAGCTTTGCCTTACGTCGTCGGAAAAGCAGGGTTCTTGTATGGGACAATTTTGATGCTAGTTTTAGGTGTGATCATGGTTTTTGTTAATCTATTTGTTGGAGAGATCGTCTTACGAACAAAAGAACAGCACCAATTAACAGGGTATGCAGAGAAGTATCTTGGAAAGTTAGGAAAAAATTTCATGTGCTTTACTTTAGTTTTTAGCATCTATGGAGCGCTTATTGCTTATCTCATCGGCGAAGGAGTTTCTCTCCGAGCATTGTTTGGAGGAGGATCAGCTTTAATATTTAGTTTATTATTTTTTCTTGCAGGCTTAGTTATCGTTTATAAAGGTGTTAAAGCAACTGGAAAAACAGAGCTCATATTATTCAGCTTGCTGTGTGTTGTTATATTTTTAACTGGATTTTTTTCTTTTGAGAACATCAATTTTTTTAACTTAACAACTAATAATCTTGCTTATCTTTTCTTTCCTTACGGTGTAATATTATTTGCCTACATTGGTTCAGCAGCGATACCGGAGATGCAGGAAGTGTTAGGGAATGATAAGAAACTTATGAAAAAAGCCATCATCATTGGTTCGCTCATCCCTGTTTTCTTGTATATCCTTTTTACGTTTGTGGTCTTAGGAATTGTTGGCTTAGATAATTTTGAATTGCTAGAGCCGAACCAGAAAATTGCTACCGTCGCTTTAAGCATGTACTCTTCTGTTCTTTTAGGCAAGCTCGCTAATCTTATCGCCATACTTACGATGTTCACTTCTTTTTTAACTCTAAGCATCGCTTTAATAGAAATATATGAGTATGATTATAACTTTTCACGGAGTAAAGCGCTTGTTTTAACGTACCTTCTTCCCTTAATCGTGGTCTTTTTAGGGATAACTTCTTTTATCAAAGTAATTGGAATTACGGGGGCAATTGCAGGGGGATTGGAAGGAATTCTTATCATTTTGATGTACTGGAAAGCAAAGAAAAAATGGAATAGATCTCCGGAATATAGTTTGCCAACGTGGACATGGTTGGGATATTTTATCATCATCCTTTTTTCTCTAGGGATCATCTATCAGATCTGGGCCACTTTCTTTTCTTAAAATCCGTTCCTATTTCTATCACTAGAT
>CAZNUS010000014.1:0-40274 GCA_964576385.1 uncultured Methanosarcinales archaeon | reverse complement strand
TGTATTTATCTCTTTAAAATGATATAACCCTTGCCTTATACTTTGTGCGGTACCAATAATAAAAGTTGATTTAACCTCTTTTTCTTTCAGCAATATACACACTTCTTCTCTTAAGTTCACTATTGGCGTAGTTATTTCTTTCTGTAACCTATCATAATAGAGGTGGATAGTATTACAGACCATCACTATGAAATCTAGATTTAAGTTATCTAGCTCTTTTAATCCTTGAATGTAGGGATACAACTCTTGCTCAGAGATGTTATCATAGATCAATTCCGGTGCAGGAATACTGTTTATAACTATCTGCGGATAATCCTTATTGCTATTTATTAATCTTTTTTTCTGTAATCCCAATATTAATTTATTATAAAATTCTCCTGTTGCTTCCGGTCCGATCCCCCCAAGAACACCTATTTTTATTGGTTTCATCTGCTACCTTCCATTAAAGGTGTGTAGATATTGTCTATCACTAAATCCCTGGTTTCTCGTTTTAACTTCCTGCCAAATAGCTGTTCAATCTCTGTTGAGTTTAGATGTCTCTGTCTTAGAATAACTCCGCTCAATGAGGCAATTTTGGCAAAATACCTTAGAGCTTCATCACAACTGCTTTGTAATTTTTGTTTTACAATAGCTAATGAGTCGTTAAAAAAAATTCTTTGTCCATTGTTTGGACCTTTTGAGGAAGGGATATAAGGTATAACCACATCCGCCGTTTTTGTTGCTGCTGCTAATGAATCAATCATGTAAGAGAATTCAATTGGAATTCCCAGCGCTTTTATTACTGAGTCATATCTTTTTTCTGTAGCAGGCCCAATTTTTTGCTGGTATCCTTGTTCAACTAAGTGTTGGACACAAGCAAACTCGTGGATTGGATAATCTCTGGCTGTTTCTGATAATCTTTTATATTCTGGAACAATTTGTGCTGTTAATTCTTCTAATCCTTTATCCCTTATCTCTTCTTTTAGAATTTGAAATCTGTCATAATAATCCTCAGAACACATAAATTCTGAAGTTAACATCACTTCAGGAAATAATCCGTAAACCTCTTTTATTTTTTCCAGAACTGCAAATAGTTTTCTTTTTCCTTCATTAATCTCTGCTTCATCTTCTCCATTTAATTTTAGAAACTGATCTACAATCAGTAAAGTATAGTTTGACACATATGAGCTGATGAAGTATATGGGCAGGATATCAATAGGTATTCCACTTGTTCCAAATCCTATACCAAAAAATGTTTTTTTAGTTATGTCCTCTAAATAGGGTGTTAAAATACCACCGACAACCACCATCCATTGTTGATCTCATTATAATTTTAGACCACTAAGACCTACTTTAATTTTATGTCATAAAACACAAGATTTATAAATAAAAGACCCATAAAGTAAATAAATGTCACAAATAGAACAAGACTTCCGGCAATTCCTCAGCAAAAAGCCGGAAATAGAAAATTGCTACCAAGATGGTCTTATTAATAGAAGATCTCTTGCTAGGCACTTGATAAAGCAGGGGATAGCAAAATCTAATCAAGTAGAGGCAGTAATTGCCATGTTGCGGAGATTTAACTTTAAAGAACAAAAAAAACAAGCAAAAGATTTGTTCTCTAAAACAAGGATTAATATCAAAGATAATATCATGATCCTAAGTTTTGAAAAGGAGAAGGAATTGGTCCATAAATTACAACGTCTTATTGCTAATACCAATTATGATCGGGGTGATACCTTAAAGATAGTAGTAGGGTCATCTTCAATAAAGATTTTTTTTGACGAAGAAAATGAAGAGAGAGTAAAAAATATCCTTGACCATTTTAAATTACAAAGTAAGTTCTCAAATATCTCAGAGATCAGTGTAATGTTCCCTGAAGAAGCAATAAAGGAACTAGGGGTTATCTCAACTATCACTAAAGAGCTAACGATGAATGAAATTGTTATTAGTGAACTACTGACTGCCAGCCCAGAATTGCTGATTTATCTTAAAGAAGAGTATGTTTTGAAGGCATATGATATTCTAAAAAGATTACAGAAATAATTATGTTAACCGTATGATTACCAGCATTAACAAAGAGCAGAATAGTAATCTATAGATAATTCTAGTGATTAGATCATATTTGCCAGAATTATCTAATACGACAATTCTGTTTTAATACGTGCTTCAATCAACAGAATTATCGATAATAAGTTACTAAAAGAGGTATATCTTATACCTTATATTTTCTTGACCCTATATTCTCTTAGTATATTCTCTTAGATCATATATTCTTCCCTATCCAAATAAATATAAAACCAGTTTAAAGAAAATGATCCATGTGCGGGATAATTGGTATTTATTCACCGAGGACAGATCAGGGATTAGAATTGCTGGTTGCGGGACTGCACTATTTGCGCAGACGTGGACCTGAAGGTAGCGGAGCAGCGTTCATCAATCCTGAAAATGGAAACATTAGCTGCACTACCACTAACACCGCTAGAAAATTGGATAGGTTAGATGAAGATCTTAAACGAATGGCTTTTGGCACCAGAGCAAAATTCTTTTTAGGGCAGCAAAGATACATTACGGATGATAGAGTAGCTGATAAGAATCTTACCAGGGCTAATACTCAACCAATTTATCTTTATTATGATGGAGATCATGGACTGAACCAAGAAATAATTCTAGTTCATAATGGGCAAATAAGAAGAAAGGATCATCTCAGAAAAAAAATTCAAGCACCGGCAAATTCTATTGCTGATGTAGATACTAGGTTTCTTGCTGAATATCAGATGCAAAATTTAAGATTATTTGGAGATCCCTGGGAAGCTACTAAAAGAACTATAGAAGAGCTTCTGGAAATAGATGGAGCAGCTTCTGTTGGATTTTCTGATGGACACAATCTAATTGCCTGGAGGGATGCAAAAGGTTATCGGCCTTTGTGGGCAGGTAGAATTAGAGATAGTATCGTATTTGTTTCTGAAACTGGACTGTTCCGAGAAGCCAGCGCAATCTATGGCAGTTCAGAAGTAGAAATATTTCCCATGATCAAGCCAGGAGAGATGGTGCTGATTGATAAAAAAGGAAAATTAGAACGAAGAGTATTGGTGGAAACTGAAACAAGACCTTGCAGTTTTGAAGTTGTTTATTTAATGGATGAAATGTCGCGAGGCATGACGGATGGTACGTCAGTTAGAAGGACAAGGGAAGAGATAGGAAGAGAGATGGGTCTGATCTATTTTGAAGAGCTTAGAAAGTATAATGTGATAGTTCCAGCAATGAATTCTGGCATAAGTTATGCTCAAGGATTAGCTAGGTCAATTCCTGTACCATATCGCAGCCTGCTGCGAAAACCGCAATTAAAAGATCCTTTAGCTAGAAATTTTTTATCAGCAAAATCAGGAGCAGGATTTGAATTTACTGTTGATGAAGACGTTAAAGGACTGGACGTGATAATAACTGATGATAGTTTAATGAGAGGAACTACTGCTGTAAAGATGTACGCAGCTCTTAAGGATGCTGGGGCAAAAAATGTTGCTTTTGTATTAGGCTGGCCGGCGGCATTATTTGACTGCCATTATGGCGTTGATTTCAAAAGCAAGGAACTTTTAGCATACCAGCTCATCAAAAGAGGAGTCATCCATTATCGGGAAGGAGAAGCTGTAAATTATAATATTCAAGAAGTAAATACTGCAGTTACAGGACTTCTAAGAGATTTAGTGGATGAAAGATATCCTGGCAAATACTTAGATCGAGATGACTTGAAAATATACTTCCCAACTTCCGAGTTGATCGAAAATAAATTAGCTCTGGGAAAATCCTGCCTGCAATGTGTTCGGGGAATTTGAACAAGCACTACCACTACTAAAACTGCCATTAATTCTTAGTTATATCCCTTAAAACAAGAAAATTTTTAGCTAATAGCCTGTCCGTTATAAACCCACTCCCGCACTGGACAACTGCGGATAGACTATATAAATGAGCATCTTCAGTATACTGTAAAAGAGGTGATCAAAATGGTTGATCTATCAACTAATACCATCAAAAAATTGTTTGAACAGCAAGTGAATGAATTAACGCGTAAAACAGTATTCCCTTTGGAAGAAACATTTGACTGGCAATTTAGCGGAGCGTGGTTAAAATGAAATCATCAAGAATACATCTTTCAAAATTACATTCTACAATGGAGGTAAAAATGAACAGAAATACTATGGAAAAAATGAGCATGAAAGAAAGAATTCAATATTTATTGGACACATATGAAAGCACGGATTTATTTGCATTTAATGACAGCCCTAATAGAAATCATTTTTTAGAAGCCATGCCATCACACCACCTCTGTGCCTAGGCCTTACCAGCCTAGGATATTTTTTTATTTATATTTTTTAGTTATATTGCTTGCTTATATTGTTTAGTTATTTTTCTACTAACGATCAAATTTCCCTTCATTTTCTTTTTTGATATTCTTTATCTCTTCTAAACTCAACCCTGGCGTGATGGGCTTAACTGGTTTAGTGGTATTTCCAGGTAAATCACACATCTTTAGAAAATATTCTGTTGCTAAATCTCTTACTTCTCTTTCTGGATGGGTTAATTCTGAAGGAAGCGCCGTAAAATCTAAGGATTGAAACGCCTCAGGGTTGTTTAACAATGTTTCAACAGCACCAAAATACTCCTCACGTTTCCATCCGTCATTTCCCGGTATGAAATCTTTGGAAACATGTGGTCTAGGAACAGCTTTAAATTTATCTACGACTGTTCTGGTTATTTCATATGCTTCTCTGATACTATCTTCTTTAGTAGTTCTGGGATTTCCAAAAACCATTAAAATTTCTGGTGTAATCCCAAAATCCACTCTTGTAGATCTGATCGCTTCTAGACACCCTTCTTCAGTATTATGTCCCTTTCTTAAGGCGGCCCATTCTTTTTTCCCCCAACCATCAACACCAAAACCAACCGTATGAAATCCAGCTTTGACTAGCTCTTCAATGCTTTCAGGCATAACTCTCCTTGTCTCTAAAAAATATTCTACTGTAGCTAAACCACGAAGTCCAATTCTAAAGTTTGGATTGCTTCGCTTAACTTCTTGGACAGCATAAGCAAATCGAAGCAATTGCTGTGGGGTTTGGAATACGTCGAGATTAGACATATACAGTTGTAGTTCTTCTAAACCAAAAGATTTTGCTTTATGAACTAAATAATCTAGATCATTCTCTAACAAGCTTATATCCCTATATCGTTCGTTAACCTTCTTAGTTTCTCCAGTCAATGGATTCTTTGATGTCCTGTCCGCTCCGCAAAAACTACAGGATTTTTCGCATCCTTGAGAAACATAAAGAGAAAATTCTCTAGAAAGATATTCCTTCATTGTTTCATCATCCAATCGTTCATAAGCTGGGATAAGTGATGTTTTCTCCGGTGGAACAAGTGCATTTCCGCCAATACTAAGAACTCTAGCAAGAACAGCATTATCATTTCCATTATACGTAGAATCGCCAAATAATCGTCCTAATTGTTCCTTGCTTAATCCAGAAACAACTTGCCCTCCAACAAGAAATGTTTTTTCTCCCTGTTCTTGCCTGATTCTTTCTTGTAATTTTATTACTTCTGGAATATATGGGGCCCCCAATAAATTAAATCCTACATACTGAGAAGACAAGTTAAGGGGCTTTAAATTTTCGTCATGAAAAGTAACCTCTATTCCAGCATTGAGTAGTCGAGCACCTGCTGTAAGCAGTGATGTAGGCATATATTTATGCCCTTGCCCTTCTTCAGGCGCATAATTATGTCTTGGTTGTACTAGATCTATTTTCATAACCATTTAGCAGTGAGAACACATATATTAAACATTCTTTCTAATTTTAACCGTTTTATAGAAATATTTATATTAAAATACATCTTTTGGAAATAAAATGGAGAAAATGACCCTTGATTTGACTGATAGGAAAATATTGGCAGAGTTGGATAAGGACTGCCGTATCTCCAATA
Organism: uncultured Methanosarcinales archaeon; assembly: GCA_964576385.1. Classification (GTDB taxonomy): domain Archaea; phylum Nanobdellota; class Nanobdellia; order Woesearchaeales; family GW2011-AR9; genus JACOZM01. Next base: position 34,322 of record CAZNUS010000014.1, on the reverse strand, counting down.
CTATGCTGGCTAAGAAAGTTAAAAAGTCAAGGGAGGCAGTAAAGTATCGGATTCAACAGCTGCAGAAAAAAGGGATTATAGAGAAATTTATCACATCCATCAATCCTAACAAATTAGGCTATTATATGTTTAAAGTTTATCTTAAGCTTGAAAATATTCCGGAAGAACGAGAGAGATTCTTTGAGGAGTTGAAAAACAACGCCGATATTTATTGGATGGGGATATCTGATGGCGCTTTTGACCTAGTTTTTGCTATTTTATCCAAAAGTATTCCAGAATATTTCACAAAAATAAACTCTCTTCTTTCACAATGGCAGCATCTGATTGTAAGTAAGATCTTAGGGACCATGGTCGATACAAGGCAGTATAACAAAAAATTTTTTACTAGTAATTTTGAATCAGAGCATATTGTTTTTGGTGGAGATGTAGTAAAGAATGAAATAGATGGGCTGGATTCAAAGATACTGAATATTTTAGCAAATGATGCTAGGATACCTTTAGCAGAGTTGGCCAGAAAGGTTCGCTCTTCTATAGAAATTGTGCGGGGCAGGATTAGGAAGCTAGAACAGAAAGAGATTATCTTAGGTTATAGGATAGCAGTTGACCTAAACAAGTTAGGATTAGAATTTTTTAAAGCAATCATCTATTTTAGGACATTATCCGAGAAAGATGAAAATTCATTGTTTGAATGGATGAAACAGCATCCTAACTCCTTATATTACATCAGAAGTTTAGCTCCTTGGGAAGTAGAGTTTGAATTTGCAGTGGAAAATTATCAGCATTTTAACAAGATAGTGAATGATCTTCGCCAGCGTTTTCCCAACGTAATCAGAAATCATGAGCATCTTATCATGATCTATGAGACATGGATGCCTGCCTACAAGGAAATACTAAAAGCTGTAAGATGATCTATGATTATTATGATGATGATTATTATTAATAGGAATATTAATAGTAATATTAATAGTATTATTATCATCTGAATGTTTTTCCTCTCGCAATTCTTTTAAATAAATTATATATTCTATTGACTATGGAAATATTTACTAAAACAGAAGTCAAATTAAGAAAAAAGGAAATCATTCAGAAAATCCAAGATGGGAGTATATTCATCCATCCAACTGATACTATTTATGGCATTGGCTGTAATGCTGAAAACGAAAAGTCAGTGAAAAGAATCAGGGAAATTAAGGAAAGGAAAGACAATCCTTTTTCTGTGTGGGTTCCAAATTCAGAATGGATCAGAAAAAATTGTTTATTAAATACAGAAAGCAATGAATGGCTCCAAAAACTCCCTGGCCCGTATACATTAGTGTTAACATTAAAAAACAAGAATGCAGTTGCTGAAAGCGTAAACCTAAATAAAAAAAGCTTAGGGGTTCGCTATCCTGATCATTGGTTTTCTAAAATTTTAGAAGAAGCAGGAATACCCATTGTAACTACTTCTGTTAATAAAGCCACCAGGCCTTTTATGACTGATCTGAGAAACCTTGATAAGGATATTGAGACTCGAGTAGAATTTATTATCTTTGAAGGGGAAAAAGAGTCTAGGCCAAGTAGGATAGTTAATTTGGTAGAAGGCGGTGTTAAAGAGAGGTGATCAAACATCCATCTTCTTTCCGTCAACATAATACGTCGGCGCTTTAAACACTTGGTCGCCGTGAAAAATAGTTTTTATATCCCCGCCAAACCAATAGTTAGAGCCCAGAGCGATATGCCCGGTGCCCATGACTTTCTCATCCATGATCATTGAGCCGATAATTACTGCTCCGGGATTTATACCAATGCCAAGCTCACTTACTTGCCTCACTCGAGAAGGAAACTTTGCCCTATCTTCAAATTTCTGAAATGTTGATTCAAGTAGATGAGCATGTTTTCCTGCCATGCTTACTACTCTTCCTTTTTTAACTGATAAAGTTAAAGGCTCATCTAATAATACTGCGCCGTTATCAGTTTTCATGCTGGCATCTATAGTTACTATACCTTCCACTCCCTCAAAACCTTTAGGGGCGATATAAACTTCGCCACAGGGCATATTTCCTCCACAGCCGTCTTCAAAATAATCACCTATATTTGCAATAGCATTTTTTCCTTCTACATTAAATGTTAAATCCGTTCCAGCATTAGTCTTTACCCTAATCTCTGAAGCTGCATCCCACTTCTTCTTGATAGCTAATCCTCTACGTCTCATTCTAGCATAATTAACATTTTTTGCTTCTAAAAACAATTCAAAGTAACTTGTTTTAACATCAGCTAATCCAGTACTAGATAAAAAACGATGCCCTTGTTCCTTGCAGAAGCCACGAAAACTTTTATCCTCTCCCAATCTTCCTAATTTATTAGAGAGCGCCAAAATGATGATGCTATTTTTCTTGAGCCTACTAAGAGCTTGAAGGACATGGGAATCAGTCTGCATAAAGCCTTTCTTTACACCTTGATAGAGAATATTTGGACTTAATCCTTTTTCTTTCGCAGCTGAATAATACCCATATCCCATCATTGAAGATAACTTATTCTCACCAATGCCATAATCACTAATGATGGTAATATCTTCATTTTTTATTTTTAAGCAATTCTTGTATATTCTATTAAAAGTAGAAAGATTAGCTTCCACCAGCTCCATCATCTCTTTTGACAAACCAAACATACAATTGATGATTAGATTAAAGGTTAAAAATATTATGCTTGTAGAAAGGATATTTGTATGACATTAGATTTTACTATAGCGCTTCAAAACCTTCCCTTATTTTCTGTATCTCTTGGCCCGTAATCTTCCCGATATACGCTCTTAGTTCCACGTTAAATTTTTGAGCGGTTCTTATTCTCTCACCACATCCTTCCTTCATTATTGGCTCAACATTTGGAGCCGAAATGTAATACTGATTGTCTATTCTATCTTTTTTAAATTCTGAAAAAATGGAATATAAATGATCTAACTGAAATAGTTCTTTTACCAGTAGAACAGCTCCAGAATGATTCTCACATTTTATCCCGCATTTAAAGAACAAAGCCATTACTGTATTATATATGGAGTAATAAGCTTCGGATACTGCATTTTCATAGATTTCAGCTTCGTACGCTAATTTTGCAACTTTGATGCATTTCTCACTTTTTATTAAATAAGATTTAGATATCTCCTCTGATAGCTCTACTAGTTTTAAAGATCCGTCTACTTTCAGCTTATTCAAAAAATTTTATTTTTTCATAGTACACTTCTCCACCTTTAATAATGGCATGATTTTTAATAATTTCTTTTATCAGCAGATCTTCAGAATTAAAAGTTCCAATCTTTATGCTAATTAAATCATATATCTTTTGGATTTCTTCTTTTATCTTTGAGCTAGTGGTCTCAATATAGATATCTATATCGCTTTCCTTTGTGGGGGTTCCTTTTGCATAACTTCCAAATAAGAGTATCAAACCACAGCGGCTTTTTTTAATTATATCCTGAAATATTGGTCCTAGTTCTTGGTGCTTACTAATTATTTTTGCTAGTTTGTAATTCTCTGCATTTAAGATAAACGATTTTGAAACAAGATTTTTTTTAATGAAATAAATATGATTTTTTCCCTCAACACTATAATCTAGCACATTGATGTTTCTAAGGTATGTTAAGATCGACTGAACCCTGGTAAGGGAGGTTTTTAGTTCCTTAGCTAGTTCTCTTCCATGCATTTCCTTTCTAAGCAAAAGAAGCAGCAATTCATGTTGATAATCAATTTTTATAAAAGTCATATGACTCTAAATAAAATCAATCCTATATAAATCTTTTGGATATTTTTAGTTTGAAGAAACTAGAATTAGAAAATATAAAAAAAATAACAAAAAAACAACTATAACATTGTTTTAATGCTTTCAATATTAGAAGCGATCTCGCGGCCTTTCTTCGTTAACTCCAGCAGCTTTAATCTTCCTTCTTTCTTAAAATTAATTAACTCTGCCTTCTGCATTTCCTGCAGAATCTTCACAACATGTGAATAGGTGCAGTCAATCTCTTTTGCCAAAACTGATGCATATACATTAGAATCAGCGTTCTTTAACTCAACTAACATCATCGCCGGCTTCTCGCGAAAAAACACGTCAAAAATAGCCTTATTCGTCTTAATTTTAATCAAGGTCACACCCCCCAACACATCTCACCTCGCCCAGAGACGATGGTTTGCAAGTTATATTTAAACATTTATCTATTGAGATATGCATATTACGAACCACCCATTACACACTACTTGTTGAATATAACTCCTGAGATATATATTTTAGAGAGTTCTATTTAAACTTTATGTTATATAAATATAGCTCTCTGATTTCATCTCGATAAAGTCTATTTTGTCAAAATGAGGCTGGCGGACTACTGCTTAATAGACCAGTAGTATGTTCGCTTCACTCACCACCAGCTCATTTTGAATACACAGGAATTTCACAAATGTTTAGTGGTTTACGAAGTAAAGCACCACTCAAAAGAGTGGTGGGATTCCCAGTGTCTAAAAGCATAACAAACAATATTTAAATTACTTCATTTCCAAACTAAAAATGGATTTCTTTCCTCATGAAACAATTCGAGAAGGGCAAAAAGAGATGCTTCAAGATGTGGAAACTGCATTAGTACAGAATAAAATCCTTCTGGCGCATGCTCCAACCGGATTAGGAAAAACTGCTACTGCTCTTTCTGTGGCTGTGAAATTTGCTGTGGAAAAAGAGAAAGTAGTTTTTTTTCTCACTAACCGACATACACAGCATCAGATTGCTGTAAACACATTGAAGATGATCAAGAAAAAGACGGGAAGAAACATCACTGTTGTAGATATGATCGGCAAACGCTGGATGTGCAGCCAGGAAGTAGCGGGCCTGTTCGGGAATGAATTCAACGAGTACTGCAAAGCTATCACTGAAAAAGGAGAGTGTGAATTCTATAATAAAGTTCATGAGAAAAAAGCTCTAACGGTGGAAGCAAAATTAGCCTTAAAGGAACTAGAACATAGCAGTCCAATGCATAATGAGGAAGTTATCACCCTAGCCAAAGAAAAAAGTATGTGCAGCTATGAATTATCAATGGCTTTAGCTAAAAAGGCGCAGGTGATTATCGGTGATTATTACTATCTCTTCAATCCATTTGTACAAAATACCTTTCTCAACAAATTACAATTAGAGATGGACAAGATAATTCTAATCGTAGACGAAGGGCATAACCTGCCTAATCGCATTACGGAAATGCTTAGCAGTTATCTTACGACCAATATGCTTAGGAACGGGATCATTGAAGCTAAAAAATTTAATTATAATGGAGTGATCCAATGGCTGGATGCGCTGAATCATATTCTTCTAGAACTAAAGGATGCAGAATTTTCTACTGCTTTAACCATGAGCAAAAGCATCCCGCAAAAAAGTTTTTCTAAGCCACAAGAACGATTAGTCAGCAAAGGAGAATTTATGGAAAAGGTAAAATTAATCATAGATTACAATACATTGGTAACAGAGCTGGAAATAGCTGCAGATGAAGTTCGAAAAAAACAACAGCGAAGCTATCTCGGTGGTATAGCGACCTTTTTAGCGCAATGGAAAGGGGAAGATCATGGCTACGTCAGAATAATCTCTGAAAAAGAAAGCAAATATGGGCCGATCATTTCCTTAAATTACTCATGTCTTGATCCAGGAATTGTCGCTAAAGACATTTTTAAAAGTATCGCTGGAGGAGTGATCATGAGCGGTACTCTTAACCCTACGTTCATGTATAAAGATGTTCTTGGGATAGAAAAAGGAGTAGAAAAAGAATACACCTCGCCTTTCCCACCAGAGAATAAATTAACTCTAGTTGTTCCAGAAACTACTACTAAATTTACTTTGCGCGGGGAAACAATGTATCAAAAGATTGCTGATAAATGCTCAGAGATAATCAAAGTTATTCCAGGCAATACTGCATTATTTTTCCCATCTTATTTTGTTCGTGATAACGTCGGAAAATTTATCAAAAGTGATAAAAAGATGTTTTGGGAAAAAAGTGAGATGAGCAAGGAAGAGAAAGAGGGGTTTTTAGAAAGCTTTCGCCAAGAAAAAAATAAAGGTGGTTTATTATTGGGAGTAACTGGAGCTAATTTTGCCGAAGGGGTGGATCTTCCCGGTAATTTGTTAAATGGGGTTATCGTTATCGGTCTTCCTTTGAGCAAACCAGACTTAAAGACTAACGCTTTGATTAAGTATTATGAACAGAAATTTGGACGTGGCTGGGATTATGGCTACACCTATCCGGCTATGAGCAAGTGCATCCAATCTGCTGGGCGATGCATTAGAAGTGAAACAGATAAAGGCGTTATTGTTTACCTGGATGAACGATTCGCATGGCAGCGATATTACCAATGCCTGCCAGAAAAAGTGGGCTTACGAGTCATGAAAGATGTGAAAGAAATTATTGAGAGCTTTTTTGCGACGTCAACGTGCCTTTAACAATCCCCGGTGGAGAAACTTCTTTAACGTGAATTTTAACACCCCCTACTTCAGAACTGGTTTGCCCCTTTGTTTGCATCTCTAAGTAGATTTTATTTAATTGCGATAGGTTGAGTTCTAGTTTTGCCATTTTATAATCACTAAGAAGTAGTATTATTTAAATCTTACGCAAAAGGTACTAAATACAGCAAAGAGGACAAAGAACCAACTAGTATACAAAAACGTAACATTTATATATTCCTGTAATTTATTAGACAGTTGGGTTGGATTTATGTGGGCTCCTTATTTCTACCACCCTCACCCCCTCTTAAGGGAGCCCAATTTTTTTTTAAAATAATCACTTCTTCTCAAATTTTATATAGGATTAAGATAAACGCAAGATTATGGAAAGAAAAAATGGCCCTTGGATCATTAAACATACAATTCCTAAATATAAAAATGCCTGGATTGAAGTGAATGAAGATCAAGTTATCCGTCCGGATGGAAAAAGAGGAATATTTGGAACGGTTAAGATGATGCAAGGGGTTTGCGTTCTACCTTTAGATGAAGAAGGGTTTGTTTATCTTACTGAAGAGTTTCGTTATACTCTAGAAAGGGAGAGTATTGAAGCAGTAAGCGGAGGGATTGAAACTGGTGAACAACCGTTGGATGCAGCAAAAAGAGAACTTAAAGAAGAGCTAGGTATTACTGCAAAAGAATGGATCCCTCTTGGGATAGTAAACCCATTTACTAGCGTTATCAAATCACCAGTTAATCTTTTCCTAGTAAAAGGGCTGACATTCACCAATTCCAATCCAGAAACTACAGAACTAATAAAAACAAAAAAGATGAAACTTGAAGAAGCGATAAGCCTTGTTCTAAATAGTAAGATCACTCACAGCCCCACTGGTGTATTGATTTTTAAAGCTAGGGATCATTTAAAAAATAGTTAGCATGTTTTAGCTAATAGTAAAACGTAGTTATAAGGTATCATTAATGAATCTTTAAATTTTCCGTTTAATTGCTTTAGCTCAGCCACCAAAAGATTTCTTTTTTCTATTGGCAATGATTGAACCCAACCATAAGAGAGAACTAGGTCTAGATATTTTTCTCGAGTAAATTCAATCTCTGCATTATATTCTTTTAGCATAATAGAAGTAAAAAAATAATTAGTTTTTAATTGATGAAATAGTTCCTCAGAGATTTGCTTAACTCTTGATCCAGCCGGCCCTCTATCCACTCCATCATATTTGTCTAAAATAGAACCTACTGCTGTTACAAATGGAGATTCTTGTTTCCGTTGATAATACCAAAATAGGGCTAGCGTTCCTCCTGGTTTTAAAATCCTATTAGCTTTTTTTTCCCTGCCTTCTGGGGTTATCCAATGCCAGGCCATGCCCGAAATGATAAGATCTATAGAAGCATCAGGTAATTGCAGGCCTTCAAAAATCCCAACCATAAAGCTAACTTTAGGAAATAAATAACATTTTTCTTGCGCAACTTGTATCATCTGTTGACTAATATCCAACCCAATGACCTCATAATTTCTTCTGGCAAAAAGAATTGTAGCATGACCAGTACCACAACCTACATCTAAAATTCTTGCTAGCTTATCTATTTTTGAATAAGAGAGGATATCCTCTACCAGTTGTAAAGGGTAACTTATTCTTGCTTTATCATACAGATTGCTTATTTTTCCAAAATGCCTGCCTTGCTCTAACCTGATCATTCATCAGAAAATGGAACTATCTTTTATTTAAATGTTTAGAAGCCAATTGAAGAACTAGATCAGAGAGAAGCTCTATCCTTTTACTGAGTGATAGCTTGGTCAATAGGTGAGCCGAGAATTGCTATCGTTCAGGAGAATTGATAAGCGCTTTCTCTTTGATAAGCAGAAATATATTTGGACAATGCCATGAACAAGAAAAGCACGAGGCGAACGACCTGCTATCACCAACTTTTTGGATAGCGCCCAGAGAGATGATACTTTTTATAAGCACATATTTTTACCTTAGTTAAGTTCTATAATGAATAGTTTTATGTTTAGCTGGAATTCCTTTCCCGAGAGCTAAACTAATTGCTTCTAAGTCATCAGAAAAACCTATAAAAATAGCATCATTAGATTTTACTTGCTCTTTAATTAAATCATAGATAGTCTTGGCAGGACTAATATCTAGGCTAGTTTGAGCTTGAAAATCCAAATCCATCATGTAAAGACCAAATTCCCTAGTTCGAGCTAGCTGCTCCAGTTCAGAAAAAGTGTCGGGAGCTTCTACAATAAAACCATACATATGGCAGTAGAATACGATCTGATCTCTGAAACTGGGATCACCCAAGCCAAGCAATGCTGATCGTATCATTAGTGGCGATATTATCCCCATATATAAAAGGGTTGTCATTGTAATTACTTATAAGTAGTTTTAAAAGAAGATATGAAAAAAGGCACTGAGGTAGTGTTAGAAAAATTGAAGAGAATGACAAACATATACCCAATATATTCTAAATAAGGAAAGCATATATAGGTATTAACTCTTCCTTTAATCATGGGGGTTCAAACACTTTGTATTGAATGTGATGAGACTATTACGGAGCCTATTTGTTCCAGTTGCCTGTTAAATAGGATGCAGACTATGATTGGAGAATTGGATTCAACAATGGCAGAAAAAATTGATATCTCTTTGGAAGAGGAAGGAGACACGCTGTGTATATTTTGTGGCAGGAAGATGAATCTCTGCGCGCATTGCTTCAGTCGGGATATTTATCAATTTTTAGAAGGGAAGAATGAACCTTTGGCCGAAGAATTTATTGGAAGGTTTGATTTTGATTTAAGGAGAAGTTTTAGATAATTCATAAAAAATCCCAATCGGAGCAGAGCTCCGGGGTATTTTTTAATCTTGCTTTGAATCGATATCGCAGTAGTCAAGTAACTTTCAAGTTATTCCACGTTGTTCCATTCGTGACTTGCTTAAGAGCAAGCGTTCGTGAGTTGCCTATCGGCAACAACTGAGGGGTATCATACCAAAGCAAGAAATAAAATTTCTAGTATCTATTTATTAAGGATATTCTTAACCGTTGCATCAGCAAATATTTTCATGGTATCAAATATCTTTAATTTGTTATGTTTTGGAATCAAGAGCTGCAAGTCAGTACAAGCAAGTATAACACAATCGACATCTTTATTTTCAAAGTCATTAATTATTTGAATAAGCCCTTCCCGATCTTTATTATTCTGCATCCCTGTCACTAAATGAAGGATAAATTTACCCATTTTTGCTTGTTGAAAATCATCAGGAGTTACGTAGGCAATGTTACTGTTTTCAAAAGCATTCTCGTATAACCTATTCTTTATCGTTGCAGAAGTAGAAACAATCCCTACTTTTCTAAATTTATTATGTTTAAGAAATGTTACAGTTTCTTCAATTATGCTTAGGACAGGTATTTTTACAGCTTTCCTTATTTCTTCAATAAAAATATGGAGGGAGTTACAGGGCATAACAATAAAATGGGCACCAGCCTTTTCTAACCTTTTTGCCTCAGCAACGAGAAATGTGATGTACCTTTCGCTACCCTTATTATTCATGATAAGATCTTCTTCAATCTGGTAAGGTAAAGGAACACTAGCGATAATTATACTCGGTCTGGATATTTTGTTCTTTTTGTAACAAGAGAAAACTAAGTCTAAGTAAAATTCTGAAGTTGTTTCTGGTCCAAGACCACCAATTATTCCGACGGTTTTCATAAATTTATATTTAAACTTAGTGTAATTTAAGTAATTTAAGTTAAGTGTAATATTTAAGTAAAGTATAATAGTGTAATTTAAGTAATTTAAGTTAAGTGTAATATTTAAGTAAAGTATAATAGTGTAATTTAAGTAATTAAGTTAAGTGTAATATTTAAGTAAAGTATAATAAACTAACTATAGGAATTTAAATATAATCAACACCCAGCCAGACTTAATTCTTCCGGTGTCAAGCACACTTGTAAAACATTACAAAATCTAGAAGAGTCTTCAAAGGGATTCTTCATAAATCCTGGGAAAATATATTTAGAAGGCAGGATATAGAATCCCTTGCTATGAAACTGCTTGATCTTCTCACAAGTAGGATTTCTCATAATGATATTAAAAGTGTCCCAATCATTAAATGTTAAGGAGAGGTCATTATTAACATCACAGGAGTTTACTTTTTCTACTGTATGGGTTCCACTGGCGATATTAACACGATACGCTGACATTATTTTTAAATCGTTAACTTCAAAACAGACTGCTGCTGATTCCACCAGCGGATAAAATAGGTTCTCATCAATACGAGTATCGAGCATATTTTTAACCGCTGCATCAAGTCCTACCCCTGAATCGAAATGGATAGCTTGCCCAGTTACCCCTTTTACTAGGAAAAATATACCTATTATTAAGAGCACACCTACAATAGAGATAAATATTGTTTTCTGTTTGTCATAACCCATTTGCTTCTCTTTTTGCTGAGAATAAGCAGTATAATTACGCTTCAATGTATCTTTATAGGCTTTTTGAATATCGGCTGGTTGCCAGCCGGCTTTTTGCAGGTCTTGATGGATATGCTGATATTTCCTGCCAGCTTTAATATGGGAAGAAATATAATCTACAATTGATTCACTAACCGCCATGCCAGGATGGCGCATCTTCTCTACTAGATATATTCCGCCCAAGCCCAGAGCAACTACTGCTAACACAATTAAAACATAAACAATGATCTTTACCAACCCAGGTGTTTCTTCAACAGCAAGCTGTAAATCTTCTACATCTTCCTTAGTCTTAGCAAAATCTTCTTGTGTCTTAACAACATTCTCCTGCAGACCAGCTAAACCAACGACTACATTCTTTACTTCTGATTTTACTTCATCTTTGATTTCTAACTGCTGAGATGTAAGCTCACCGATAGCAGAAGTAACTTTAGAATTAATATCCCCTACTTGAGAAGTCAAACTATTGAGATTTGTTTCTAGAAGATTTATTTTCTGTTGTAAATTTTTAACTTCTGTATCCAACGTATTTAATTTTTGAATATCCAAAGAGGAAACTGTAGCTGTTGAAGCAGTGGTGGAGAAAGTAGTAGAAGGAGTAAGAACCGTAGATGATGACGCAGTTGAGGCAGTGAGGGTTGTAGAAGGGGTAGTTGAACCGTTAGTTAATGGAGTAGCAGCTGTTCCCGTAGTTGTTCCTGTAGCTGTAGTTGTAGAAGTTCCTGCTGAAGATCCTTGCGCATTACCTGTAGCATAACAAGTAGACGTTTGAGGGTTACAATATACATTTAAGTTGTACCCAGCATAGAGGTCAGTACATTGTTGATCAATAGTGCAATTATTTCTTAGGTCAGTATCACCTAAGGCCTGTAAAGATAGCACTAGAACTAAGAAGAGTACACTTATCACTAAATATTTCTGGTGCATTTTCCTCTTTTTTCCTCTTTTAAAGGGATTATTTTTTGATTTATATACTTTTGCACTGCTTTATCCTATAAATGCCACAAATATTACCAAAAATGATCCTAACCAAGTAACATTTAAATAAAACAAATAAATACCTTTATTGAAAAGACCTTTTTAAAAACCTTTATTGAAAACAACTTTATTAAAAAAAAGGATATTGAATTTCAAATTGTTACCAAATTGTTGGTATAATCCAGACAGATAGTATAATTCAGAGGTAAAAACATGCTCGACATCAATTATGTGCGGGAAAATTCGGAATTAGTTAAAAACTCAGAGAAAAAACGCCATAGGGATACAGCCATTGTAGATAACGTATTAACATTAGATGCTGAATGGCGCCAGGAATTAAAAATGATGGAGAAGCTAAAACATCAGCGCAACGTCGTTTCTGAAGAGATTAATCAAGCTAAGAAATCTAAAAAAGAAGAGATTGCGGCTGCTAAAATAATCGAAATGAAAGAAACAGCGCAGAAAATAAAAGACAGCGAATTAAATGTACATAAGCTTCTAGAAGAAAGAAATGCAACTTTAAAGCTCATTGGAAATATCTTGGATGAAAAAGTTCCTCTTGGAAAAGATGAAAGTGAAAATAAAGTATTGAAGATGGTTGGGAAAGTAAAGAAGCAGACTTTCCCTTTGCTAGACCATATAGAATTGGGATTAAGCTTAGATTTGATAGAACTAGATACAGCATCAAATATCTCTGGAGCAAGGTTCTATTTTCTGAAGAACGAAGCAGTGTTATTAGATATGGCATTGCAACGATATGCTGTAGATTTATTAGTCAAATCTGGATTTAAAATGCATTGGCCGCCATTCATGCTTAATCGGGCAGCCTTAGAAGGCGGAGTAAATCTTGCGGAATTTCAGGATACCATTTATAAGATTGACAATGAAGACCTCTACCTCATAGGAACTTCAGAGCACCCTTTAGTTGCGCTAAAGAAAGATCAAGTAATCGATGAAAAAGACCTTCCCTTAAAGATTGGAGGCATCAGCACTTGTTTTCGAAAAGAGGCAGGAGCGCATGGCCGCGATACTAAAGGAATTTTTCGAGTGCATCAGTTTAACAAAGTGGAGCAGGTTATGTATACCACGCAGAAAGATTCTTATAAATGGTTTGAGTACATGCAAAGCGTTACTGAAAAATTGTTTAAATCATTAGAGATACCATTTAGGGTAGTATCAATCTGTTCTGGTGACATTGGAAATAAGCAATCTTTACAGTATGATATAGAAGCATGGTTTCCTGGACAGAACGATAAAAAAGGAGCTTATCGAGAAGTAACTTCTTGCAGCAATTGTTTAGAGTATCAATCGGTAACTCTCAATACTAAATATTTAACTAAGAATGGTGAACGAAAGTATGTGCATATGCTCAATAATACCATGATTGCTACTGCTCGAGCAATAGCCGCTGTTCTAGAAAACGGCCAAACCAAGGAAGGTACGGTTAAAATACCTAAAGTACTCTGGAAATACATGGGGATGAAAGAGATTGGAAAGAAAAAAAAGTAATCTTTATAACCATTTAACATAAAGCAAAGAGTTATTCATTTTTTTCTTTAAAACCATTCCAGTAATTTTTTTCAGGTGCGCCGAGTAATTTTATGGTTTCTCCTTTTATTAGTAAAGCTTGTTTGTCCGTAAGGGCAACAATAGGGTATTTTGTGACTCTTGCCAATTTATCAATTAATTTATGATATTCTTCAACAAAATGAGCCATGATCAGAAAAGGCACCAGATTGATTCCATTGGTATCTCTAAGACCAAATCGATCACGTGCTGGTTTTTTCCATAAGGCCATTTCGATAGACGGACAAACTAGATAACTACCAGCACTTGCACCAACATAAAGCGCGCCACGTTTTAAGCAAGCAGGAATCAGCTTGTCAAAACCGCTTTTGCGAGTCCAGTATAATAAGTAAAACGTGTTTCCACCGCTTACAAAAATGATATCTTTATCGACCAATATTTTTTCAAGCTGAGCTTTATTTTTTTCTCGTAAATCCAAATCTTCTATATTTTTGATACCAGAATCATAAAGCGTCTGCCGGTCTCTTTTTAACCACCATGGTTCTAAACCACGATATGTTTCCGGCGGCTCGCCGTACGCTGCAGTTGTAATGAAGATAGCTTTAGCTTCTGAAGGTTTGACTGATAAAAGTGAAAGAAAGTCTTTCCTTACTTCTGGGACGATCCCTGCGGAAGTAAGTAAAAGTGTTTGCACCATCTGTGAGAGACCACTACCTTTTATAAGAGCTAAAATTATACCCTCGTTTTGAAATTTATTTCCTGAGATGAACTGTATGCGTAGGGAAAGGAATATCTATCTTTGCTTTATTTAAAGCAGTGTATATTTTGCCGGTAATTTCCCTGGTTTTTTTAAAGGAATCATTCCAGTGAGCAATCCAAAAATATGTCCTAAATTTCAAAGCAAAGTCTCCCATCTCCATAAAATGCACTTCTGGAGCAGGCTCTGTAAGGATACCATCAGTGTTCTTAATCGCTTCTAGAACTATCTTTTTAACTTTCTCAACATCAGTACCGTATGCTACTCCAAACTCAACCTTTGAGCGAACTTTAGGATCAGGATGAGTGTAATTTTGCACCCTAGAATTAGCAAGATAACCGTTAGGAATGTAAACCACTTCATTATCAAAAGTAATTAGCTTAGTGCTTCTTAAGCCTACATCATAAATCGTACCAATATCGCCACTTTCCAGCTTGATCTTATCACCTACTTTGTAGGTTTTATCGATGATTAAAGTGATTCCACCAAATATATTTTTTAAAGAATCCTGCAACGCTAACCCTAAGACGATACCACTAATACCTACTCCTGCAAGATATGGCGTAATGTCCACTTTCCATATCTTTAGGACCCATAACACTGCTACTACTATCAAAATGACCCTAGTAGCTTTGCGGAATAAAGGGAGGAGGATATCATCGAGGTGGGTTTTAGTTTTCTTAGCAAACGTTATTCCCCATGCTTCTAATAGAACATCAATGCTCCTAGTTATCGCAAGAACAAATACTATCGCCATCATAGAACTAACTAACTTCTGCACAACACCATTGATATTCAAGCTGAACAGGGAGACTTTTAGCCCGTAAGCTAATATTAAGTAAAATAAGGGTGTTTTGGTTCGTTCAAAGATAAGATCATCAATTTGAGATTCCGTCTTTGAAGCTACTTTTTTTAGGTAAAGATTAAAGAGTAATTGCAGACCTTTAGCTAAGATGATAAAAGCAACAAATATTATTAAAGCCAAAATAAACAGGTTGTTAAGATAGTACTCCGGAGGTATCAGCTTTAATATTTGAGATATAGTTAGGCTCATTTTTGACTTTAGAAAGCAGATTATTGATAAAGTTTTCGTTGCACAGTTCTAGGCTATACTTGCTATGGCAATGCTCGAATGTAGGTTATTCTCCATACCCATAATCATTATAAACTGACGGTTCTTCTTAAAAAAGATGTCCTTATTTAAAGAGATGTTGAAAAGTGGTGAATCTTTATTCCGAGATTCAATCATTTTAGATTATGATTTTCAACCAAAAATAATGCCTTACCGCGAAATAGAACAAAAACAGTTTGCTACTGCCATTAAGCCATTATTACAAGGGCACAATGGACGCAATCTATTTGTCTATGGCGCTCCGGGAATAGGAAAGACTACTGCCTGCCGGCAGGTTCTCAGAGAACTTGAAGAAGAAACTGATGCAGTCGTGCCGATGTATATAAATTGCTGGAAGGAAAACACTACCTTTAAGATATTTGTGAAGATGTGTGATGATCTCGGCTATAAATTTATCCAGAGCAAGAAAACCAGCGAGCTGTTCAGCTTAATTAAAGCTAAGTTAAATAAAACTTCAGTAGTATTTATCTTTGATGAAGTTGATAAACTTGAAGATTTAGATTTCTTATACACTATCTTAGAAGATATCTACCGGAAGTCCATCATTTTGATAACCAACTATAGGGACAGCTATGGAGAGTTTGATGAGCGGATACGAAGTAGATTAGCGCCGGAGTTTTTATACTTCAGGCCTTATAATCAAGCAGAAATAAATGGAATTCTTCAGCATAGAAAAGATTATGCTTTTACTCCCAACTGCTGGGATGAAGATGCTTTTCAAGAAATTGTGGAAAAATGCGCAGAAATAAATGATATGCGCATCGGCTTGTATTTAATGCGTGAAGCAGGCAATATCGCTGAAGATAAAAGTTCGAAAAGAATAAGCATAGAATATGTAGCTGAAGCGATTAAAAAAGTTAATGAGTTCCAAATTAAGCCAAAAGAAGGTTTAGATGAAGAGCTGCTGATGATCTTGGATTTAGTGAGAGAACACAGCGGTAAGAAAATAGGCGAGGTCTTTTCTGCTTATGCTGAAAAAGGCGGCGAACTTAGTTATAAGAGCTTTAATCGTAGAATTCTTAAATTAACTGAGGGGAGATTTATCAGCACCGAAAAACTTTCTGGAAGGGACGGAAACACCACTATATTGCATCATATCGCTGACAAGAAACTGACGGAGTTTTAGGATTATGGTTGGTGAGAACAAAATAAATGAAGCTAAAAAGATGATAAAGGAGATGCGTTTATGAGTGAGAGGGATTCTCATCTATTGAAATATCACTATGATTAATGATCAGTTACAAAAATTAAGAAAAATATATTCTCTAAAAAATGTTGAGAGAAGTACTTCTGTAAGCAACAGAAAGGAAAGCTCTGCAGAACACAGTTGGAGCTGCTTAATTCTGGCAGATTATTTTTTATCTAAAAACCAGTTAAACTTAAACCGGCTGAAAGTATATGAATTGCTGATGTATCATGATCTGATTGAGATAGAAACCGGAGACGTTTGCATAAGCAATGTTAAGGAAAGAAACAGCAGAGAATCGGAAGAAAATAAAGCTAGGCCTATTTTAGCAAAGAAACTACCTCCATCTCTCAGCGAAAAATTCTCTTCTTTATTTCTAGAGTTTCAGGAACAGAAAACTGTTGAAGCTAGATTTGCTAAAGCTATAGACAAACTAGATGCTACTTTACATGAGCTTGACCATAAGAAAGATTGGAGTGGCTGGACTGAACAATTTCTGAGAGAAACAAAGGAAAAATATATGTCTGAATTCCCTGAGGTAAAGGATACTTTTGAGACCATTTTAAATTTTGCGAGAAAGAAAAAATATTTTGATAGAAATCATAATTAAATAAGTTTATTTTTTCTAAGAAATTTAACCTATTTTTCTAACTCTTTAGCTTGTTCTTCAGTAAAAAATTGATTATTACAAGAAGAGCATCTATAAGCTTGGACATGGTTAAGCATAATCCCTTCTTCTAATTTTGTCATTGTTTTTTCCTTTTGATAGGTTAAACACTATTTCACTTTAGGAATACCTATATCCACTACAATCACTTTCTCCTGCATATCAACTAACCCTGCTTTAATATCATGAAAGCAAATAATAATATCCGATTCACAGGCTTTCCCATGGATCTCACCAGTATCAGGATTGATTCCTGAAGGAATATCTACGGCAACCTTTATCCCTGAAAGATGATTAAACAAATCTATCCCGAGAGAGATTGGCTCTTTTAACTCCCCTTTTACTCCTATCCCCAGCATGGCGTCTATAAGAATAAGTTGATGGTTTCTTTGAAAATGAAATTTATCCAAATCTTCCTTAGATTTTATAGGCAGAACAATAATAGGATTTCTTAATTTTTCATAATATTTTTTAGCTGTCTCCTTTAATTTTTCTTTGCTGCCAAAAAACAGAACCGTCACTGGACAAACATGAGCAAAATATTTCGCTGCTACAAAACCATCCCCGCCATTATTTCCTTGCCCGGCAAAAATAACCACTCTTTTGCTTGTTAAGTCATATTTTTCTCTAATTGTTTCAAATAAAGCCAGTCCTGCATTTTCCATTAAGTCTTCAGCAGTAATGCCTTCTGCTTCAGCATAATCTTCCAATTCCCGCATCTGGTGAGAAGTGATCATTATTTGCTAAGAACTTAGTGAATTTAAATAAGTTGCGTGTGATAAAATGTTGCGTGTGATAAAATAATAGTTTGTAACTTTATTACCAGCCCACTGTGCTAAACAACTACCATCTTAGAAATAATAAACCAATAAACTAGATAAAAAACCAAGCACAGATCCAACAATAACTTGAGCCGGCGTGTGTCCCATAGAAAAATGCGTCTGTTTCTTGATCCTCAGCTTGTGAATAACCTGTGTCAAAAGGACCCCTTCTTCCCCGACGGTTCTTCTTACTCCAAATGCATCTCTTAAAACAATTAATGCCAAAACTAAACTGATAGCAAAAGCTGTTGAAACACCTTCCGTCAAATAAACTATTGTAGCCAAAGAAACGACAAATGCACTATGCGAAGAAGGCATTCCACCAGTTACTACAAGGTCATGCCAGGATAAGGATTTATGCCTAAACCAATATATTATTAATTTCATAAGCTGCGCGCCAAACCCAGCTAAGATTACTGCAATAAGTATTTTAGTCATTATCATCACCTAATAAGATTATGAAGCCTGTGTTAAGATTCATTTTACATCAGATTATAAATTGCTCTTCTTTTTCTTTTCTAGTTCGCGCAGCCACATTAACCCAATCTTAATCATCATCTTATTGAACTTATCAGAGATCTTATACTTCTTCGTGTAAAGATCGTAATCGATAAGCCCCATGCCCCTCATCGGCGTAAGTATCCTATCATAAAACTGCCGTTTGTTATAAGACATCCTAGCTTCTTTATCTGCTGGAAGTTTTTCTCCCGGAATAGTTAAAGTTTCACCTTCATGGAGCCGAGTTGCAAACAGGCTCATTTCTGTTTTTCCAATCTCTCCACCGTTTTTCCACATATAAGAAATTAACATTTTAGCTACCATCTCCTGCTGCTCAGTGGCAAAAATAACTTTATACACATCTTCAGGAAGATTAAATTGATCGAAAAGTATTACCATCTTTTTCTAGGTTAAGTTTATGAGGTTAAGTTTATTACTACCACCTGCTCATATCTAAGTTGATAGTACCTAGGTATATAAATATTACGGAGGGGTATACTAATGTGTGTTAAGTCCAATAAAATTTAAGTTTTCAAGATAATAAAAGTTGGTTCTACTGGTGGTCATTGCACTCCACTCCTAGATTATACATCTATTTCTGGATTTAACTTTTCTCTAACTAACTCCCAGGCCTTTTGAACATATTCAATATCTCTTATGTGTTTTGCTTTATATCCTTCATCAAACTGTTTCCAAAAATCTTCTCTAGACAAACTAGGATCCTCATACCATGTTGGATCAAACTCCAAAGATGATCCAGGATAAACAGAATATACGCTCCAAGAAATAGAATCTGGACGTATTCTATTAATTACATCAACAGTTCTACCAACAGATTCTAATGTTTCTTCAGGAGCTCCTATGATCGCTGTAACTGATGTTCTCATGCCAGCATCCTTAGCAATTTTAACGGCTTTTTCCACCTCAGATACATTTAACATTTTATTATATTTAGAGAGAATAGCTTGGTCTCCAGATTCCATGCCAAATGACAAATAGGTGAATCCTGCATTACTCATTAATCTTAACATCTCCGGAGTAATATGAATATCTGCTCTTGTTTGCGCTCCCATTTGAAAAGTTAGTCCTTCAGCAATTAGCTTCTCTAAAACTTCACTAACTAATCTTCTATTAGCAGTAAAAATGGCATCATCCCAAAAGATTGCTTTATAACCTTCTTCTGCAATTGTTCGTAATTCCTCCATAACATAATCGGCTGAGTGGAATTTATATGTTCGGTCAATTGGACAAAAGTTACATCCGTAAGAACACCCCCTACTCATTCGAACCTGTGTCGTTTTTGCACCACCAAAAATATCAAAGTCATAAAACGTTGATGGCTCTAATAATGTTCTATCGGGATGCGAATATTCATCCAATTTTTTTCGTAAAAGCCTTTCCGGTGTGACTATAACATTTTTACCATCTCTATAGGCAATTCCAGTAACTTTTGACAAATCACTTTGCTTTTCTAGAGCTTCAATCAATTCCACAATAGTTTCTTCGCCTACACCACGGACAGATATATCTATTTCAGGATGTCTTTCCAAGGTAGTTTGGTAGCAATAGGTCTCATGAGTCCCACCTTTGATTACTGGAATATCTGCTACTTGTTTTACTAATGTTCCTAAATGACATGCGTCAAGATGCGTTGGCGAAGTACTTGCTATTCCAACATAGTCTGAACTTCCATCTTTAATTAATTTCTTAAAATCTGTATCTAGTATCCTTTTTGCATTGAGGTCATATATTACAACTTCATGACCTCTATTTCTGAGAGCCGTTGCTATATGTACTAATCCAAGAGGTTTTCCATTGAACTTCCCATTGAACGGGGGGTGAATTAACATTATTTTCTTCATTGACTACTCACTAATGGTTTCCATTTTTTATATTACTTTCTTTAAATTTTTCTTAATTTTTAGCAATATTTATATACAAGAATACATCTTTTCAAGAAATGTCTTACACAATAGACTTAAGAGATAGAAAAATTATGTTTGAATTAGACAGAAATGCTCGACAAAGCATTGCAGAAATCAGTAAGAAAACAAAAATACCGCGCAACATAGTTGAATATCGTATCAAGAAACTCACTCATGAAAAAATAATAACCAAATTTGTTACTGAGGTTGCTCTAGGAAAAGTCGGATATTTTACCTACAAAATTTACTGCCAGATTTCAGGTCTTTCAAAAGAAAATCAACAACAGTTTTATGGGGATTTAGTTAAAGATGATAATTTTATTTGGGTTGCGAAGTGTGAGGGAAGATGGGATTTACTTCTAGCAGTATATGCTAAAAACGTTATAGATTTTGGTAAAGTTAAGAGTAATTTCCTTTTAAAATATGGCAAATATATTTCAGATTATGCTATAACCATCGTAGATGAAGCTTATATTCTTGAAAGAACCCATTTGTTAGACAAATCAAAGAGAGAATCTATTGAGCTTTACATTGGGGGTGCCGAAAGTGTTGAGTTAGGTAATCCTGAAAAGAAATTATTACAGATTATGGCTAATGACGCAAGAATTAGGATAATTGATCTGTCTCAGAATCTTAATCTCAACGTCAGAACAGTTATTAATAAAATAAATAAACTGGAAAAGTTAGGGGTCATCCAGGGGTACACCACTTTCTTTGATCTAAACAAAATTAACTATCAATTCTATAAAGTATGTATTTATCTTAAAGAATTAAACAAAGAAAGATACAAAGAGTTAATAAAATTCTGTAAAAACCAACAATATATTATTCATTTGATTGAGTCTATTGGGCCTTGGGAGTTAGAATTAGAAATTGAAGTACCATCTAACCAACAATTTCAAGAACTCAGTAATGATATCAGAAACTTGTTTTCGGATATTGTACGAAAAGTTGAATCCATCATTATTTCTAACGAAATGAAACTAGAATTCTTACCACAAAAACTATGATTAACCAGTAGAGTCCCTAACTTATGCATTTGCTGCTTTTAGAAAAATTAAATTTTATAAGCCTAAAGAAGGGGCAAACTAGCATTATCAAAAGAAATATTTATAAATAAATCAGGAAATCAGTTTTTCCTATGGGAAGAATAAAAACCTCTTTTATAAAAAGAAAAACTAAAGAATTGTATGCAACTCATGGTGCTAAATTTACTTCTGACTTTGATAGCAACAAAAAACTAACTGGGCAGTATACTAAAGTTGCCAGTAAGAAGTTGAGGAATGTTATTGCTGGGTATATGACTCGACTGCGCAAGAGAGAAGCTTAAGTATCCTTGCATTGTATCTATCTTTGCATTAATATTTATCTGTTTGTTTAAGATGAGTCCATAGCATCTAAATAAGGAGGTAAGAAAAATGCGGGATGAGAATTCTATGTTTATCGGGAATAAGCCTTTTATGAATTATGTTACCGGCGTGGTCATGCAATTTACAACTAAAGGTGCAAGTGAAGTAATTATTAAAGCCCGAGGAAAGTTTATCTCAAGAGCAGTAGATGTAGCAGAAGTGGCTCGAAAAAGATTCTTAGAAAATAGGGTTGCTGTAAAGGATATCATTATTGATAGTGAAGAGTTTCAGAATAAGGATGGGAAACAGGTAAGAGTAAGCAATATTGAGATAACGCTAGGAAAGAATTAAGTAGCAATTGTTCATATCGCTGGTAAAATGGCACTTGTGTGCTGAGAAGCAATGAATTCTGGGCTTGTGGTGTGTTCTTTGTGTGCATCATCCACAAGGGTTGTCACTTTTGTTTATGAGTCTGTTCGCTCAGCATGATACCCCCAAGTAGACAGTGATGGAGAAAAGATAATCTTTTTTTGCATGTTCAGGATAAAAATTGATCTTATCATGGAACATAAACAATCTTCCAAGTGTTACTTAAATGATCAATTTCATATAGAGGGTATTTTTTAATGATGGTTCTACCGTCGCTAATCATCTCTCCAAAACACAAAGGAAAATCATTTTTAAGCTGCATTTTAATTTCTGTGGGATCATTGCTGTTCCTATTGATCCAAGCGGGGTTGATGACTTCTTTATTGGATGCTTTTTTTGCAATTCTTTTCAATTTCCAGATAACCATTCTTGGAATGCCTTTAGTATAGAACAAACCCCCAACAGTCCACTGTCTTACAAGAAATTCAGTAATTTCTCCGCTATTAATGTTCGCAGTAAACAAGGGAGAAAAACGTTTTTCTTTTGGACCAGTTCGATAAGGAATTTTACCTTTGTTGGGTATGCTTGTACCAGCGCCCCAAGGGAGAGGATAAGATTCATAAATATATCCAGAATCAAGAATGATACCAATCGAACCGAACGATAGGCCTCATAAACGATAACAAGTCAAAATCCACCAATTGACCGCGCCGAACTAAACAAATACCTCTTTTTTATTTCTGCATATGATAAGCGCCAAGCGCTAAAGCAAACTCTCCATGTTCTGGAAAATACGGATTCTTCCCGATAACTGCTGAATATGCCTGAAGTAAATTTTTAAGAACTGGTGTACGAGCAACTGTTGAACCAACATAAACAACATCATCTGGGGGTTGGAAATGGGGAATCATACCCAGTAACCTTATATCTCTAATTGTAGCAATAGCAACTGTACTAATCACACTTGCGTATGCACTTGATCGTTCAGAAGCAGGTGTTGCTTTGCCAAAATTTGCAACTACTAATTCTCCTTCAAATGTTCCTGCCTTATCAGGAAGCATATCTTTAATACATAAATCAAGTGGCATACCTTGAGTAGATTCTGTTGCTAATTCGGTATAGTCTCTAGCTCCTAAAACCTGACCTAATCCATTAATGAATCCACCACCTAAAGAATTACCAATCGGAAATTTAGTTGCTCCATCTTTGGTAACAAGTGTATAAGAAGTTCCAGTACCAATAGAAACTACTAAAAAACTATCTCCTTGATAACCACTATCTTGAAGCAATCGTCTTGTTCCTTCAGCTTGTAATCTTACTTCATTTTCAATTGGATCTCCTTCTGCTGTTCTTACTTCAAAATCTTTAAAATATTTTGCACGATCATCAGAGTACCCAATTCCAGCAAGATGAATCCTTCTAACACCATCAGCACTTAACTGCCTTGTAATCTCTTCTAATTTAACATCAGCAGTTGAAGAAAATCTAAAATGACCATCATTTATCCAGGCTACTTTTACCAGTGAAGTTCCAACGTCAACTCCTGCTTTCATAAAATGAATCAAGAATAACTTCTTAATAAACATTATGTATTTTAATTAAGGCTCAGAGAGGTTTTCTTAAATAGTATCAACGTGTGTTAAAATGGTTAAAGAAAACTAAAAATAAGACTTAAAAAGTAGTATTTGTTTAGCTATCGGCGGCGTGGTTTTGATTGGTTTATCTCTTTTTTAGTCTAAATAGTCATTGTTTTCTCAAGCAAACTAAACCATATTTGTCATGAACAACAGCAGATTAAAATTCACTGATTGACCACGCTGAGCTAAACAAATAAAAAAAATTATTTCATTTTTGCTGTTTTCAAAACCTTCTTAAGCTCAGTTTCGCAGACTTTAGCAATTCTTTCACCAGATTTCTTTGCTTCTACAGCTACTTTGCTTACTAGTTTTTTACCTTCGCTCTTGTTGATGTGTCCTTTTTTTAACAACTCATTGACCAGCTTGTTTGCTTTTTCTTGGGCATGAGCAGCTAAGCCAACTCCCACCAATAAGCTTTTCTTCAAAACTTCTTTTTTATCCATCTTATCCACCTCTTTAGATATTTTTTATCTTTAAACTTATTCTCCTTTTTTTATGTTCACAAATATAGTCCTCTTGATCAGCCATAACCCCAGCAACCCTGCTAAGATAAATCCAGTAGTATACACCTCAGTAATAATACTCGTCTGCATTAT
The DNA here is from genome assembly GCA_964576385.1 of uncultured Methanosarcinales archaeon. Lineage (GTDB taxonomy): Archaea > Nanobdellota > Nanobdellia > Woesearchaeales > GW2011-AR9 > JACOZM01. The sequence goes on along the minus strand of CAZNUS010000014.1, from coordinate 9,963 downwards.
TAAAGATGATCCGACAATTAAAGCGGCAATAATCATGCCCAAGGCGATATTCCCAGAGGAACGTTCCAGTTCGAACGTTAATTTTCTGACATCCTTGTCTTCTATATCAATGTCAAACTTGAAGCGCCTTATCTTATCCATAATTTCTTTAGCAGTATCTGGGAAAGTTTCTGCTAGCTCAGCATATTCTGAAACTTTATCCTTAGTGCGGTCAAATGCTTCCTTAGAAAGAAACTTAAAATCGACCAGCTTCGTTATTATCTTCTGCGTTTCCTGGAAAAAATTAAAATCCGGCTGGTAGCGGATGGCAATGCCTTCTATTGTAGCAACTGTCTTAGCATAGAGAACAAAATCTGCAGGAATTTCTATGTTATGATTATTGGCTACCGATAAGGTTTCCCGTATTAAAGGACCTATTTGCAGGTCTTCGGGAGAAGTGTGCAGCAACTGCTCGTAAATATCCCGCATATCTTTAGCAAAAGCTTCCCTATTTATATCGCTATTCGGGTTCATTCTTAGAATAATATTAATCGCTTTTTCTGGATCATTATCTACGAACGTGCGAAACAAGTCAAAGGCATATCTTTTTAGTTTCTTATCAAAATGGCCAAGGATTCCAAAATCAATCAATCCCAGTCTTCCATCTTTTAAGATTAAAATATTACCTGGATGAGGATCAGCATGGAAAAAACCATCAATGAATACCTGCTTGAGAATAATATAATAACCGTTGCGTATAACTTTCTTTAAATTAATTTTTCTTTTTTTTAGCTCTTCTATCTCATGCAAAGGTATTCCGTCAAGAAACTCCATTACTAAAACCTTATTCGTCGTATACTGATCATAAATCTTAGGTATTTTTAGAGCTCTGCTATTCCTAAAATTATCAGCAATTTTTTTGGCATAATAAGCTTCAATATTATAATTCAGCTCTTTGAGAGTCCATTTTTCAAATTCATGGATTATTCCTTTAAAGCTATAATTTTTAAAATCAGGCTCTTCTTGCTCCAGCAGCTCAGCAATCTTATACATCAACTCGATGTCTTCTTGGATCGTTTCATGGATTCCTGACCGCTGCACCTTAACTGCCACCCATTCCTTTCCTATTTTTGCTTTGTAAACCTGCCCGATTGAAGCAGAAGCTAACGGTTTTTTATCAAAGGAAGAAAATACCTTATTTAACGGCTGGTTTAATTCTTCTTCAATAATTCTTTTAGCTGTTTCAAAAGGCATGGGCGGCACTTTATCCTGCATCTTTTCAAATTCCTCTGCATATTCTGCAGGAACTAAATCAGGACGTAAAGAAAGAAGCTGACCAAATTTGATAAACGTTGGACCTAATTTTTCAAAAGCTTGTCTTAACCTAACTTCCGGAGAGGTTAATTTTTCCTGAGCTAGGTAAGCTTTAATTCTTTTTTGAAAAGGAAGATGTTTATGCAAATTTATTCTGGCGATGAGGGATCCAAATTCTTCTTCTAGAAAAACATGCAGGATCTCTTTCAGCCGTTCCCGATGACGATGATTCTTGATTAATTCATATAAAGTCATAATATCCTCTTTTATTTCCTAGAAAGATAAGAATATTTTTAAAGATGTTGTTTTGCTGAGAAATAAAGGGTATAAATTACTTTCCCTACCAGACTCATAAACCTTTATAAATAAAACTCTTTTCTAAGAGTGTATGCCTAGAAAGAAAGCAGCAACTCAAAAAGTGCCTTCTAAACATGAAGCTATAGATAATAATAGTATAGATAATAATATAGTAAACCAACTAAAAAATAAACCAACAGAAAATAGCAGTGAAGAGGAACCAAAACAATTAGAAGCCCATAAAAAACAGCCTAAAAATATCCAATTACCAACTCAACCGGAATTAAATATAGCTTTAGTAGGGCACGTTGACCATGGAAAAACTACCTTAACTGAGCGCCTTTCCGGAAAATGGACGGACACACACTCCGAAGAGTTAAAAAAAGGCATTACCATTCGCTTAGGCTATGCTGACTTTGTGATATACCATTGCGAAAACTGTAACTTTTATACTACTAAAGAAAAATGCGTGAAATGCAATGGAGAAACTACTCCTCTTAGGAAAATATCTTTAGTAGATGCTCCTGGACATGAATCATTAATGGCTACGATGCTTTCTGGCGCTGCCATCGTTGATGGAGCCCTATTACTTGTTGCCGCCAATGAAAAATGTCCACAGCCACAGACCAAGGAACATCTGATGGCCTTACAAATTTCCGGAATAAAAAATGCGATTATCATACAAAATAAAATTGACCTAGTAACACATGATGAAGCGCTAAAAAATTATCAAGAGATCAAGGAATTTTTGTCTGCTTCTGACTATAAAGATGCTCCAATCATTCCTATCTCAGCAAGGGCTAATGTCAATATCGATGTCCTTCTGAGAGCGATACAAGAATTTATTAAAACACCTTCACGGGATCTTAATAAAGATAGATTAATGTTAGTTGCTCGTTCTTTTGACATCAACAAGCCAGGAATAAATCCCAAGGATCTTAGTGGTGGAGTATTGGGTGGAACAGTTAAACAAGGAAAATTTAAAGTTGGTGATGAAATTGAAATATCTCCAGGATATATGGTTGAAGAGAAAAATAAAAAAGTATGGAGACCGTTAATAACAAAAGTTTCTAAGATTATTTCCGGCGGGGTATCTGTTGAAGAAATAGGTCCTGGAGGAAGTATGGCCATCGCTACTCCTTTAGACCCGATGATCACTAAATCAGACTCGCTTACCGGTTCGCTGGTGGGAATTCCTGGTAAACTTCCACCGATGCATTACCAGTTAACTTTAGAAACAAACCTCCTAGAAAGAGTAGTAGGGGCGAAAGAAGAAACGGAAGTGAAGCCGTTAGCCAAAAATGAGATCTTGATGCTTAACGTCAATTCTGCCGCTACTGTAGGTATTGTTCTTGATCCATCGAAGAAGAGCACCACGGTAATTCTTAAAAAACCTATCTGCGCCAATAAGGGAGATAGAATAACGCTTTCTAGAAGAGTGGGAGACAGGTTTAGACTGATAGGATATGGAATCTTGAAGTGATGGTAGAACAACAAAAATACTAATAAATATTATAAGCTAATTCTTACTTCTAGAAAGGATGAATATATTAATCACCGGAGGGAATGGTTTTTTAGGACAGCATCTAATTAAAGAAATAATAGAAGATGAAAAAAGAAAAGAAAAAGTAATGGAAGATGAGAGAATAGATAATCAGAAAAATAGTGAAACAACAAAAAGCAAGATAACAGTTATCTGCCGAAAGAAGCATAAAGAAAATTATTGTGATATTGATTCTTTTTCAAATGTACACATCAATTATGGTAATGATGTGACTGATTACGAACAGATAGAACCATTCTTTAAAGATATAAATATTGTTTTTCACCTTGCTGGAATGGTCTCGTTCAAAAAAAAAGATAAAGAAATGCTAATGAAAATAAATGTGGAAGGTACAAAAAATGTTCTTAAAGCCTGTAGAAAACATAAAGTAGGAAGAATTATTTATGTAAGCTCTACCGCAGCGTATGGATTTTCCGATAGTATAATCAATGAAGATTTTTACTTTGATTGGAAGGACAATTCTAAGAGATATTATTCCTACTCAAAATACCTTGCTGAGAACTGTGTTAAAGAATCAGGGATCAATTCGATCATTATCAGCCCATCATTAATACTTGGACCTGGAGATCTCTCCAACTCCTTTAAGTTGATATCATCAATTAAGAACAGGCAGATGTTATTTAACCCGCCAGGGAGTAATTCCTGTGTCGATGTTAGAGATGTTGCAAAAGCTATGGTCTTTTTGATGAAAACAAATATTGATTATGAAGGTATCTCCGAAAAATATATTTTAGCTGGGGAGACTATTACATTTAAAGAGCTCAATAATCTTATTGCTGAAGGATTAAAAGCTAGGAGAATAGAAAAAACCTTACCAAAAGCTACTTATCCTTTGCTGATGCTGGGTGCTTTAGCATACGAGCTGTTCAGCAAAGAACCAAAAATAACCGCAGAGAACATTTATTATGCATTTAAGGAGAGAAGACATTCTTCTGATAAGATCAAAAAACTAGGTTTTTCGTTCATATACTCACCGCAACAGACTGTATCTGACACAATAAAATATTTAAATAAGATTGGTTATTTATAATAAGGGGCGAGTAATAAAAGATAGCGTGTGTTAAGAATAATAGTGTGGATTAATAAGAATATGAATAATAAGAATAATAATAGCATTGGTTAAGAATTGGGTGGTAGATTATGAGGCTGCGGAAATTTTCAAAATTTTTAAGCATTTTTTTTCTTACGATATTTGCGGTAAGGGCATTAGTCCTAATAGTTCAAGAGAAATCAATAGTTCTCTTTGGCAGCGAAATACACCATTTTTACATAGGAGTAGTTCTAGTTTTACTTTCTGGATTTTCAAGATTCTTTTCAAGAGATAGCAACCTAAGCAATTATGATTTGATACTTTTTGCTGTCGGTACTGGCTTAATAGTAGATGAAATTGCCTTTTTGATATTTACTAGCGGCTTGCATCAGGAATATTTCTCTTTGATCTCAACAGTAGGCTCTTTAGTATTTGCCGGACTACTCTCATTATTGTTTTATCTAGTTTATTTCTTTGAAACTAAAAGAATGGAACATAAAAAATGAAGAGAACAGCAAATAGGATAATAAAGAGCTCAGCAGATAGAATAATGAAAAGCTCAGGGAGTAGAATATTAGTAACCGGTGCTTCAGGATGCTTAGGCGCAAACTTAGTTGAAGCATTAGTAAGAAGAGGTGATAAAGTAAGAATTTTTATCCTTGAGAAGACTTGGCACCCTTTTCTCGATAATCTCAATGTTGAAATAATTTACGGAGATATCACTAAAAAAGAAGATGTTCTTAAAGCAATGTCAAACTGCTCATTCGTTTATCATGTAGCAGGGATAGTTTCATACCACAAGAAAGATGATGAATTAGTTTACAAAGTAAACTGTTTAGGTACAAGAAATGTGTTAGAGACAGCAAAGGAATTAGGAGTGAAAAAAGTCGTAGTCACAGCTTCAACTGCAGGAGTAGGAATCCCAAAAGATAAAGAACCACTAAACGAAGAATCTTCTTTTGATATAAAAAAATATCAAAGAATAATGTATATGTATTCCAAAAATATTTGTATTGAAAATTGTAAAAGATTTGCCAAAGATGGCTTGAATGTATCAATAGTTTCACCAACCACCATTATCGGCCAAGGAGATATAGCTATGCACATGGGCAGCGTGATTAAAAAGATAAAGGAAGGTAGATTAAGGATGGCACCGCCGGGAGGAAACTCTTTTATCTCTGTTGATGATATAGTTGATGCGCATATTTTAGTCATGGAAAAAGGAAAAATAGGAGAAAATTATATCTTTGCTGATGAAGGAATGAGCTACTTGGAAATATTTAATGCTATTGCTGAAGCTACCAATGCAAGAAAAGTAAAAAATAATATACCGAAAGCAGTGCTGCCATTAGCAAACCGGCTCCTTAACTTATTGGAAAAAATAATGATGCTTTTCAACAAAAAAACGCCATTACCAGCAGCAGCTTTAATGTTCTCTTTTAAATATAGATATTTTGATTCTTCTAAAGCAAGAAAGGAGCTGAATTGGCTACCAAAAGTACCGTTTAAAGAAGCACTGAATAAAGCAATTAGTTTTTATGAAAAACAAGGAATGCTATAGATGGGTTTATCCATCATGAATCAGAAAATTGATTACTTTACAGAAAGGTGAATAATTGGAAGAATAACAGATAGCTTTATATCTTCATTATTTATTCTATTATACAAAAGATGGTGAAATTAATCTGTTATAATATCGAATACTGCGAAGGGATGGAAGGCTTATGGTACCAGTATTTATATTTCTGGAGGATATTTTTCCCGCCAAGAAACCTTGACCAAAAAGTAGTAGACGCTTTGAAGAAGATAAAACCAGATATCTTATCATTAGTAGAAGTAGATACTGGATCTTTCCGCTCAAAAAAAGATGAAGTGGTTTTCTTTGAGAAAAAGTTAGGATTACACAGCTTTGTAGAGAAAATAAAGTACCCCTTACGTGGTTGGCTAAAGCTTTTTCATTATGTCCCAATATTAAATAAGCAGGCTAATGCCATCATTTCCAGATATACTATTTCTAAAGTAAGGTATCACTTATTTCATGAAGGGACTAAAAGGGTAGTTATAGAAGCTACTATCAACTGTCCAAAAAAAGTAACTCTACTTTTAGCGCATCTGGCCCTTGGTGAAAAGACAAGAGCGATGCAGATTGAAGAGATGATCAAGATAATTAATAAGATTAAAAATCCAGTAATTCTTATGGGTGATTTTAACACGTTTAATGGTTCTGAGGAACTGGAGAAATTAGAAAGACAAACACACTTGAAGGATCGGGCTAAATTAGATAAATACTCCCTAAGTCTAACTGAACCTACTTGGCACCCTTCTAGGAGGCTAGATTATGTGTTAGTTTCACCACAAATCAAAGTTAAGAAATATCAAGTATTAAATTTCTCTTTTTCAGACCATATGCCATTATTCGTTGAATTTAGTATTAAATAGAATTCAGTATAGATAATTCTGGTGATTAGATCATATTTGCCAGAATTATCTAATACGACAATTCTGTTTTAATACGTGCTTCACTCAACAGAATTATCGATATTACAATGGTTGTAGTGTTAAATTGAAGAAAATCCTAAAAAATGGCTATCCTTAAAAATAAATGCGGGGGATTTCTGCTTATTTGATTTAAAAACGTTAAATGAGAATAATTTTTCTATGTCTTACCTTTCCTTAATTTTTTTCTGTTGAATCTATCATTAACTGTTTTTAGTTTTCTCTCAGCCAACCCCATTTCCTTTTCAACAAATTTAACATCTTTCTTTAAACTATGATTTAAGATAACGACCTCTTTTTTAATACCTGCTGCTTCTTTTTCAATCTCAGCTACTTCCTCTTCAATTTCTTTAAGCTCCTTGAATAAGAAGCGCTTTATCTTTTCTCGGAAAAAGGCGATCAAGATTAAGATTATCCCGGCAAAAAGAATATAGAATGTTTTCCAGCTCAACCCAAAATATAGATCAGTTCCAAGAGCATTGATGATCAGCAGTCTAGGGATATGCCCTAGAATTAATAAAACTAGAAACAGATGGTAGCTAGTTCTTGTCAACCCCAGGATAGCACTAATGCTATCACTGGGAAAAATGGGCAAGGCATAAGAGATAAAGACAATAGCTAACCCTCTTTTCTTTAAGATATGGTTAAAGTGCAAAAAATGACGTTTGTCAACTAATTTATTCAATATGGGGCGTCCAAAGAAGCGAACGAGCCAGAAAGAAATTGAAGAACCTATAGCGATGCTTAGTAAAGATATCATTGTTCCAACCCAAGCTCCATAGACATAGCCCCCGCTAAGCACTATCGGAGTGCTGGGAATAGGCAAAGGCACGGAAGCGATCAGTAACATAATTAGTAAAAAATATCCAAATCTCCCAGATGTTAACATTAAGTTGCGAAGGTATGATAGAGAGGAGAACATGCTGATATCGATAAATAGAAAAGGGATTATGAGTAATCCTAAAGCTATGGCAATTAAAATTACATAACTCCAGTATCGTGCTTTAGTTTTCATTGTATATTTTACTTTTTATGAGGTATTTTATTTTTTATTAAAGGTTTACTTTTAGTTACCATCGGGTTTCATTAATTATTAGTTTTCATGAATTTTTTAGGGACCATTTATTGTTGTTGCTATAATTAGGCCAAACTTCCAAAATAAGATTTTAATTTAATAATGACCTTTCTTCTTTTTAATACCATCCATACTATTACTGCCAAAAGGGAAGAAGAGAGACCAGTAATAGCACTGAGGGTAATCAAGTTATATAAGGATAAAGGGAAGGTAAGAGTTAATTCTACAGATAGCATAAATGCAAGGATAAGCGGGAAAATAGCTGAAGTGGTAATTGCACTAATTATCAAAATAATAGAATTAGGTAGGGCAGTTTTTTTTGCTGAATAATTAAATACTTCAAATATGACCCCAATCATAAATAGCATCGTTAATTTTTTCCAGCCGACTACCTCTATCTCATTTAAATCAAATGTTAGCAAACAGTAGATGACTAAAAATAAAACGACACTCCCCATTCTTTTAAGGAAAAGAGTAATAAATATCATCCCTTGAACAAGGAAAGCTATTGATAAAAAAAATAAGTGAGCAGTAGAAAGCAAAGTATCTGTAAGATAAGCTAACCCGGAAAATACTCCACTAAGAAATAAAACAAAAGATAGTTCGGCGATAGTAGGAGAAATATCTTTAGGATATCGACTAAATAAATTTTTTTCCTCTTCCTGTGAAATTAATGTGATTGATTTCATACGATATCTTCTCTTAGTATTTTATTATCTGAGTATTTTATTATCTCATTCCTTTGCTCTCTTATTCGCTATTCTCTTACTCTTTAGTCATGCTAATTTATTTTTTTTCTTCTATAGTTTCTCCCAGAGTTTGCTTTTTTATTAGCTATCATTCTCTTTACCTCTAATACCGAATGGCTTATCAAGAAAAAAACCTTTTGGAAAAAATGGTTGACTGCTTCCATAGACCTTTTTCTCTCATTTTTTACGCGTTTAACTTTTGCTTCTAAAATAGGAATAGCTTGTTTTATTTCGGCAATCCTATCTTCATATTTAGCTGCCTTTTCTTTATAGGACTTTACTGTGATAGCCTTATCAAGGAAACATTCCTTCTGCAATCTCTTGATGAGTTCTTTAGTCTGCTCAAATTCTAACTTTAGATTATCAATCTTTGCGAAAAAAATATTTATCCTAATTTTCCAAGATAAAAATATCCCCAGTATTATCACCATCAGTAGACCTATCAAACTCTGCCACCAATAGCGCACGAAAAGATTCTTACTTAACAATGCCAGCATCTTTAGACGTGACTTCTCTTTTCCTAATGAATTAAGCTCCTTATTAGCTTCATCAAGAAAAGTTTCAGCTTCATCGAATTGGTCTAAAGTAAAAGCATTCATGGCCTGCTGCCGTAGTTCATTAACATCACTGAAATCTGTAACACCTTTCTCTTCTAAAACTTGTTTCTTTATCTCTAAAAGACGGACTCTGTCAAAGAAATCAACTCTTTCTTTCTTAACATAGTCAACTAATTGTGTTAGTTTAAATACATGTAAATAATCCTCTTCTAAATAGGCTGTTTTTGCTTCTATCAAAGCATCGTTAGCAAAAATGCTAATATAGTTCATCTTTTTCATCTCTTCTAGATCTAATTCTGCCTGCTCAAGAGATTTAGCGGCAGCTTGTGCAGATGTATCCTCCGGCTCCTGATAACTAAATCCCTGAGGTGCTAAGTCCAGCATGCTGATGCTAGTTTCTCCAGTAGTGACTGCACCAGTTAAATTGTTGCTAATTAAACCGCCCATTAAAACAGTTACAATCAGCAGCAAAAAAATTAGCACTAACCCTCCATAAAGAAAATATGTTTGTCTGTTTTCCATGTTTCTAACCTCTTTTTTAGTTTACTATCCTTAACTGTTATTAGATTATTTTTAGGTTATTATTATTATGATTATGATTATTATTAAGTGTATATTCATATGATTATTATTGATATTAAAATGATTATTAGTATTATTATTTGCTTTTGTGTGATTATTTTATGTTTTTTTTGATAATTTTTTGTTTTTTGATAATTTTTTATTCAGTAGCTCCTCGTCATTACCTATTTCCCTTAGTCTCTCCTGCCCAACCTTACGATACAACTCAAACATATCTCGAGTACTTTTTTTCTTTAGGAAATAATTCACCTGATTCTTTTTTCATCACAGTTCTAAGGCCTTCTTTTCTCTCTGTAATTCGCCGAATAACTGTCCACTGT
>CAZNUS010000013.1:0-41417 GCA_964576385.1 uncultured Methanosarcinales archaeon | reverse complement strand
TTCTTTAACATTAATGAACAAGTCAATATCACTTCCTTCAACATCCTCCCCTCTAGATGCAGAACCAAATAGAATAATAACCTTAGGAAGAAAGTGATCATATAATTCATCAAGCATCCCAGAATTAGAGATTCTTTCCAAAATATCTAATTTTTTATAAAACAAGAATTTAGCGCTATCCCGATTAGCTAAATAAACAGGATATCCTTGAACTCTATTCTTTTTCTTCAGAATAAGGCCATCCTTTTCCAACTCGATCAAATAATTCTTAACTGACGGTAAACTCAATTTGATGTTTCGGCTTATCTCACGTAATTGAAGCTCAGACAGAGGACTATCAAAAAATTGCTGAAATACTTTCCACTTGTTATAATTTTGTAACATATGGAATAATATAATAACAGGAGGTATATAAATATTACGGTTAAAAATGAAAAAACTTAGGAACGATGGGATTTAACTGGTAATTACTCTCAAAATTCTCCCAATCTTTTCTGCTTCTTGCTCTCAACTACATCGATATAAGACTGCCATCGTTTCCTAAAGAGATGCGGATATTTATCATGATATTTCTCTAAGAAATCCTTTGTTTTCGGATCGCTCATATAACCGGTGCCAAAATCCATCCCTATTTCATTCTTTAATCTCTCGATATAGCGGTCACGAATAACTTTAGCCACGACTGAAGCTGCTCCTACAACAATATAATGAAGATCAGCCTTATGTTCTACCAGTAGCTCTTTTTCTTGTATCCGCTTAGGCAGCTTTCGTAACAAATAATCCTTGTAAGCTTCTATATTTGGGCTAGGACAGTCTAGGATTAATCTGTGTGCATCCATGTCGGAAACCAATCTCACCGAAGTATCTGCTTCCAGCCAGTTGAGATTAGTATTTTCTTCGCTTAAGGAAAGATCAATTGCATCCGGCTCAATAACTTCGATACGGAAATCTTTAACCACTTCTTTTATCCTTGGGAATAACTCTTCCCTTACTTCTGAGCTTAACAACTTAGAGTCTTTAACACCCATCCATTGTAATTTTTTTTCTCCTTCCTCATCTACTGCTAAAGCTACCATGACTAACGGGCCTAACACTGGACCGCGCCCGGCTTCATCAATACCGATGGTTACTTTTGACATATTTTCTCTAAAAGTAGAAGAATTTTAAAGATTTTGTGTAAAAATAAGAGATTTTTAAGTAAAATGCCTTTGAGAAACTGTATCATCAATCTTCCTGCATAAGGCTTCCATGAATCTTGAAACTGTAAATCCTTTTGTTAAGGTGTCGTCAATTCTCCTAATATTAGCATTTGCATCAACTAACGCCTGAAATTCCCGGTCTTTTCCTTCAGTTAGAAAGTAAGAGAAAGCATGTATAAAAAAATCCTCTGCATAATGAGTTACATGAACTTTGCGCTTTTTGACACCAAGCTCACCAGCTTCAAAACACATAGCTAAAGGAGTATAAGGAGTTTGCATAAATTCAGAAAATGATCGTTCTTCCCTATATCTCCCCATTTTCAGAAATAGAACGGTTTCATGAAGAGGATTAACCGTAGAAACTGCATATAAAAAAGCATCTTCTCCCCTTTCTTCCAAGATATTACACTTCAAATCAACATCTATTCCAGACAACAATCCTTCCAAGTCAAATCCAGATATATCTGTATCAGCATCAGGAAAAGAAAAGCTGGTTGTACCTCTTAACCCTAGGCTAGGATCAGGGGAATACAAAGATTTTGGATCGATTAATACTCTTCTTCTTTTGTAAATATGCGGCTGGTTTAATCCAAGGAGAAGTACATCTCCTTTAGAAGTAGTAGCATAACGTACATCCAGCGGTTCACAGTCGCAACTGCTAAGCTCATGAATACGTGTTTTCCTGGCACTACAAGATCCGCCATCCATTGGGATCCTTAGTAAATGATAAGAAAAACCATCATCAATTCCTTCCAAAGTTAGAGCCATATCAGCACCAAAATGATACTAGTTAATCAAACTTTACACTCCTTAATAAAATCACACAGATTATTTCTCAACGGACAATAATCTCATCAGGTTGAACCAAAAGATGATAATCACGAATAGCTCGTTCATTAAATTTTCCAGCTAGTAAAGCTATATCAACAATCTCAGCAAAAGATGAATCGTCCGAAACCTTAGCTTCTAAACTAAATACAGCTGCCATATAAGGAGTTCCTCCTGAAGCCATTAATAAAGCTTAAAACCTCTCGAGGACTTTCTCCTTCACGAAAAAAAGGATCATGGCCGAATGTTCTTTTACTAGAGGGTAAGTGAGCAGCCATTCCGGCAACTGCTTCATATTCCTGAACCAATAAACAAAGATATTTTGTCATAAATTGTTCTTAAAAAGAAAGTTTACCTTCCAAATCCCCCGCCGTAGCTATCATGTATTTATCTCGAGATCATCACCAAATTCATTCTTAAATCTTAGATACCGCAAAAAGCATCCTGATCATGCACTCAATCAAGTAAATCTAATAATTGACTCCTCATGATTACAACCCAAATGCATCGCTTGGCTTTCCTGCATAAATAATTCTCTTAGTTCCCGTAGGAATATCTATTGAACCTGGAACGGTGACTTGTCTTACAGAATAAACTTCTTGCTCTTCTCCAACATATAATTCTAATGTACCATCATCCCTTAACTCTGTCTTTGCATAAAGATTGGGATTGAAAAATGAAAATCTGAGCGTTTGACCAGATAATTTAACTCCTGTTATTGGAGCCTTACAATCATCACGAAGCAAATCTGAAATATCTACCTGTTGTTTTCTTGCCATTTTTTATTTACCTCTCTTTTTCTTACAACCCAAATGCATCTGTAAACTCTCTCATCCTTCTGAACTCTGCTAAGAAACCTAAACCTTTATCCGTAATAACTACGATCTTATTAGGAGCTTTCTTCTTCCGCACAATTTCTTCTTGGATAAGTACAAGTTCCTTTTGGATCAGTTCATCTAAATAACTGTTCAGCAATTTATGTGATAAGTTAGATTTGTACATCAAATGCGTAGGTTTTATTCTTCCGCCCTTGTTCTGAATAGCTAGAAGTATGTCAAAAATCAGTTCCAATCTTGATCTTCTTGAAGCCATGTTTTTTTCCTTAGTTTAAATTTTGATGATTTTCTTAGTTTAAATTTTGAGGATTAATATTTTAGTATATCACAGACAATTTTTATTTGTTAATTATTCGATTATAAGTATATAACAATAAAATAAATCCGATCAATAAAAACACCTGTCCAATCACATAAAATAATGAATTTACAAAAATAAACACAAAAAACAAGAAAGCTATTAATGTAAAAATAAACGACCACATGATTAATAGAGTATTCTTATTTAAGTTATTCAGATAATTCTTGTAATAATTTAATACAATTAATCCTAATAAAACTGTGCTGGTCAAGTAAAATACAATATATTCAAAATTTGCTATCCAGGAGATTAATACCACAAGATATACAAAAAGGCCTATCTGGCTCAATTCATAATATTTTCTTAATCTTTCCCGCCCCTTTTGAGATATAAAAAATATTAACAACCATCCACCAAGCATAGATGCCATCTCTAGGAAGAAACCTGCATGATAAAATAATACTGAATACTCCCGCTGTAGGCCAACTGCTGAATTGAGCAAAATATCAGCAGCCATCCTTACTGGCCGAAAATAGATTACTGCGGAAGTGATTACTTTTACCAAAAGTGAAAAACTAATTGATAGGAAAGCTAATGAGAAATACTGAAACTTGGTTTCCCTGCTTACCCGATATACTCTCCAGCTGTAAGCTGCAATTAATAATGCTACGATTAAACCAATCGATTCGAATATCAAATCCAAACCATTGAACCAAACAGGTGTTGAAAAAAGATTAGGCATAATTTAAACCTCGTAAAATAGCAGTCAGCTGACCACGTACTTCTTAGAAGTAACAAATAAGAAGACCATTTAAAAAGCTTATGGAGATTTATTCTTCACGATTATTCTTTATCGCCTCTGCACAATGATTAATAAAGGGGGATTTTTAATATCTTATAGTTTACGTATCAAAAAAAGTGTGAGGTGATTGATATGAGCAAAAGAGAGAAAAAATACAGCCCAGAACTTACTCATTTTATAAGTGGTTTGACTGCGGAAGAAATCGCCTATTTATTATATAAAGAGCGATATCTTAGTGCAGACCAATAAGCAGATTTCTTAATGATTATTTTTTAATTTGAATAAAGTAATGAACAACTTAATAACAATATCAAACCAAAAATAAATACCCTACTCCAACTGCACCCCGCTCCATAATGTCCAATCTTCTGATGGAGAATAACCACCAAAAGTGAAATATGGCGGCTCATTCTGCCCAAACCAGCCGTATCCTACACCTCTCCATGACCTTTTTGCTCCTTCTACCCCACTTCCTGCTCCATAGACAGGACTGCCAAACATCCGCCATGTTTTCATCATTGCATGAAATCCAGAAACATCCGTGTTATAATCTCCTCCGCCAGGCTCAACAATTAACTCTCCCTTATACCCTTTTTTCTTTAGCACTTCTACAATTTCTTTTATGGGAGTATTTCCTTCCCCCGGCGCTAGATGGTCATCTTGATATCCGTAATTATCATCTAAGTGGACATGCCCTATAACACCGGCATCATGCATTTTCTCAATTTTCTTAACCATCCATTGATTAAATTCTTTATTATTTTCTTCTAAGCTCTTGGTATGATCCCCTTTCCAATACTTTCTCCACATGTTTAAATGCCCAACATCAAGCGTAGAAGTAATATGCTCTTGAGAACGTTGAACTGCTTCTGGTTCACTCATGCCTCGTTGAATAAGCATCTCCTGCATCCTTTTTCTGCTGTTCAGGACTAAGTCAATTAATTCATCGGGGTGCGAGCCATAACTTTCTGGAAACAAATTTTCCATAGCTAATGCAATTGGCTTTTTCAGCTTACCCATCTGCTCTAGTTTTCTGCTTTGTTCCATAGCAGTTATAGCTGTTTCAGCATACGATTTAGCCGCTTCTTTTTGCGCATAACTTTCTGCGCTTTCTACATGCCGTATCGTTTCCATGGACTCTTCTGCCTGCGCCCATTGCGATGCTGAAGCTTCCTGCCCTTGCTTCATCTTACCTTCCATCATCTGTATTCTTCGCTTAAGTATTTCTGAAGGATACTTAACTTCCGGTGGAACTAATCCCCGTAAATCTGGAAACTGTCCCATCTCTCTCTCTAATTTCCATTTATCTTCCGGATTAGTAGTATCTTCCAACTTTTTATAAAACTCATAAGCTCTTCGCAATGTTTTTAACTCTTCTACCGACTCCTGAAAATCAGCTCCGTAATAATATGCCCATCCTCTGCTGTTAGCTGCGTTGGTCTGCAAGGTAGTTATAATATATGCTTCTTCCGGCCGTATTTCGATATCTTTCTCGTTATCCACATCCATAAACCTTACCCAATTAGATTTCTGATATTGGTCTTCAGTTATTTTTCCTGCTTTCCAATCCCTCCAAACTTCCTTAGCCCGAAGGGTCATTTCATCTGCCTCTTTTTTAAGATCATTCCAATCTAATAACTCTACCATAAACCGGCTATTCTCCGCATCATATTTAGGTACGCGATATTCCATCTCTAGCTTATCACCATGGTAGTCAATATAATCACCGGGGTTTACTTGACGTCCTTTGCGATCGATATATCCGCCACCTTTATGTTCGGTCCAAATATCATTTCCATCTTCATACCTATTCCAAACTGGCCGCGATACTTTCCTATTCCTTCTCGCTTCTTGGATCAACCCGCCAGTTCTGGTATCCACAACACGATAAGATGCCCTTTCTGCTTCTTCTTCATACATCTTAAATTTCTCTTTCCAATCCAGATCTTTACTGTTCCATTCTGCATCTACAATAGGACGATGATGTTCTCCAGTATGTACTACTACCGGACCCCCTCGAGAAACATCGGCGGCAAATTCAATTGCTCGTTTAACTTCATTAATAGACATAGTTTTACTTGTTTTAGAAAAATTACCCTGCTGATCCATTCCTGCTAAACCCATAACGCCTACCGTAGAATGGGTTGTAAAATCAACCCTATTAGAAGATTGAATTTCTCGCAGCGCTTGTCGTTGCTTTTCCCCATACATCTCTGGAGTATGTCCTTGCCCTGACCCTTTCCCTGACCCAAAAAAACCTAATTCTAGTGTTTTTACCCCTCCTCGCATCTTTGCTTGGATTGCTTGTACATTAGGAACTGGCCCTAAGCCTAAACTCATCCCTACTTCACCGATAGAAACAGAAACATCATTAGTGGAGTTATTAGCCGGACTAGCTATTCCTTCATGCAATGTACCATGATGCCCATACTCCCTATCCATTGGCATCAAATAACCTGTTCCAAATTCCACCATGATCTCAACCTCTTAAATTTAACAAAATGATATTCAACAAGCATGTTGATATTCAACAAGCATATATTTAACAAACTTATTTTTAACAATCTAACCAATAGTACTATCGACGAACATTTCTAGGATAATAATCATGCTTGATACATCCTGTTACTTCCTCCCGCATGATACATTTGTTTTCCTATCCTTTGGATTAAACTTGCCGCTTCTGCCACTTCTTCAGTAAAGCCTTTATACCTGCCAGCATCAGCATCTTCCAATCTTCTTTCTACTTCTGAGAGGGCATATCCGACTAATTTTTGCTCCTGTCCTGTAATATATCCTCGCTGTTCAACCGCTTGATAAATATTTTTGATCTCACTAGAGATCCCTTTGATATCCAGCTGACTTAATGGTTTATAGGCAACACCAAAAGCCTGCTGCTCCTGAGGACCATACTGCACATTTCCCTGTGCTGATGGTAAACCCTTGCTTTCACTAACCGCATCTTCTAGGTCAGAAGAACCCCTTTTGATGGATATCCCTATCTTATCATTATCTTCTTTATCATTACTTTTGTTTACCTTAATTTTTTCTTCAACTAAGCGTACACCTTTCTGCCGTAATATTTCTTTCCCTTCTTCTCCTAACCCTAAAACTTCTTCTTGGGCAAATTCCGGAATGGGAACTTTTTGATTCCATCTGATTCGTTCCGTTATTTCCTTCTCACTATCTCGAATGATCTTCTGAGCTTCTTCAATTTCTTTCTTGCGCTGCCTCTCTAGTTCTTTCAGCTTTTTGATACGTTCTTCAGGGGGTAGATTTTTTAATTCTTCCTTAGATTTCTGTTCATCCTTTGCCATAATATTTCCAACATCTTACCAAGAGATTAAGCGATGATGCTTTTTAAAAATATGGTATGTGTACCAGGCTTGACCAACTGCCTTTCCCTTTGCTTTTCTAAAGTTATCGATAAGACGCTTATCTTCATCGCTGATTTCACTATGTTTTTTTCCATGCCCTCCGTGAGAGCTTAAAAAACTAAACATTTTTTTGGGATGAGCTTTACCATGCCCATGGTCATGATCACCAGCAGAACCGTGTCCCCCTTCATGTTCTTTTTTCTTTTCCATATCGCTTCGAGCTTCATCTAGATATTTAGTAAGATCATTTCCTAAAGAGTTCATTGCTTCCTGAACAGAAGCAGAAACATCCCCTACTAAAAGAAGAGCTTCTTTCTCTTTTAACTTCTTGTACGCTTCTACTTCATCCTTCAGCCAATGATACACTCTAAAATTCATTTCAAATTTCCCAACATGGACCGGTCCGCGCTGATACCCCTCTTGTACCACTTTTAGTTCCGGCCTCGTCCGATAATGAAACGTTACTAACAGGCATTCATATCCTTCAATTTTATCAGTTATCTTTTTCTTAATGCTTGCTAATAGTTCAATATCCAGCATACTGCTTTCAAAAGCAGTAACGATTTCCGGAGAGCGCATATTCTTCTCTTTAAGAGTAAGCCGTTCTACATGCCGTAGATACGGTTTAACCCATAGCAGATACATTTGTATGATCTCAAAATGCTGTTTAAGATAACTTAATTGGAACTGTTTCCGGCTAACATGTTCCTGATGCGTTCTTTTTCTCCACTCTAAGAACTGCCGTAAGTGTCTAATCAAAACTCGAAGTACATTCTCATTAAAATTTTCTTTCATTGCTTTAACGTAAATTTCCAATTCTTCACTATTTCTAAAAGGAGGCGCATCAAAAAAAAGATCTGGTAGTGTAATAAATTCCAGTTCTCTAGCCATCCCATAGACTGATGCTGCGCTTTTCCCCCCGCCTTGAACAAGGTCAACAAAAATACCTTTTAAGGTAATCTCCGAGCTTTTTCCCCTTTCTTTTATTGGTTTAACAGTTTCTTTCTCAGCCTCATCGTAATAAATTAGCCTTTCATCAATTATTCTTAATTCCCGCACCATCTGAAATAACTCTTTGATCATCTTTCCGGTAGTAGCTAAGAACTGGGACACTTTGTCTTGCTGCGCTCCTATCCGCTGCTGGGTTACCCCAAAAAAAGCAGAATTTTCTGCAGCCGCAAAAGAATCTTCTAATTTTTCTACAATTGGAAAGTTTTGATTGAGGTCTTCTACGATCCAAAAATAAGGCTCTTCTAAGCTAAGGTCATAAACTTCTAAAGAAAGGCGGTACGTTTTTTTGGGGGCTGGAAATCCTGTTTTTTCATAGACAGAGTATTTACCCGCTATCTCTTGGTGAAAAGTGGTCTCCCGTTCTTCTTCATCAGCATCTTCCGGAGTATAACTATACCCTTCTATAGGCTCATACTCCCCACTACTAGGATTAGGCTTATACTTCTCTTTATTCTTTTTGATGAACCCGCACTTTAACAGTAATTCAGATCTATTGACCATATCTCCTCTTTTCTAGAGATATTACCTTCATCGTTAATAAATTTTTTCCTTAGTAATGGATACATCGAGGAATTAGAAAGAGTTTTTCCTTCCTTTCAAAAACAATAATTGGTCCACTTGAGAATGAGTAACAATAAACCTTGCATTTTTGATGTTCTGTTTCCATTCTTTTGCAGTAAAACTATTCACTTGCTTCTGCCTCTGCCACTCATTAATTTCTTTACAAGATAATACCGCCACCAAAACCCCATTCTTTTTAAGTATTCTATATATTTCCTGTAAAAGCTGTTGATAATTAACAATATAATTAAACAAGAAAATTGCTGTAACGGAATCAAAAACCTCATCTTCAAAAGGCATCTTTTTTTCTAAATCTCCTACTATTTTTTTAGAACAATTATCATTAAATTGAAGCATTTTTGGTGAAATATCTAACCCTACAGAAGGGATATAACTATGTGCCCCGCAGCCAAGATCCAAATTAGTCTTACCATTTCCTTGCAAAAAAGATAATTCTCGAAATATTAATTTACGTTTTTCTTTAGGTATCTTATAACCCCACATAAATGCTTCTGCATTCCAGAAAGAGATGTTATTATCAGGCCAACCCTTAGCCCACTCCACCTGCTGAGATAACTCTTTTAATTTTTTTTGCTCAGGCAAGCCGAAACCTAAGCGCATTAATCCTTTAAAAAATTCTGTTTCTGGATCTGGTACTAAAGTAAAATCATCGAAACAATATTTTTTATGTTTAAATAGATAAATAGCAGGTATTAATTTTCTTAATTTTTGTTTAAGAATATCAAATATCATAAGAGAATAAACGTAGAATAGTTTATAAAATCACTTCAATTTTTTAACCAAAAAGGACTTGTGGTCTAGTGGCTGCGTTAAAGGTGCTTAAAAGTATCTTTAGTGCCACAGATGACATCTCGTTGACGTAAAGTGGGGTTAAGCCTGCTTTTCTAAATCGAGAGGATCCCCGGTTCGAATGCAAGCAATTCACCATTGCTGCGAGAAAGTCCGGGCAGGTCCATTTTTTTCTCTATATCTTATAATATCATATAGAGTCTTATAATATCAATTAGTTTATAACCAACATGCAGAAAATAATATTCTTTAATATCATAAAAATGCGTGAAACCGTCTAACCTCGCACTAAAGTCCTAAGAATTGCTTAACAATTCTGGGACGCTAGAAAAGTCGTTGCTTTTCTCCGCGTGCGAGGTTTGAACTGAGACGGTTTCTAAACTACGCATTTTTAGGATGCAAAATAGCCAGAAAAATAGTGCCATTCATCTAGCGACTAAAGTCGCTGGTTTTCTGGCTATTTTTTGCATAAACATCAAATTAAATGGATAAATAGCGATAAATAGAAAAAAAAATACATCAAAACGGTAGACAACCACTCTTGGACTTATCTTGTTCTTTGGGAAAGTGATATTAAAAAAGATGTGGCTAAATGTGTTGATGGAATTGAAGAGAGATTAGCCAAGAAAAATAACTAAACTTGGACTTTCAGTGTGCCTAGCTCCTCAACTAATCCACCAACCTTTATATACCACTTAAATATACTCCCCTCATGTACCAAAAGAAGTTATTATTCTCATTTTTAATAATCACAGTACTGATTATATTTGGTTGCACCCCAAAAGCCCCTTCCGTTACTACAGAACCACCGGTAGTAGAACCAGCAGTTCAAGAAAGAGTTCCAGTCGTGGAAGAAGCTCAAGAAGTAGCTGAAGTCAAGGAAAAAGTTACAACCGAGCAACCAATCCTACCTGAACCCGCACAGAAACGCAACCTTATTTTTCCCACTCTTACTTACGACGGAGCCTACAACGGCCTTTTATACGGAACATCAGAGCAAGTAGGCTCAGCGTCTATGGATACCTATTTCAAATTATTAGATAATAATGGCATCAATTATTTTATCGGTATGTTTGGTATCGAAGGAGAACCTTCGGCAAATAAGCTCACTAGCGATGAAGGCTTGGGTGAAGTGATCGATGCAGCACAGAAACACCCCTATAGAATCATCCCTTTCTTTAACCCCGGCATCGGTGGGGAAGAAGTGGAGAAATACCTCGGGAATGAACTGACTGGCATGTATACTAAAACGTTAGCTGCGTCCAAACAAGTTGCGGGAAAAAACTTTATCCGGGGATTGGGAGAAATAGAAACGCAAGAGTGGTCGGTCCGGCATAATGATCAGAAGGTACTCCAATTAGTGAATCTGGCTAAGAATAATAATATCCATTTTATGTTCCATCCCGTGGCCAGCAAAGCTGACGACGTAAAAAAAATAATAGAGGCATATCCAAATACTATTTTCCTCATCCACTTGTATCGGGAAGATTTAGAGGACGCTAAAAATACTTGGATCAGCATGTTGAAAGAGCATGATAATCTTTATTTCAGCATGGATGCGGCACATATTATTCATGTGAACAATATGGATATTATCTATGATTATGATGGCGCCAATACAGAGTCATCAATACGACAATTTATTTCGACTTATGATACCAAGGAGAAATCATTAGTGGATGAAGCAATTAGGGCATACAAGCCTTTAGTTGATGCTGCTCCTGATAAAATCATGTGGGGTACGGAAATCGGACCAAAATATGCCTTTGACCCTCAAGTATTTGATAGAGCAATAAAAGCTTCCCGTCTTGTCATTGCCGGATTTGAGAAAGAGCATCAGGAAGCGGTAGGGTATAAGAATGCTTTACGCGTATTTGGTGAAGGAGTGACAGTAGATGCAAGTATTAAAGTTCTCAATACCCGCTCCTGGCCGGAGTGCAGTGATGCACAGATGAGTAAGTGTGATGAATCCTGTGAAATTCCTGACTCTGATATTCTTACTGCAGAACAAGAAGCATGTTATTCAAAATGTCTGATTGAGAAGCGGTGCACAGAAGTGGTCAAGATGGATGTGGGATGAAGTGGAAAAAAACTCTTTTACTGGCACTGTTTATATGAAGTAAATCTGGTGGTTCAAATTCTGGAGGTGTACCAATAAAGTTCTAAAAATTTATGGCCATAGTATGGGAAAAAAGAAAGAAGGAAGAACTTCTCAAGTAGAGGCATTTAACACCATTCTTAGACAAAGATTAGCTCGTTTGATAAGAAGAATATGTACATTCTCCAAATCATTGGAAATACACAAGATAGTTCTCAGATGGTTTATCCAACAATAAAATGAGGAGATATTATCTGTCACTTGTTAACACTGCCCCATAAATAGATTCTCATGATTATATTTACTTGATAGTAGTCCTTAGGGAAATGTTTATAAATAGTTAGTTATTATTTCAAACACTATGACACATGGATGGGATGATGGAAAGGAACCTTGGAATGATAGAGATTACTTTGATCTGTCTCTTCCGTCAGGAGTTAGGCAAGCAAAGTGGAGTACTGCACGAGGAGAGTATCAAACTAGAACAAGGGATGATTCAACCCTAAATGAGAAATTATTTCCCGATCGTGCTGCTGAATTAAGGGGTAGTTTACCTACTGAGGTTGTCAGTATGGATTGTTTTGTCGCTACTTCTGCTTTTGAAGGGCAAGCGCATCCAGCAGTAGAAAGTTTAAGAACTTATCGAGATCAAGTACTTTCAGAGACTACATCAGGAAAGGTGTTTATTTCTGCTTATTACAATGGATTGGGTCAAGCTGGCGCTAGATTATTAGATTCAGTTCCTTCTTTAAAACCATTAGTTCGCGGTATTCTAGAAGTATTAGTGGATACAATTGTTGATCCTGTACTTCAAGCTAGAGAATCAGACGACTATATAGGTAATTAGTTACTATATATATAATAATAAAATAGACTAAGGACAATCTAAAGCTTATTTCTTTATTGCTGCTGATCTGGCTTGCAAGTCCCTAGATTTTATGACAACACTAGAACTAGAAGTTTTATTCTACCCCTAAAATTTCGTAATTAAGCTTGTTTAAGAAGATTGAAATAGCTTTGGGTGAGTTATAAGCAGTATGAAATCATAATATCCTTGCCTAATTTATCCTAAGGCACAGTCTTAACTAAGATACGTTAATTAGGACAGTGCCAAAGTAAGTAAAAACAGTGATTACTACCATAAAATAGTTCATCAAGAATATAAAGCAATGAAATATCCCTTATCTATGCCTTTAGAACAACAGCCAACTGTATTAAACCAAGAACTACAAGAAAAACCGTTGTATATCCTAGACCAATCCTTTACTAGATCTTTAATTCCAAAAATAGCTATCCTGGTATTGTTAGGTGTTATTTTTTACTTAGGAGTCCTTCTCAACCTTTCCTTATTGATTTTAGAGCCTGATACTGAACTGATTATAAAAATAACTTCCGTAATAATATTGTTGGTCATTGTTTTATTAGGAATTATTCTAGCTTCACATCATGCTAAAAAGCCTTATTTCTTCTATCAGAATAGGATTGTATTCGACCGAAATGAGATTTATTTAACGAATATTCTGAACATCCTTCCAAAACAAAACCTTCTAGATAAGCTCTTTAACACCTATCATATTAATCTTGGGGGTAGCTTTCATTTAAAACACATTTCTCAGCAAGTAAAATTACAAGAATATCTTCAGCAATTGATGAATTATGCTAAAAGATAAGCTTGAAAAATAGTACGGCTATTTCAAACTTATCTTTAGAACTTTGCACATGATTTATTGAATTTTGCAAAGTTCTCAAAAGATAAATAACAGTATCATTTTTAAGAATTATAATTAGCGCACTCTATTTTTGTATATTTTTGCGTTAACTATAATGAAACACCCAACCACTGCAGAATTGCGGGGTATTAACCAAGACTGGAATAATACGTTAGCTCCTTTTCTCAAAGTAACTTTCAACGAAGACAACTGTAAGTGACAAGATGATAGGCCCTATAAAAACTCCTAACATACCCATAGTCAACACCCCGCCTAAAATCCCCGTTAAAATTATCCCTGGATGAACTTTCGCTTTTTCGCTTACTAACTTAGGCCTTAAGATGTTATCTATACTGCTAATGATTAAGAGACCATACAAAAACAAACCTATCCCTTTAAAGATAAGCACATTAGAATCTTGAAAGACACCATCTAAAAACATTATGATTGCTGCTGGCGCCCAAATTAACCCCGTACCTAATGATGGTATTAACGCTAAAAAGGCCATCACAATCCCCCAAAATAAAGGTGAAGTTATACCAATGAGAAAGAAGCCTAATGCGCCAACAGCCCCTTGGATAAGCGCTACAAGTAAATAGCCGTACAAAACTCCTTGAAATATTTCTTTTAGTCTTTTAAGTATATGATTATACTTCTCTCTGCTCATCCCTATAACATCATGAATTTTTTCCACAAACACTTTTCCATCCCTTAAAAAGTAAAACATAGAGAAAAGCATCACAAAAAGATTCAGCATAGTTTTAGGAAGTGCAATGACCACATCCGAGCCTTTTTGGATGATCCAGTTAGTAACAAATTTGATAATCTCTTTTATCTGCATATTAACTTCCGGCATCTGTCCAAATTCCTTCAAGGTAATGCAGAAATTATTTTTACAGCTCTGAAACAATCCTATTGCAAGTTTCTGTTTAACGGAGATAAATAACACATAAGCTTCTTTAACTAAAGCTTCCATTATAAAAAAACCAGGTACTACTAAAATAATAAGAACGACTATACATACTAAGAAAGCAGATAGATTTTTATTAATTTTGCGCGAAAAAAATTCCTGGAGAGGATAGAGCGCAGAAGCAAGTAACGCGCCTAAAATAATCGCCAAAATAATTGGTTTGATTACAAAGAAAGATAATAGAATTAGCCCCGCTAAAATTACTAAAGGGAAATAATCCCGATAATTTACCATGATTTTCCTCTTTTTGATATACTTAACTTTTTGATAGATTTAATTAATCTAAGGATATAACTAAGTTAAATCATTTCTTCTAATTATATAAACCTTTGTAAACTAAACTTTTGTGTATAATATCGTAATTGGTTCACAGATATTGCTGGCACAGATGCTCCATTAGTTCATGATAAAATGTGACATCAACAGTTAATATACCATACCTGCCTGAAAGGAATCATTATGAGTGAAAAGTGTGAACTAATTCTGAGATTGAACAAAACTAAACTTTTGTAAAAAAATCATTAAAATAATATAAGTGTTATCATAAGAATAGATGAGAAAAAAAGAAAAAAAAGAAAAAAGCCGTTTAGGCCTATTCAGTTGTTGTTTCTTCAGTAGTTGCATCAGCAGCAGCTGCTTCTTCAACAACAGTGGTGGTTGCTACGGTAGGTGCACCGATGGTTGCATCGCTGTAGGTTGTACCTTCGATTTCTACTTCATCGCCCATAAACCCTGCGTCGCTCCATCTGTGAGCTACAACTTTACCTGCTAACCTAGTGTCTGCTCCGCTGTAACCTGCTACTAACATGGCTACTTTTTCGCCATTTTCAAATAGCTTTACACGAGCTTTTCCTGGAGTGAACCCTTCAGCACAATCAGCTGGGTTTCCTAACAATTCAGCTGCAACAGTGTTCACACAAGGACCACCGACAACGATTAAGTTTTGAGCTGAAACACTAGCTACTTCGCTGTCAAGCTTGGTTGCATCCACAACTTTAACTGCGACTAAATCACCTGCAGTAGTGGTCATACTGGTCGTTGCTCCCGAAGTTACATACACTTGAGGAGTTCGCTGTTCTTGTGGAACAGTAAACGTCAACTCCTGTGGTGAACTACTAGGCGTGGTGTATTTCCACTTAGCACCCATAGAGGTGTACCCATAACCTACATTCTCTTCTCCTTCCGGAGTGATAGAGTTATGTGAAGCCCCATCTACATTGTAACTATTGGTAGTAACTTCATTAGTTGAAGTTGCCCCTATAGTAACAGTAAACCTGGCAGGTGCTTGGTCTTCAAAGGCATTTGTGTCAGGAACCGACATGTTGAATGCCAAGGTAGTAAAGTTGACAGCCTGAAGATCACTCATACTAGTCCCAAGATCACCAAGGTAATGCATATTCCCAAAGTCAAACATTACACCATACTGATCAGTGATGTAAACATCATCAGTCGTGTTCTGAGCAGGTCTAGCTCCACTAGCGTCCAGATCAACTCTTAAAACAACGTCACCATCTGCTTTACTAGAAGTACCAGTCCCAGTAACATCCGTATAGACACCGAATGAGTAACCACCCAATTTAATAGTAGCTACACTGTTACTAGTAGTATCTGTATCCAAAGAGTACTCTAAGGTTTCGCCGCTTCCTAAGTTCTTAAACTTAATCTTAGGACTAGTTGCTGTAGACTTATCTGCGCCTTTGTATTGTAAGGCATAAGATTTAGCAGTTCCTTGAGCAGCACTACCACCAGTTACTACAAAGTAATCATCCTTAGTTACATTAAATAGCTCATTTAAAGTAACTGCCTTGTCACGAGCGTCTTCGGTCAAACTGATGTTGGTATTACTTACTGCATAAGCAAAAGGCATATTTACCAAATTACCATCCCCATCATACCAATGTAAATTATATTTCCTATCACTGGTAGAAAATAAGCCGATGTCATGGGACAATTCTTCAGTTAAACCTTTATACTCAACATCCCAGTTGTTACTAAAGATAATTTCTTTGTCATCCCCAGCAGCAACTACTTCTTCACTTAACTTGCCACCAGCAGGAACAAAGTAATCATCCTGAGCAGTCATGTTTATCCTAATTTTGGTTAGGGTAAATGTGGTGTCATCATCCGTACCTTCAATATTAGCAGTAGCACCGCTGATAGACTCAGAACCAACTTTCAAAGTAGTCCCACCAGTAGCGATAGAGGTTACGTTGGTGTCTTGAAGTTCAAGTTTACTTGCACCTACAAAGAATGTAGCGCTGTGAACCCCACCAGCATAACTTTGGTACAAGATCTCTGAAACTCCGATTTCAGTACCATCTGCTAACTTAGCAGTATCTCCTTTCTGCAACTTGTCAGTAGCTTCTCCATTAACAGTAAACTTAGCATAAGTTGCGTCAGTATATGTTAAAGCGACTTCATACTCTTTGTCACCCATAGTGATAGTAGTACTATCCCCTTCAACCAAAGTAGCTGCAGTTGAACCACCCATTAAGGTTAACTTAATCGAATGAGTTGGGTCGGAGCTTGGCCGTCGAGCAAGAACAACATCATATCGCTTACCTAACATAGAGAGGCTTGTTCCTTCGTAATCATCCAAAACATCCCCAGTGGCACAAGTAGATCCAGCTGAATTTTGAATGCTACTCTCAGGTGCAGAAGAGAACTCCAAGATGTATTCTCCGATATTAGCTGCGTTCTTTACATAAAAGAAATCTCCAACAACATCATCATCATCTTCAGCAAATTTCACAATTTCGTTCAGAGCATTGTTACCAACATCAAAATAAAGGTATTGTTGATAAGTGCTTGAAGAAGCGCTAGTCGTATAAGTACCATCAGATAATGCAGCTAATTCATCCTTACCTATCCAGGTTTCAATATCCCTTAACTGTTCCCCAGTAATCGAAGAAGCAGAAGCACTAGAGTTAGCCATTTCTAACTTCTTTGCAGAAGTACCAGCTAACCAGGCATCTCCTTCAACTTTAGTGGTAGATGTTGCGGCTGTGCCAGCAACTTTCATACTTGCGGCAATATCAGTCATGGCCAAATTGTCTAATGGAGCTGCTTTTGCACCCACTACAAAGAAACCATCAAATGTTCCATCCGTAACAAACATATCCGGATAATTATTCAAGTCTGCTGCTAAAGCGCCCATGGCCGTTGCTCCTAACATAGTTGCTCCCGAAGCTACAGCAAATAAACGCTTCACCATTCTTTTTATTTTCATTTTAACTAAACACACCTCCGTGTTTATTCCTTTTTCACTCCCCTTTAAGAGACATATAAAAATTCCGAAAGAAATGCCTTAGAGCACCTCTTTTCGATTTTATATTACTGATAAAGCTAGAGCTTGGATTTCAAAAGCTAAAATTCCATTTATAAGCCTTTCGCAAACTTTCCCCATACCAAAAATAAGAAATCTCTTTTAAGCCATCAACATCAAAAATTTTCAGGTTTAAAGCGTTCATCATTATGGAATGGCAAAACACCAAAAACCAGAACAATGTTCTATATTTCAGTTAAACTAGCTACTGCAGTAGCTAGGTTTCCAAATATTTAAGCTTAAATCACCCAAAGCCATAAATAGTTTCTGGTTTCAAAAAGGCACAAAAGCAAAACCAAACCAAAATTAAATTAAAAATATCTTATATCCCCAACAATGGACCTAACTACATTACCCCTTCCCGAATTCATCAAAAAGTCCTATATATATAATAGTCTGACCCCCATCCAAGAAAAATCCGTATCAGCTGGTTTATTGGATAAAAGATCCCTGCTAGTATGCGCTCCTACCGCTTCAGGCAAGACTTTTATTGCCACTATGGCTATTGCCAACAGCTTGGAATATGGAAAATCTATCTACATCGTACCATTGAAAGCTCTGGCTTATGAGAAATACAAAGAGTATCAGAAATTATTTCAAAACACCCCTTATAAAGTGATCATGTCCACCGGAGACGTTGATTCTGACTCACCCTATTTATCCCAATACAATCTAATCATTTTAACATCTGAAAAATTAGATAGCCTACTAAGACATAAAGTAACTTGGCTTTCTGAAGTTAGGACTGTTATTATTGATGAAATACACCTCTTAAACGATACGTCCAGAGGCCCAACATTAGAGATAATTATCACTCTGCTTAAAATGCTCATTAAACCACAGATCATTGGACTCTCCGCTACTATCGGCAATCCACAAGAGCTAGCCAAATGGTTAGAAGCCGACCTCGTTTCTGATACTTGGCGCCCGGTGGAATTAAAACAAGGCATCCATGTAGAAGGTAAAACAGAGTTTTATTAAAATAAGATGTTACTGGTTAATCTTTTTCTTCAGAAAATTAATGATCCCCATGATCTGTTCCTTCCGTGGAGAATTTATTTCCAAAACTCGGCTATATGATTTTAAGGATTTAGCATCCTCACCTAGCTTATAATAAGCAAACCCTAAAGCGATCAGCATTCGTTCATCAACTCTATCGGCTAAAAACATCTCTAATAGTTCCACTACTTCGTTATATCTCCCTAGATCACGTAAAAGAAAACTTAAATCTAAAATATATACCGGATTTTCCGGCTCCAACTCTAATGCCTTCCGAAAATATTTCTCGGCAAGAGCATTTTCTTTTTTGTAAGAACGGTAATATAAACCTGCATCATGGTATCCTTGTGCAGATCCAGGATATTGGTCAATATCCTTCAAAGAGAGTTTAAAATAGTACTCTTGTTTGACATCAATGTTCCCGGCTCCTTTCAGCTCTTCAAAATGCATAATGGGAGCTAATAGTTGTTCTACCTTCAAGTTGTTTCTTTTTAAGCTAGGGTTCACTTTCTCATGGACATGAAACTCATAGAAAATGAATGGATTTCTACGAAATAAACGGATGATATCACCAGAGATATAACCTGCAAATTTCTCTAGCCCAACACCTGCCAGTCCTAAACCGAATGTTCCCGTAAAATCGAATTCCTGCTTTACGAACGTAGGATGGTTAAGGTGGATATTTGTTAAAGTAACTTGAGGCAGGAAGTATCCATAAACATTGTTGGTTTCAGCTTCGTTCACTGCTTTCTTAATTTTTGCTTTGCTTTCATCAGGGAGTATCTCATCCGCGTCTAACACTAAGATCCAGTCCCCGATAGCATGTTTCAAAGATTCATTTCGAGCTGCTGAAAAGTTATCACACCATTGAAAATCGAATACTTTTTTAGTAAATGTATTGGCAATCTCTTTTGTCCTATCAATACTTCCCGTATCCACAATCACTATTTCATCAACCAATCCTTGGACTGATTGCAGGCATTTCTCTAAGAATTGTTCTTCATCCTTTACGATCATGCATAAAGATATTGTAGGCATGGGTTATTTTTAGGGTAAAAACTTTATAAATTTTTACTAGGAAAGTACGTATTTAGTTAGATGGCCAAGAAGTCAATTTTGCTTAGCTATTGTGACAGGCACAAATGTGAAAATCATCGAGATCACTACTAGATCTCATTGATGTCATGAGAAATTCGTCGAAAGCGTCTCACCCCGCCATATCCGCAGAAGCAACGCTTCTGGGACCCCAAAAATACTTTGGTATTTTTCAGGGAATGGCGGGGCTTGAACAGAGACGCTTTCTTTAATAGGCGAATTTCTGTGACACAAAAAGGCGCAGAGCCTTTTGTGCAAACACCGCAGTGTTTTGCACCAGAAAAGCAGAAACGAACGAATTCATCCTCAATCTAAAGATCGAGGCTTTCTGCTTTTCTAAGTGTAACATCGAATTTTCACCTAAATTGACGGCCAACTAAATACGTACCTAGGAAAATATATGGTCAGAGATATCACTAAAACAATAGAGGATAAAATTAGAGAATAAAGTGATAGGATAATAATAATAAAAAAAGAGCAAGACTTTAAGATAAAGTACACTTAACTTTATCTGCCTGATAGGGCTTAATCGCTAAATCTGAAAAAATGTGTCGCACTTCATCTTCAGATAAAGACGATTTCCTGGCTAAATTCTTTGCTACACTATGTAATGCCCTGTTTCTGCGAGTTGAATATATTTTTAGTAAAGCATGCGCAACTTTCGCTTCTCCACTTGTAGACCCATAACTTTCAAGAACTGTTTTATCAAATTCAACTAATGGTCGAAGTAAATATGCTATTCCTTCATTAGCAATGTCATCTTCAAATCTCTTTGTTCTATCATTAAATCTATTAAGTTCCATATATCCCTGCTCTTCTCTTGCAACTACTTCATAATCTCCAAGTGCTTGTACATTATATGGAGTTTGCCATCCTGCCCAGGCTAGTACAGTAAAATCATCGAATCGAATATGATCGCCAGCATCCAAAGAAACCAATCTTTTAGGGTTATCTGCTGTAACGCTTCCGATTCTCCCTTGAAACTCACCAACCCAGTCACAATCGTGACTATACCATCCTTCCCTAAACCTAACATCATCGGCTTCCTTGGAAGTTGGTCTATATTCCCACTCAGGTCTCATAATCCGTAGATCTAGCCCTAATTCTTGATAGTTTTTTTGTGTCATTTGTTTTACCTCTTAAGTTTATTTGTTTTTACTTAACAGGGACTAATAACTATATAAAATGTATAGGCAATATTTTAGTATATTTGGAAATATTTATATATAAAAACTCTATTTTTATTAAAATGAGCCTAAAAGATACAAAATTATTGTTTTATCTGGATTATGATGCCCGATGCAGTTTAGCAGATTTAAGCAAGAAGCTTAATCTGTCAAAGCAGAATATTAATTATAAAATAAAAAAGTTGGAAGAAGAAGGAATCATTGAAAAGTATGTAGCTGTTGTGGATATCCACAAACTAGGATTTTTAACATATAGAGCCTACCTCCGGTTAGGAAAAGTGACTGATAAAGATTTAAGGGATATTGAAACATATCTTGCAGCGAACGAGAATATTCTATGGCTTGTTAGTATAAGTGGTACTTGGGATTATGAAATTGTTTTTGTTGCCAAGAGTTATATTGAGTTTGACAAACAATTAAGTGCTATAAAGGAACATCTGCAAGAAAAATTAGTGAAATATAATGTATCGATGTCAATAGTGAATTTGCACTACAAAAAAGATTATTTAATTGGTAACAAAAGAGATTTCGGGAATATTGCTTATTATGGATACGAACCAAAAGAAGATGACACAGATATTTTAGATAAAAATATACTCTTAGAATTATCAGATAATTGCCGGAGAAGCAACCAAGAAATCGGAAAAAGAATAGGTGTAACCCACCATACTATCAAAGCAAGAATTCAATTATTAGAAAAACGGGGAATTATCCAATCATATCGGTCAAAGATTCACATCCAAAAATTAGGATTCAAGCATATGAAAGCAGCGCTTTATCTTTACCCCCATTCAGAAAAAGAAGAAAAAGAACTTGCAGCCTTCTTGTCCTCTTTTCCAAATGTTACGTATGTTGTTAAGATTCTAGGAGAATGGGGATTAGAAATAGAAGCTGAAGTTGAAAATGAAGATAAATTTTCAGATATACTAAGAATTGTGAGAAATAAATACCCCCTGCTCATTAATGACTATTATACATTTCAAGTAACGAGAGAACTTAAATTAAACTATTTTCCAAATGGAAGAAAACTCTTAGAGAGCCAAAAACTGAAACGCTGAACTGCTACTTATTTTTATCATAATTAGGACAGATTAAACGCTTTCAAAAGAAGATCCATCAACCAGTTGCTTAAGCTCTTTAGAAAGAGGATGGTTTATTTTAATCGCTAAATTCAAGATTTCTAGGCATTTCTGTTTATTTCCTAAACAGAGATATGATTGGATTAAGAATTCATAGCATTTGAAGTGTCCAGGATGCAACAATAATGCTTTTTCTAAATAGAATACCGCTTCTGGATAATCCTTAAGAAAAAAAGAACATCGGCCCAAAACATAAAGCGCCGGAAAATAATCAGATTTGTCTAAATTACATTTAATTAATAGTCCAATAGCTTCTTGGTATTTCTTTCTCTTTTCTAAGGAAATTGCCTTATTAGTTGAACTACTAGTAGGATCTTCATGATGTCCTTGAGAAAGAACGTAGGCTTCATCTGAAAGTTCAAACAGCCCTAACATCGCATAAACATAAACTAAAAGGGTGTAGATCTGAGGGAATGATGGGTCTAAGGAAATAATATGTTCAAATAATTTTCTTGCGCCATGATAATCTCCCTCATTAACCAATATTTTTCCCAGTTCAAAAGAAGCTTTAATATCTCCTGGAGTATCCTGTGCTTTCAATATGCCTAAATGCTTATACATCCCTTCCTTCCTTTTATTAATTTCTTCACCGCGAAGAAGCCCATAATGATGAATAGGAATGTTTGTCTCTTCAATTGCTTTATTACAACTATAAGCAGAATATTCGATAAGTTCATGAACCCTGCCGTTGTAAAAAAGCCCATGATGATTCTTAAAAAATCGAGCAATCCTATGCGGGATCCACCCTAAGAAAGGTTTGCTTTCCTCATAAGTATCTCCTTGAGAACTTACAAAAAAAAGATCATGGGAATTATTGATGTAGCTCCTGGTGATAAATGAGTAAACGTCAAATTGATTATTGTCCGCAAAAAGCAATAATTGCTTTAAATCCTGACGTGAAATAGTCTCATCCGCATCCAACACTAAGATCCAGTCCCCGGTAGCATGTTTAAGAGATTCATTTCGAGCTGCTGAAAAGTCATCGCACCATTGAAAATTGAATACTTTTTGTGTAAACTTCTTAGCAATTTCCGGAGTTTTATCTGTACTTCCCGTATCTACAATCACTATTTCGTCAACTAATCCTTGGACTGATTGCAGGCATTTCTCTAAGAATTGCTCTTCATTCTTTACGATCATGCATAAGGAGATAGTTGGCATAGGATATCATTAATGAAAGTAGATCTATTCTCTTAAGAAATATATTATTTTAATTACTTTTTGGCTGAAATTTAGTGCCTACATGCCCTTTAAAAGCATAGGTCCCAACATGAGTCAAAGGCATAGCGATATCTGCATAGATTTTTCCGCCGATAGCTCTCCATCTCCGGCAGAAAGTATAATCTTCTGAAAGGTATCTGCCAGTTTCATCTTTAATGCAGTCAAAAAAAAGAAAGGTATTATCTGATTCATATTTTTTAGAATCTAACCAATGATCAGAAACATAACGTAGTTCAGGGTAAGCAGATTTCATCTTTTCTAACACTTCTCGTTTGATCAGCATAAATCCCGTTGCGCCATGGATTACTTCCACAAATCCATCCTCTACGTTAACATTAGAATTATCAGGGAACTCTAGATTATACCTTAACGATGTTGCCTGTAATAACTTAGTGCTAGTTCCTTTAATTGCTTCCTTCCTTACTTCTTCCCAATCTATATCCTTCTTAGGGTAAATTCCACAGCACACATCCTTACTATGGTCTAACAACCTAAATACATTTCTGGCAGTAAAGCCAATATCTGCATCGATGAACAAGAAATGGGTAAAATGGTCGGGATCATCTAAGAATTTGCTGATACATATATTTCTAGCTCTAGGGATAAGGGATTCATTGCCTAAAGTAAAGACTTTCAAATAAATATTTTTTTCTAAACATTCTTTCTGCAGATCTAAAAGACCGTGCAGATAAGCATTGGTAATCATGCCTCCAAAACAAGGTGTCGCTAAAAAAATCCTAGGTTTATTAGCAATAGATTCACCATTATTATTTGTGGTATTATTATGATTAATATTATTATTATTATTATTATTATTATTATTATTATTATTATTATTATTAGTATTAGTATTAGTAATAATAACAGACTCTCCTACAGTTTCAATAACTTCGCTCTCATCATTATCTTTTCCAACAATTTCACTAGCCATATCCTAACCTGAATTAACATTCTTTTTAATCATTTCCAAACTTTTTTCTGAAATGGTATTTTTGTATTCTTGAGCTAAGTTCCTCAGGTCAAGAGGATTAATGGTAATATCCTTAGGCTTAAGTTCCTGCCTCATCCTGCAAATAAATTCTACAAATTGAGTAACATTTTGTGGTTTATCGGTTTCCTTTACCCGCTCAAAATCAATCAACACTGGATTTCCGAAGGGAGGAATAATGATATGTTTTTGCGGATGATGCATCTCTTCTTTATTTATTCCTAATCTATCTAAAATAAAACATTGATCCAAAACTAACAACAACATCTTCACAACAGCTTCCCTTCCCTGGTCAGCTATCCATTCAGTGATAAACTTACCTTCAACAAATTCATAAGCCAAATATTCTTGTCCACTCTGTCCCCCTGAAAAAATAAATCTCGGCCCTATCCCTTGTTTATTAAGAATAGGGAGCCAATGCGCTTCATAAGAGATTCTTTCTTGAGCTTCTGATTGCTCTCGCTTTACTTTAATCGCTATTTTAACCAGCTCTTGTTTACTCGACAGCTGCTTCTTCACTAAAATATTTTTATCCCTCACCCCTACAAAGATTTCCCCTCTTTTGCCATGATTAAAGTATCTGATCTGCTCTATCCCTTTCCCTTCCAGTTCTCGTAATAGTTTACTTTTCTTGATAAGATAAATATACAATTCCTCAAAGGAAACCTTTTCTCGTTCTAGCTCTATTTTTTCCAGCATTGAACTATGAATGAGCTCATCGATCTTCAGCTTGTCCGTTAAAGAAGAAAAAAGAAAAAGAATCTCGCCATCAGGAAACAAATAGCGGGAAACTTGTTGAAAAAATCGTTCAGAGACCTCCCACCCTTTCTTACCCCCATAAATTGTTCGATCAGATATTTCACGTCCATCAGAGGCATAATCTTGAGGAAGATAGGGAGGATTAAACACGATGATATTAAATTGTCCATTCACCTCAGTGAACAGATCACTGATAATGGCCTTAATTTTCCTTAATTTGTCATGGCTTATTTTTTGTTGTAATGCCTGTATTGCTTTTTCATTGATATCAACAGCGATAACTTCTCGGACATTTGGAAAACTGACTAACGTTAAAGCTTGAATCCCCGAACCTGTGCCTAAGTCTAATACTCTTCCGATGGCATGTTCTTTTAAGTGCCTCTGCAAGAGGTAAGAGTCCTCTGCTGGCTGATAAATATCCATATGGCTAAAAATAATTACAAAATTTTATAAATGATTTGCTTTTTTTATAACCATTATAGGGCCCGTGGTCTAGCGGCTACAGCTAAAGTAAGTCCTAAGAAGGATAATCTAAGCTGCTGCAGATGACAATTCCCTTACAGGCATTTGATAGTTGTAATTAATTACACCTAAAAAACAGCAAAGTAAGGAATAGGTCCCCGGTTCGAATGCAAACAATGAATGCAAACAATTCATCATTGTTGCGAGAAAGTCCGGGCGGGCCCATATTTCTTTAGAATACTTTTAAAAAAAAGTGGTATTTGTTTAGATCGGCGCGGTCTTGATTAAGTTTGCTCGGTGGTGCCTTATTTCTGGATTGTTCACTTTACCTGCCTTATTGTAACATTAGCAATTTTTCTTCAATGAAACATCGTTTGCAGGGCTGAGCAAACTAACCACCGAAATCTAAACAAATAGAAAAAGTGTACTAAGAGCTTAGTACACTAGACAAAGACTACGAGCATTTCTCAGTTACTTTATCAACAGTAATCTTAAACTGCACTCTCTTTATGGAAGGATGCGTAGCAATTGGTGTAGTTCCTCCAACACCAACCATAAAATAGTAATCCTGCAAAACTTTACCAGTAGTTTTTGCTAAGATTTCTATAGCCACTTTTGGTTCCTGTCCTAAACAATAATCTGGTAAGGGATTGATTTTCCACTCCAAAGCTCCGGCATAAGAATAACTTCCTTGTCCTGGTGGGAGAGTATATTTCTCTCCATCAGAAGTAGATAATTCTACTAAATTATAATTGCACTTTTTAGCACAATTAGGTACTGGTCCATAAATGGCATCAAAATCACTGCACTTTGAATTAATACAAGATCCGATAGAGCAATCGCTGTTTTGCTTGCAGCTAACATTTGTCATTTCTGGAGGAATAATAGTAGTTTTTGGAGCAACTGCTGTTTCTGTCGTATTTACACCAACCGTATTTGTACTTGAATCCTCTACCGCAACCAGTGGCGGAATGATTACCCCGGATCCTTTCTGGCAGCCAGATATAGCTAAAAGCAAGAAGACTATCACTATAATCAAAAATATTCTGTTAAAATTTATGCTTGTCATCTTAACACCTCATGTTTGATAAAAGAGAATATGAATATATTTAATAAATATATCGTTGGAGAGACGTTATTGAAAAGTTCCACAGCTG
Source organism: uncultured Methanosarcinales archaeon (assembly GCA_964576385.1). Classification (GTDB taxonomy): domain Archaea; phylum Nanobdellota; class Nanobdellia; order Woesearchaeales; family GW2011-AR9; genus JACOZM01. Next base: position 14,583 of record CAZNUS010000013.1, on the reverse strand, counting down.
TCATTCCGTGCTGAGATTTTGTAAAATTTACCGAGAAGAACTCTCTAGCTATCGCTAAAATGCCATATTTATTTCCAACAATAAGATATTTCATTAGCGAACTCAGCACAGAGCTTAGGGACTTTTCAATTAAGCCGTTAGAGAGAAGCATATATTAAGAGAACTTTGCAAAATTCAATAAATCATATGCAAAGTTCTAAAGAGAATTTGAAATGGTCGTAATTTTGGTACAAAACAATAATTAATTTGCCAAAATTACTATTTTTCAAACTTCTCTTAAGCAAATTAACAGAGAATAGGAAAAAATGACACCATACTACCAGATTACCTACCCAAAAAATAAGATTACTACTAAAAAGAAACAAAAATTTAAATAAAGTCTCAAAAATTGTCTAAAAATGAGGCAACTTACCCTTATTGGTTGTAATCATAATGACACATCAAGAAACTATAGCCGAGTAATGAGAATTTTAAAAGATACCCATCCTTCATTTGTAAGCCAAGAAATAAGATTATTTTATCATCTTTCTAAGTTTTGGGAGCCAGTGCTTAGCGCTTCACTAGAGGAATTAGACAGGATTGAGAAAGAGATTCTAAGAGATGGCAGTTATACTGCTGAGTATGAAGCAGGAATAATATATTGTAGAAGAACTAATACCCCTTTGCATTGGACAGACTTATACTATGCAACATTAGAAGAAGTAGTTCAAACAAATGTTCTTGATGTTAACCCTAGCTTATTGTGGGCTGATGATAGGGATATTCCTACAGAATTATTAGAAACAGACACAGAATCAGGGCAAGCGAGATATTTTGATGTATCTGAAAGAAATGTTTTTACTGGAAATGCACTTTCCAACTTATTAAGAAAGTACTCTTCAGGAGATGGAATACACGTATGCGGAAAAAAACATTATGCTCTCCACATCAGAACACCACTTCAGGCAGTGCTAGCATCTTGTGCATCCAAACCTTACAAGATAGAATTCAGACCTAAGTTTAAAGCTTAATTATAACGGCGGAAGTAAATAATCGTATGTTTATCCACCGCGTACGTATTTAGGTAGATGGCCAAGATGTCAATTCAGCTAAGATATAGTGGCAGGAACAGATGTGAAAATAATCGATAATAAAAGAATTCGAACAATTCAAATCTAAGCACACTCAAACAGTTACAGAGCTTCGCAAAGCTTTGAAGATTAAAGCAAATAAAAACCAGTCCAGTAAAGGTTTATATATTTCTTCAAATTATTATTTATGATGTCGAAAAAAGAGAAGTTTGAGGAAGATGTTGAAAAAGCAGTAAAATGGCTTGCTACTGAGCATAACTTTTTCTTAGAATTAAAAAAAGATCTCCCGAATTTAAAAAAAGCTCTCCTGCTCGCCAAAAAGGAGATAACAACTCCCGGGATAAGAAAAGTACTTCAGAATATTAATTATTGGGGGGGAGCTGAGCGTAGGTTCAATCGTTATTTAACCAATGCTCGCTCGTTAGCTAAAACCTTAAAAGATAAAGCCGCTTTGCCCGCAGAAAGAAAGGAAGAGATTGATGAATTAATCAAGGAATTGGATGTAGAAGCTGCTCACTTAATTCGTGATTGTTCTCGCTATGATGGAAAACTACATCAGTTGTTTACGCATTTGGATGAAAATCTACAAAAGAAAGATTTTGAGCAAGCGCAGCAAGTAGTCATGGAACTGGAAATGACTGCTAATGATGCTGAAAAATGGATCGAAGCGTTATCGGTTGATTTAAAAAAAGCTAAGCAATTAGCCGATGATTTTTCTGAGTCGTACCATGAGAGTATAGATGGTATAAAGCAGGCAATCTCCCATTTAACATTTGAGGCGCAGCATGATTATTTAGCGCACCTCTTGAAGAATGAGAGAAGTTTGAAGAAGGATGTATATATAGAAGTTTTTAAACTATTTCTCGATCGATGGTGCTCTTCAAAAGTCGCAGAAAATAGTGTAGAATATCTTGAAAAAAAGGGCGCTTTTCTTGCCGCAGCTCAAATGGAAGCCATGAATATTATGTTGTATGGAGTCTATCACCCGCGAGGCGTTGATGGACCAATTTGCACCAATAACCCCACTTTACTTTACCTTTTTGATCAGTTAGAAATAAAGAGGCGATTTGATCATCCATTCATGAGAGATATCAGCTACACTAATATTGCCGAAAATTATGAAAGGGCAGGTTATTGGATGGAAGCCGGGGAGTTTTATGAGGGGGCATCTCAACGAGCAAGAGAGACAGGCGTTGAAATAAAGTTAATATCATATATACCCTCCGCTATTCAAAATTATATCAAAGCCCGCCTTTATTTGAGAGTTGCGCGGCTGTATAAAATTCAAGCGGATTATGCTGATCTTCTTAAAAGAGAATCCATCTATCGGGAAGCAATAAAATATTTTCTAAAAGCAGGCGACAAAACAGGGGCCAAGGTTTGTTTAATACAATCTGCCAACATAATTCTACACGTAGATGAATACTACCATTATAACCCTCAAAATATTCAGCATAGACTTTGGATCTATCGTCGCAATTCTGCATACCAATTACTGCGAACGGCGGGATACCCTGAAAAAGAGGCCTGGATAAAGATTGCTCAAATGAGTCCATTGGCCAATCGAAGTGCAGAATGCTATGAAAAAGCAGGAGATTGGGCAAACGCAGCAAGGGCGTGGGAAAGAGCAAAGAAACCTGATAAAGCAAGGAAAGCACTGCAAAAGATATCAAAGTCGAAAAAGCTCTCCAAGCGGCAGCGAAAAATAGTTGATGCAGAAGTATTATTCCAAAATAAAAAATATAGCGAGGCTTTAAAATTATATGAATCTGCTCAGCTTTGGGAGCGTGTTGCCGATTGTTACAACCAGATGGGCCAGGGAGTAATGGCGATGAATATGTACAAAAAAGCAGTTGTAGAATATCAAAAGAAATTTGGACTGGTGGAAAAAAACCTGCCTATGGGATGGGAGGCCGATGCTATCTTGCAAAATATCCATAAGGCTTCGGATAAAGACGAGTTAAAAAAAGCAATTGTAGATGTCTTACAAAGAATAGAGAGGCATGAACAAGCAGGGACACTCATCATTAAATTAGCGAGCATACCATTAATGACTGCCGAATATTGGCGAATGATTGGTGATGAGTTCTCCAAACGTGACGAAAGTTTCTTGCCTAGCGCGGCAGAAGCGTATATCCATGCCGGGAGTATAGATGACTTAAGAAAGGCTATTAACAACTACCATCGTGTTGATAGAACGTTAGCAAACATTCTCTCTGCCAGTTTGGTGAGTTAATATGTATGTTAGACACTATGATCAAAACATCTAATTCCTCCAAACATTTTTAAATAAGACTATAAATTTACATTAAATTCAAGAGACGAGCCGGTAAGTACAAGCCGAAATAAGAGTAAAATAGTATGCTCACGGCAGCTTGCTCGTGCTGGAGAGAAATGTAAACATTCTTCTCCGATTTTAAAGAAAATAGATAGAGAGGCAAAAATGGCAAGAATGCATTCAAGAGCGCGTGGTAAAAGTGGAAGTAAGAAACCTATTAAAAAAATACCTTCCTGGGCGCCGTATAAAGAAAAAGAAGTAGAAAAATTAATTATAAAATTAGCTAAATCTGGAAAGAGCATGTCCGAGATAGGCGCTATACTAAGGGACACCTACGGTATAAATAGCGTAAAAGCGCTGACTGGTAAAAGTGTTTCTAAGGTTATGATAGAAAATTCCCTTCTCAAGAAAATACCGGAAGATATCCAAAGTTTAATTCGAAAGATGATTGCCATCAAAGCTCATATGGAAAAAAACAGACAGGATCGGACTGCGCTAAGAGGCTTGCAGTTAACTGATTCCAAGATCAGGAGATTAGTCAAATATTATAAAGCCACTAAAAGACTGCCAGAAGATTGGAAGTTAGATCAGGATAGGCTAAAGATGTATCTTGAATAAAGAGATAAAAATACCTTTCTGGATGGACTAAAGTCAAATTATAGACAGGAAGGTTTATATTTTTCTTTTCTTTCCCTTAATTATTGAGGTGAAGCATGAAACATCACGTAAAGTCAGTAGTTTTTATAGTAACATTAATTCTAATAGTAGTAGTAGTAGGTATAGTCATTGGAAATGGCGGTTTAACTGGAGCAGCAGTAGTTACCAATGGAGTATCTTGCAATCAAGATAATGACTGTAACGACGGAATAGATGCTACTACCGACACCTGCAAGAATCCCGGAACAGTAAACTCCTTGTGTGTAAGTAGATAAAAACACGCTGTAAAAAAGGAAGGTTAGTTTTATTCAGTTTTCTTTCTCATCTTCGCGATAAAAAAACAGTAGAAATTCTTATCAGGCATTACCGTCTCAGCATAGTGCCTGAATTTTTCAGTTAAAAAAATAAGCAATGCTTTTGTAAAGAAATAAAGAATACTAAAAAAATATAATCAACTTTACCAATGAACAAGTTAAAGAAATTAAAAATAATTTATAATTAAGTGATAGAGTAAGGTATGCCAATTATTGCTGCATGAAATAGTGGTTCTTGGTAAGGCAAATCTTCAACAGAAACACTGAACTTACCATTAGATTCAATTTTTCCCACTTCTAATAAGACTTGTCCCCTAGTCAGGTTTCGATTTTCTCCATATGAAGGATGTTTCTTATTCCCCCTTATTTCTCGATGGGAAGGAACATAAACGAATGGAATCTCAGCTGCTAAAACAAAGTCTAAAAACTTTCGCCCAAACCCTGCAGGAGAATCGGCAATGTATAAGACTCCTGCTCTTTGTTCCAAAGCAACGTCATCAAATTCTCGATGAGCAATTTCAAAAGGCACTCCAATAAGTTCCCATAGAAATTCAGAAACTGTTTTAAGATGCGATTGTTCTTCAGGTTTAATCCCCGCAAAAATAGCCTCTTTATCAAAAGAATAGACTGATATTCCTTGCCGTTTCAGATATGCCGATGGAATACCAAGACCACATCCAGCTTCAACTACTCCCTGAAGTCCGTACTGGCTAACTAATCCTTCAGCAATTTTACCAACTCTTAACGCTTTAGCTAACCAAAGGCTAGCAGTATTAAATCTCCATGCTTCTGATTTTTCCTCTTCTGGTCGGCCTTTAAACATCTGTCCTTGAGTATGATAGAGTGCGTCCATAGTCTCTTCCCCAAATAATTCTTCAAGGCCTCTGCAATCGATAGTAGTTTGGGAGATCGGTTCAATTCTTCTTTGAATTTTATTTTTACCCATACATTTGTTTATGAAGCTGGGTTTAAAAATTTTTTGTCTCTCAATAGTAAATACGTAATGTACTCCTTATTTTGATAAATACTAAACCAATAGTCTATGGTTCTATTATTTTACCAAGAAATAGCTAAATTCATGGCTTTTTTATAATTTTACAAATAAAAAACCCTTCGGTATCATTATCTTGGGGCCATATCCGTAAGCAATGCTTCACGTCAGGAACAAATTCTACATCCTTAAATTTCGTAATAGGTGAAGATAATTTCAACCCTGGCAGCTTTACATTTACAATTTCTGCAGATGGATATTTCTTTAACAAAAAATCTACTACACCTTCATTTTCTTCCGGTTCAACTGAACAAGTAGAATAGACTAGCTCTCCGCCATCTCGAAGATTATTAAAAGCATTCTCTAACAATTCCTTCTGCTGTCGAGCTAGTTTGGTGATCATTGCCGGATTCCAGATGTTTATCGTTTTCAGGCTCTTCCTGATCGTTCCCGTGCCTGAACAAGGCGCATCAACCAGGATTTTATCAAATTGAAAACCATAAAATCTTTTTCCATGCATTAAAGAAATGATGATGGTAGTTAAACCACTTTTCTGCACATTTATACCTAATGACTGTAACCTTGCACCTTTGTAATCATTAGCCACAATAAGACCTTTGTTATTCATCAGCATCCCCATCTGCGTAGTCTTGCTTCCTGGTGCTGCGCATAAGTCCAAGACTAAATCTCCTGGTTGCGGATTTAACACTAATGGAGGGATCATTGACGCGGCCTCCTGCACATAGATTTTCCCTAGTTGATGCTCTAACAGATTTCCTACATCCCTTCTTTTTTCTTCTCCAATACCCTCATGTTCAATCCAAAATCCTTCTTTGCACCAAGGGATTTGTTCTAGTATCCATCCTTTTTTACTGATGCTATCTGTTATTTCCTTAACAGATCCATGCAACGTATTTACTCGAATGCTTCTTCTTAAGAAAGATAAGGAATATTTCTTAAATTCCTCCCACTCGGTTAAAGCAGAATATCTCTCTATAAACTCTTTCTTAAAGACCATCGTTTCTGTTGTTGGAATTTGTCTTGGATTCATGATCTGCACATTGTTCAAAATGATATTATGGGTATTTTTATTGGTATTAGTATTGATATTATTATCATTTTACTTTTTAATATAAGGATCATTCCTTTTATAGGAGTAGACTATTCTTATTATTCTTATTATTCTTATTACTTTTACTTTTATTATTAGTTGTATTAGTGGTATTATTAGTATTATTATTGTACAGCTAATACTTCTTCTGGCCAAACTTGATGCACAGATAAGTCCTTACTCCAACTAGGATCATTAGGAAAATAAACCTGGATTGGAGACTTTCCGACTAAATCTTCTAGAGCCTTGGGTATCCTGGCTAAAGCAACTTCTCTAAAGCAGTTCCGAACTAAATTTACCACATCAATATCACCCGTTACAATTGCAATTGGCTTATGAGTTTCGTCCCTTACAACAGATTCTGCTAAAGCATAAGCCACTAACTCTGCATCTGCAACAGAAGTATCTTCCCTAACGACGCCACTTTTTCTGTGCCAATCCTCATCAGGAGAAAGATGCATTCTTCTAGCTTGCAAGTATTTTGATATCTCTCCCGATAAAGTAGTCTCTTCAGGAACTCTAGCATTTAAAATTCCAAAGATATTTCGCTGGATATCGCATATGTCCTGTAGCCATTTAGCTTTTTTCCCATATCTTTGGGAAGAAGATTTGGTAGATAAATAGCCCAAACATCGATATAAATGATCAAGAAATGGTTTCATTTCCTGAACAACTGAAGGAGAAGCTAGGACATTATGATTTGTTGAAATTGCTGAGCATAATAACTCAGAAAATGTCAACTGACGAAATAGGACATTATACGATATATCAGAAAAAGATTTTGCCTTTCCCAATCGCTCTGCGATAGACTGGTTCCCTGGAAAATAACCAGTAACATGATGGCGGTCAACAGAATGGTCCCTATTAGTCATAGAAGCATCTATATAGACACAGCCAGATAGTTCACTCAAGGTACTGAGGGTGATAGATCCCATTATTAATAGACTACAGAGAAAGAGCATTATTTAAAAAGATATAGCAAATGACTTTAGAGATCATTATTTTTTCGCATCAGAAAAGATATTTGCTTATTAGAAAAAGATATGAAGTATAGCGGCGGAAGTAAATAAGCATAGTTTCTCCGGCGCTATATCCAGAGGAAATTACTCATTGGCTATTAGAATATTAATTTCCTCTCCTGTAACTAACATAAATGTACAAAAATGAATGCATTTTCTTATAGCTTAATATTATTTCTTTTGATCAATAATAAAGCAACAAAAGAAAAATTCATCAGCACTAATGAAGCGGGATATAAATAGGTCACTAGGGAATAATTTTCCAGCGCTAAAAGAGATAAACCAAGATTAAAGCCAGTCAAAGCATACATCATAGCAGTTTCTTGTTCTGGCTTATAAAGTGATTTTCTCACCGTAGGATAAAATCCAAATAATTCTATGACAGTAGCTAATATCACCGAGATCAATGCGTTATTTGTTAAATACCATAAAAATAAGGCAAAACCTGCCCCTGCCAAACTGACAGTATCGGATAGGGTAATATTTCTTTCACCCATTCTAAGAGAAAGAATAAAAACAAAGAAGCTGGCACTCATAGACAATCCTATTACCCATGACCCTGGCCCTGCATTATTAGTGATTTGAGCAAAAAAAACAATTCCCCCTAAGACACTCCATATCAACCAACTAAACGCATGAGGCTTTGTCCTTCCCCGAAATATATCTTTGACATACAGGATATATCCGAGAAGAAAGAGGAAAAAAGCTATTCCCCCTATGATTATTTTACTTTCAAGCATAAAATAAAGAATAAGGGTTTATTTAAATATTTAATTAGGCTAAAGCTCTGGTTATAATCAATTTTAGTTTTGGCTAATTTGCGAAAGGGCAATCGAAAGCTTTATAGACCACTACATAGTGATACATCATATGTTAAAAGATATAGAGCTTTTGGAAATTGTAGAACATGCAACCACAAGAAATTGGGGACCTGATCAAACTCGCACAGATTATTCTAATCCTTATAATGTGATTGCATACTGTTCAGAAAGAATGTCCCAAATTCCATTTCAATTAAGTGTTCCTAATCAACCTGATGAAGAAAAAGCAAGGATCTTAACAAGATTATACTTTTTTAATGGTGTTAATGGCAGGGTTGCTTTTCTTGAAGGGAAAACTCTTGAATCTTCATCGTATAGTAGCTTTAGAACAGAATCTGGGGAAAATCAGATTGATATTTTCCTAAACAGAATCGGATATAAAAGATAGTTGCCCGTTCTCCTTGCGCTCCTCTTATATGGGGACTATTTCTGTGTCATCATAGTTATATTGTCATGAAAGTGCGGGAAATCGTCTCACCTCGGCTTAAAATCTCATTTTCCACCAGTGGTTGCTGAAAGCAACTCACGAACGCTAGTGACTTGATATTTCACTGGTGGTAATCTTTATGATTCACATCAAGTGGAAAATGAGAACCAGAAAATCGACCCGAGCCCGAAGGGCGAGCATACTACCAGTCTATTGACTGGTAGTAGTCGATTTTCTTTGATGCCGAGGCTTGAACTGAGAGGATTTCTTAACCCCGCACTTTGTGACGCCGGAAAAGCAGGCATAGAAAGAGCATTCATAACCGGACTAAAGTCCGGCTCTTTCTGCTTTTCCGTGCGTAAAGGAGCGCCACGCCACCAACAAACACTGTTACTGTAATTCAAGGCTCGCCTCTTGGCCATCTAAATATGTACGAAGAAACCATACTTTAATAAGCTTTAAAAAGAATAATTCATAACCAAAAATAATGGTAAAAATAACTGTAATCGGAGCAGGTAATTTAGGTTCTGCCATTGCTTACGAGATAGCTTCCCGTGGCCTTTGCAACGAAATGGTTCTCATCGACATCATAGCAGATTTAGCAGAAGGAAACACATTGGACATCCTGCAGGCATTGCCTTTCAAAAACAGAACAAAAATATGGTCGGGAGATTATCCATTGATGAAAGATTCCGATATAGTTATTATTACTGCTGGCAAACCAAGAACTCCTGATATGAAGGATCGGCTGGAATTAGCAGCTATCAATGTAAAAATAATGGATGGTATCCTCTCTAAAATAAAAGAATTCTCTCCAGAATCAATTATCATTACCTTAACAAATCCCATGGATATTATGAATCATCACATCGTTAAGCAAGGGTTTGCCAGAAATAAAGTTATTGGATCCGGTGGCCAGTTAGACAGTTCCAGACTAAGAGTTTGCTTAGGCCATCCAGAAAAAGAAGTAGAAGCATTTGTCTTAGGGGAGCATGGAGAAAATCAGATACCTATTTTTAGTAAAATAAGCATTGACAGAGAATCCTGCCAATTTTCTGCAGAAGAAAAACAAGAACTAATGGAAAAGATAAGGGTTTCCTCGTTAAAGGTTATTGAAAAGAAAAAAGCGACTATTTTTGCGCCTGCATCCAATACTTCTGATATGGTGGAAGCGATAGTTAAAGATCAAAAGAGGTTGATGTGCTGTTCAGCTAATCTCTTAGGAGAATATGGATTAACCGATGTTTCATTGGGAGTTCCAGTCATTTTAGGAAAAAGAGGGATAGAAAAGATAGAGCAATGGCCGTTAGAAGCAGAAGAGTTAAATAGTTTGCAGAAAACTGGATTAAAGTTAAAAGAGTTTTATGAAAAGATTGCTAGGTAATACTGTTACAACAATTCTCTTTGACGTAGATGGAACTATTATTGACGAGACTATTTACGCTAAAATGTATTCAAAAATAATTAATTTAATCCAAGAAAAGCTGAATCTGAACAACTTCCAAATAAACAAGAAAGCTAAAAATTATGGGTTAAAGAAGAATAAGCTTGGGAGATGGGACACTGGAGAATTATGTAAGCTATTTGGACTGTTGAACGATTATTACTTGATTCTTAATAGAGAGATAAACAGAAAACCTCCATTGAATAAAAGAGTTGCTAACCACTTAAATAAGCTTAAAGAAGATGAAAAGACTATAGGTATAGTATCTAATTCCTTTAGAAAAACAATTAGGCTTTACCTAAAGAAATATTCTCTGCCCTTCAATTTCATCTATTCTTCTGACGATGCGAAATGCAAGAAAGATAACAAAAAATTCTGGCTCAAACTCATTAGAAAAAGAAAACTTAATCCAAAAGAATGCCTAGTTATTGGCAATGATTTGATTGAAGACCAGAAAATCCCCAGGAGTGTTGGGTTTAGAACATTAAGAATTCATAAGATAACACCCTAAGATTAATAAATATCAAAATCTTTCTAAAACGTGAATGTAACTAATGTTTAATAGTAGTTAAACTACAATATTGATTAAATTATAGCAAATCACACTAATATTCGCAGCTTTTCATTGTGATTCACTAGTTAGAAAATAACAAATAATATACGAAAATTAAAGTTATTTCCTATAGGTTAAAATGAGATATTTAAAAAAAGAGGTGTACTATGATGAATGTAGCTATAAATGGTTTTGGCAGGATAGGAAGAATGGTCTTCCGTGCTGGATTTCAGGATAAGAATATCAATTTTGTTGCCATCAATGATTTAACCGACACAAAAACGCTGGCTCACCTGCTACAATATGATTCAGTGCACGGAAAATTTCCAGTAGATATAGGATTCACATCTGATTCTTTGATAGTGGAAAAGAAAAAAATTCCCATATTTGCGCAAAAGGATCCTGCACAGCTTCCTTGGAAAAAGCTCAAAGTAGACCTTGTTGTAGAAAGCACTGGTTTTTTTCTTACAAAAGAATTGGCTAGTCAGCATCTAAAAGCAGGAGCTAAAAAAGTACTGCTCAGCGCCGACGCAAAAGACCAAAGCATTAAGACAATTATCAAAGGAGTGAATGAAAAGGATTATGATTCAAAAAAAGACCAAATAATTTCCAATGCCTCCTGCACATCCAACTGCACTGCTCCCATGGTTAAAGTGATCCAAGACAGTTTAGGTATAGAAACTGCTTTCTTTACCACCACCCATGCTTATACTGCTACACAAAAATTGCATGATGCTCCAGATAGAAATCTTCGCAACGCTAGGGCTGCCGCAGTAAACATTATACCGCATTCCAGCGGCGCTTCAGTAGCTGTTCCATTAACGATTCCGCAGATTAAAGGACATTTCCAAGGAATGGCCCTAAGAGTGCCAGTTATTGATGGGTCTATTACTGTTTTAACTGCTATCGTTAAAAAAATGGCAACAGTAGATGAAGTAAACAAAATATTTCGTAATGCTGCTCAAAAAATGAAAGGAATTTTAGAATATAGTATTGAACCGTTAGTGAGCTCTGATATCATTAACAACCCCCATTCTTGTATATTTGACTCAGAATTTACTATGGTTAATGGCCGATTGGTTCAGGTTGTTGGCTGGTATGATAATGAATGGGGTTACAGCTGTCGTATGATTGATATGATCAAGATGATGAAGTAGAATTTAATCAAAGTCATGAAATTGCGGGAAATCGTCTCACCTCGGCTTAAAAGTCGAGGCTTGAACTGAGACGATTTCTTAACCCCGCACTTTGTGACACCGGAAAAGCAGGCATAGAAAGAGCATTCATAACCAGACTAAAGTCCGGCTCTTTCTGCTTTTCCGTGCGTAAAATAAAATCTAACAAAAGATTACTCTTATATTACCCTCAGCATATCCCAGAAATCATACCCTACAGTAGCAAGATAAAGCATCGCTAATGTTAGATCAACAATCCAAAAATAACCTAAAGCCAGCTTAAATAATAAAGAGGTAAATATCAGCGATATTCCAATGACCAAAAGCAATATCCCAGTAGTAAAGTGAGCAAGATAACGTGAAAAAATATTGTCTAACTTAATTTTCTCGTAAGTAAAACTAAAACATCCAAAACAAGCGACTACGGCAACGATGGAAACTGCTATTAAACTATTTCCTAATAATGCTTCGCTGAGAGTAATTGCTGCTAAATAATCATTTATTATAAAGAAGCTAAAGAAAAGGAATAGCATAATAACAATATTTTTTACAATTCCTTCTTTGAATATTTGTTTCATGAAGACACATCCGACTTAAAGATTAGCTAATCATTTCTTCCTAAATGCCCCCTTAACCACTTCCGGAGGAAATATCTTCGGAACTTTTCCAGTGTCCGCATAGATGAACAACGCGGTATTGTAAATAGTATTGGCAGAGCTAAAAATTACTCCAACAATGGTTGCATATAAGGTAAACAACCCTATCATAATCCCGCCAAAGAGCAGCGATCCAAAAAAGAATGCTAACAATATCCCAGGAATAAAAAAAGCGATAACTCCCACAAAGATAAACCCGCCTTGAATTAACCCTAACCCATAAAACCGAATTAAGCTTTCTCCCCAGGTTTTCTTGATAGCTGAAACAGAGCTTTTCAATGCTTCCCAAGGTCCGATATTTTTCAAAACGATAGCTGGAACTACAAACATGCTGACGATTGCCCATGCCAACCCCACTATACTTATGACTATATGGGCAATGATCCCGCCAATTCCTTTCTCTTGCCTAGCTTTGCTTTCCAAAGCATTCAAAATCAACCCGATAGTAGCTGAAACTAATGCCCATTTTATAATTGCACCGAGATGAGTAAACCCCGCTTTGATCCCATCCTTAAAGGTAGCATCACCACCTTCAAAACGAGTCTTAGCGATATGAACTACACCGGCATTAAAAAAGATTGCAAAGAATGTAACTAAAAAATAAAAGATAAAAATGCCCCCATAGACTAAGATGGGAGCTGCGCTAGACACCTCTTCTGATTCAAAAAAAACTACTAAGAAAAATGGCAAGACAAATATCAACAATAAGATAAAGGAAAATATACTGCTTAATAAAGGGAATAATAAAATCTCCTTATCTTGGCGCATAACATGAAAACTAGCTTTAGCTACTTCCCAACTGCGTGAAAACCGTTCACCGATAGAATTTCCTAACGACTGTCCAAATGTGCTAGTAACCATTTTATTTTCCTCCTTAAGATAATAGCCTTTCCTCTCATAGTAAATTGCAAAAATAATGGGACTTTTTATATGCAATTTACTATTTAGCAAATCTCACAAATGTTCAATAATTAATGAAATTTACTATTAGACTATGATTTTAACTTATTCTATTTAGTTTATTTTATCTTAACTTTGAAACTAAGACTATTATTAATTCTTTAAATCTAGATAAATATAAGGTTTAATAAACTTTATGATATAGGTAGAGGAATAACTATTTGAACAAATACTTGTTCGAACAATTTGATGAGAGAAGTATCCTTTGGAATATAGTCCCCGATATCAAAAAGCTATTAAAGTTTAATAAAAAAACATTACTTATGACTAATTTAGGAAAAAAAACTCTTAGTATGGAAGAGCGTACCGTAGGATATATTCTTCAAGTTCCATTATACGATGGAGCGTTATGTGGTAGTTTAGCAAGCGACAGAATTGCGCCATTTCTAGATAGAACAGATGATTTCCAAAAGCTAAGAAGTGCTAGCCATAGTCTAGCTCTATTCCTTAGAGAAGGACCATATCAAGATGTAGCAAATAGAAATCCTTTCCTGTGTGCTTCTAGATCTATACCTAAATACATTCTTGAAAGAGCCAGTAAATATGGTTCATTAGAACAGGGATTAATCCATGCCGTTCATGGACCATACGATTTGAAGGAAGATGAAGTTAAGCCAGATAGGGTTGGATCAGTCAGTATTGCTAGAGCTTTTCAGTATTATCATATATTAGCTGATCATTTGGGCATAGCTTCTGACGTTCGTCAACATATGCAAGCCTATCTGGACCTTTTCAGCAAAGCCGTTGAGTCAATGTATCTGGAAAACGAACGTAAGGGGGCGCCTAAGATCAAACCTATCCCTAAGGGAGAAGAACCATACGATAATTGTCCACCAAGACATAGAGAAAGAAGAATAGCTAAAACAAATAAACTATATTTAGCAACTATTGATGAAACCTTAGTTTTAGGAAATTGTCTAACTGGAACTAATAAGTTACCAATCTTAAAGCAAGAAGATAGGGGTGTTATTGAAATTTTAGCTAAGCTAAGTGATGATAACTTAAGACATTACATTGAGAAATACGGGTTTATTTTCCAGCATGATGGATCACAATTTGCCGCATAAAATCTCATTTTCCACCAGTGGTTGCTGAAATAAAATGGAA
>CAZNUS010000012.1:0-41531 GCA_964576385.1 uncultured Methanosarcinales archaeon | reverse complement strand
ATCTACACCTTCGCAAACACTCTTTCCCTACACGACGCTCTTCCGATCTTAACTGCGAGTTATTTTAGAGTATAGTAGCGATAAAAAATTAGAATAAAATTAATGTTCGCTACTCATTAACTAACTCCTAACTAACTCCTAACTAACTCCTGATAAATCTACTTATTTTATTATACTTACTGTATACTCATAATGCCAAGTTTTTGGTTGTTTTTTTTTAAATTATAAACTTCCAAAAATACTTTTTTTGGTTATTCTCTCCTCTTTGGATTTTTATAGGAAGATTTAAATAGAAAATATTTTCCTAAGAATACATTCACGCCACGCTCGCTAATCTTTTGGCTCACTGCGTTCGCAAAATATTAGAATTCAAATTCACTCAAGTGGGACATACAGTCCCACGATATAATTAAATCACTACTCATATTCACACCACGGTCGTATGCATAGAAATTAAACATCAATTTCTAGCCGCGACCTACATTGAAAATAGTATCACAACTCACATTCATGCCACGGTCGCATGCATAGAAATTAAACATCAATTTCTAGCCGCGACCTATATTGAAAATAGTATCACTACTCACATTCACGCCACGGTCGCATAGCCCGGTATTGCGCGGGATTGCTAAGGGCAATTTGTCCTTATGATTTGCCTGCAATGCCAAAAATCCCGTCCCTTACGGGATCGTCGGTTCAAATCCGACCCGTGGCGTATTTTTTTTAACAATTATTCTGAATACATTTTTATTCTCACTCATCGACAACTATATAAATAATGAAATGTTCTGTTGCTCTTAGATGAAAAAGAGGATGATCAGTTTATTAGTACTGATAGTTTTAGCTAGTTCAGTCTATGGTGGAGATTTTGCTCCGATTAGTGATGTGTTGAGTGTGAATGAAGTTTCTGTCTTTAATAAAGAAAATCCTGCAGTTGTTTTTGGAAACGGTTATTGCTTATTTGTTTGGGATAGCTATAGCCAGGATGGAAGCAATAAAGGTATTTATGCAAGGAGATGTGATAGTTTTGGAATGCCTCTTGGCGAAGAGTTTTTAGTGAACACTTACACCTCTAATGTCCAGGAAAATCCTACGGTAGCTTTTGGAAATGAAATTTATTTTGTTGTTTGGGAAGGAAAAGGAAGTGATGATAGTTATGGGGTTTTTGGACAACTGTTAAATTCTGATGGAAGTAAATTAGGTAGTGAGTTCAGAGTCAATTCATATCGTACTAATATACAGAAGAACCCTTCAATAGCTTACGCTCATGATAATTTTATGGTCATTTGGGAAGGTGAAGGTCTAGAAGATAATTATGGGGTTTATGGGCAGATATATACTGTTGATGATAATGATGGTGTTATGGCTTTAGGCAACCAATTCTTAATTAATACTAAAATAGAAGAAGGAGAAGGTAATCCGGACGCCAGTGCATATCGCTTAAACTATGTGGTTGTTTGGGATGGACCGGATGGAAGCGGGAAAGGTGTTTATGGACAAAGGTATGATTCATCTGGACATACGCTTCTTGATGAATTTTTAGTAAATGATAATACTCATTTGAATCAAAGAAACCCTGCAATTGCAACAAGTAGGTATGGCGAGTTTATTATAGTCTGGGAAAACCAAAGTGGTGTTAACTCTGAGATCATCGGAAATAGATATTCTATAACAGGACCTCTTCTTTGGTCTATGCAAATACATAGGAATACTGCTGGCACAAAAACTCTTCCTAAAATAGCCGTTAATGAGGACTATCTTGTGGTGGTCTGGCAGAATAATAGCGATATTGCCGGAAGAATTTTTAATCCTGATGGTACTGCTTATTCCGATGAGTTCTTAATCGCTGAAAATGGGCAGAAGCCAAGTGTGGAGTTATATCAAGACAAATTTATAACTACCTGGCAAGCTCCTTCAACCGAGCTAAAAAGCAGGACTTATTATATCGGAACGGTAACTGATGCAGATAATGACGGCTCAAATTCATTTTTTGATTGCAATGATAATGATAATGCAATACATCCAGGGATTGCAGAGAATCTTGTACATGACAATTGTGATGATGGAAAAGATAATGATTGTGATAGTCAGATTGATGTTTGCGGGGATGATTATTTTATGAGTATTGTAGATAATATCTTAACAAATTATATTGTAAATCAAGTACACAGAGGAAATAAAGAAAAATTAATTACAGATTTTAAAAATCCGTTAAAACTATTTTTAGGGATAGAGTGAAAATAATGAAACTGCATAGCAACTACTCAAAAAAATGGATTTTTGTTATTTTTTTTATATTTTTATTAGTTTTATCATTACTTTTCCTTTTTAATAAGGATGGAGTAATTACCGGTAAAGCGGAATTTACACCTCCTATTATTTGTGGTAATGGACAGCTAGCTTTTAATTTAATTTATAATAATGGTGTTTTTACCTTTGACTATTCGCAGCATAACCCTTCCGAAGAAGATGCAGTGATCAGTTTAGATGTAGGAGAACTTCTGTTTGTTCCAAATTTTTTTGATGTTGAGATAGATCAAAATAGAAATGCAGTCATAAATTTACCCCCAGGTGTAACTTATGACTCCGTTGGTAAACAGATAACTGCTTCTGGCGATTCTATTGCAGTTTCAGGAAATACTTTCTTTGACGAGTTTGCTGTAAATGTCAATTCACAATTTCTAATAGATGGAGTTGGTATCATCGACCTCTCTAATTTTAACCCTAGTTTAGTTGGTGATGAATTAAGTTTTGATGTGGGGTTTGAGTGTAATTCCGTTATCGACTCTTATTATCTTTCTCCCTTTACTTGTTCTGGAACAGTGCTTTCAGTTACTTTAACTGAACGCAATGATGAACGGAAGGGAGTAATTTATGACTCATCTCATCAATTTCTAATGGTTGAGTCTGGGTGGCTTAGGGATATGGGCTTACCAATAATAATAGAACAATGTGATGATAATAATTTGGCTCCTGCTGATGGATGTTCTGATACTTGTCTTATAGAAGATGATTGGGTTTGTTCTGGCGAACCTTCCATTTGTAGTACTGGGGCAGATACGGATGGTGATTTAGTTGCAGATGATATTGATAATTGTGCTGATGTTAAAAATGGTTATTGGGATGGTAGAAATCAAGAATCTTTTGCAATATCTTGCGATGGCGATGGAGATGGTGAATTTAGCATCTTAGAGTATAATGTTTGCAATCAAAAGAATACTGATAGCGCTACTGGTGATCTATTAGGAGATGCGTGTGAAGATGACACTGATGGGGATGGTGTACATGATATGGATGATGATTGTCCTATAGATCCTACTATCACTTCTGCTGATGGTACCTCTGATGTTGATAATGACGGTTTTTATGGATTATGTGATAATTGTCCTACTGTTAGAAATCCTAGTCAAGGGGATAGTGATTTAGATGGTATTGGGACAGAGTGTGATTTAGATCGCGATAATGATGGAGTTCCAAATAGATTTATTGATGCTCTTGGGAATTATGTAGAAGCTGAAGATAATTTTTGTACAGGTGATGAGGATTTAATTACTTGTGCAAGTAATCCAGCAAACTGTCCTTGTTTTGACAATTGTCCTCATATATCTTATGATGATCAGATTGATGTAGATGAAGATGGACGTGGGGATAGTTGTGATAATTGTATTTTAGTAGCTAATTTTGACCAAGATAATCACGATTCTGATTTTAATGGCGGTGATGCCTGTGATCCTGATGATGATAATGATGGTGTTAATGATTTAAATGATGGCGGTACTATTTTAGATGTTTGTCCTCAAGGTGTTATGTTTTGGATCTCAGATTCAACTAATGATGCTGATTCTGATGGCTGTAAGGATGGAGAAGAAAGTCCTGATAATGATGGAGATTCTATCCAAGATTACTTAGACCAATGCAGTGGTACTGAAATAAATGTTCCAATAGACTCCAAAGGCTGCAGCGTTGAACAATATAAGGGGAAATTTAGAGATATCCTTGCGATGTATCCAAGAGTTACTGCTATTGAAAAGATGAGGTTTATTGCTGCGATAAGCAGGCAGATAGGAGAAATTATTTCGTAGAGAGAAATTATTTCGTAGATTTACTTATTCAAAACTGATATGGTGGAAAAATAACCTAAATCAAACTTAAACTAAAATTAAAACACAAACTCAATAAACTAAATTTCAAAAAAATGAACTACATGAAATCATTAAATCCGCCACAAAAAAAGTATAGCATTCCTAAAGAAGAGAAAAAACCACTAATAGTTGGGATATTAGCAATTGCAGCATTAATTATTTTTGTATTCTTTTCTTTTTTTCCTGGTAAATTAGTTGGGGAAGCTATTTCTGCATCAACTTCTGCAGGTTATACTTTAGAGATTACTTCAAGAGAAAATGAATTTAATATCTCTGCAAATATTTTAGATAATAAGACTAATGGGATATATTTTGTTTTAGAATCAATTACCCCCGGATTTTCTATCTGTAGCTCAAATCAGTTACCTACTACTACCACTAGTTTAGGCTGGCTTTATCAAGATTCCTATTGCGAGGCTGATAAACTAATCTTTAGCGCAGCAGATTTAGATAATGCTTCCTTTAAAACAGGCAGATTTGATGTAGCTATTCTAACTGATATCTCTAATATTCCAGAAATTGTCTCTCTTAAGTTTACTAGTTTAGAAATGCTTGATACACTAAATGGGTTAAACATGTTTCCTGAAACTGTAGAGATAAATAATATTCAGAGAGTAGTAACTCCTTCGGAGGATGATCGCGATGAAGATGGTGGAGAAGAAGATGGAGAAGAAGATGGTGATAGCCAAGATGGTGACGAGGTTTCACCTTCGCAACAAGGTGGATCTGGCGGGGGCTGTGTTTCAGAATGGAAATGTGATTCCTGGAGCTTATGCAACAGCACGTTACAGCAGTCCAGAGTTTGTGATGATGTGAGATGCAATAAAAAAGATAAAATTGAGGTGAAAACCTGTAATCTTTGTCAAGAATCATGGGTCTGTAGTATTTGGGATGAATGTAAAAATGGATTACAAATAAGGAAATGTGTAGATGAGCATCAATGCATGACTAATCTGTATAGGCCAGAAGAAAAAAGAAGTTGCAGTTTAACCATCCCAGCACAGATAATTATGAATGCGCCACTCGCTGGTCAGCCTAAGCCTTTTGAACCAGCTGTTCAACCACCAGTTGGAACCAAAGGATTTGAACGGTATTATATATCCCTGCTTGTAGTAGGAATCGCTTTTGCTTTGTTGATTACCGTACTCCTGATACTCTTATTTTTAAGGCACAAAACAACTGATAATTATAATTATAACGAATTAAAGGAGTGGATCAAAAAAGAAAGAAGGTTAAGAACTTCTGATTCAGAAATAAAAAGCATGTTACGCAATACTGAATGGACATCTAAAGATATTGCTCGAGTGATGAAAGAACTATCATCTAAATTTAGTTGAAGTAGAATATTTTAAGTACAATACGTTAAGTAGGATATTTTAAGTTCGTATCCTTTGTTAATAGTGATACTATGGCTAAGCATAAATTAAATCTACCACAAAGAATAAGATTAACTTCTGGTAGGGAAGTCAATAAAACTTTTGTAGTCGGACTATTAATGATAGTAATTATTGTCTCCTTTTTTATCTCAATATCATATTATGATTCCCCATCATATTATGATTCTCCAAACCAAAATATTCTGATAGATGAAGCAACTGAAACATCTAATCAAAAGGTATTAGATAAATTTTCTCTTTATCTTATTTTTGTTTCTCTAACAGTTATTATTTTTGGAATGCTCGGAATTATCATTTGGCATTATTTCCATAAGGAAAAGGAAGCTTATAATTATGATGCTCTTAGGAGTTGGATCCTGCGGGAAAAAAAAGCGGGAAGTTCTGTTAATGATATTCGAAATATCCTCATGAGCAAGACCGGCTGGAGTAGTCTGGAAGTAGAGCGGATGTTTCAAGAATTGCAAGTGAAGTAATATATTCTACTGTTGTTACCATAGTTTTTACTGAAACTAGCATATTCTACTATTTTTATCATAGCTTTTACTGAAACTAGCACCGACAGGTATATAAATGCTTTTGACTTTCTACCTCTATAATTTGGTGTGGTGATACAGATGGCTAAAAAAGTGGAACAAAAAGTTATTGTTGGGGTTATTCTATTATGCGTCTTAATACTATTTGTATTATTTTTAAGTTTTAATAAGAACCTATCTGGAAAAGGAACTGCTGATGGTTCTAAAGAAGGTGTTATTTCTCATTTTTGTGCAAAAACTGATGCCAACGCAGAAGATTGTGGGGATGGCAATGTTTTGAGTGGGGATGGATGTTCTGCTATTTGCGAAGTAGAAGATGGTTGGGATTGTTCTACTAATAATTGCTTTTTAACAAAAACTGGTTTTGATGAAAAAATGAGGCAGGAGATGCTTGCTTATGAACTAAAAGTGAACCCTACTGCTACAGATCGGATCGGATATATCTCCAAAGTCAATAAACTAGTGAAATCATATTTGGATCATTAAACTGTGTTGGGCTTAGTATCATAGCGATGGGAAATCTGTGGTTCTTTAGGGAACCATTTAGCCTTTTTTTGAACCATCATCAAATTGAGGCGTCATCATTATCTTAATGCATCATAATTATCTTCATCAGAGGGAACTGAACGTGCAAAAGAAGGTGTTTATCTCAGGTTTGTTTTTAGTAGTGCTAACTTTGTTAATGACGATCGTGACTGCAGAAAATTCTTCTGGAGAAAATATTCCTGTTGAAGAATGTAATCTTATCTGCAGGCTAGGGCAGTGGTGGACAGGGTTGTTTGGAGAAGCGGTAGCAGGGAAAGCTGTAGAATCTACTCCTGTATGTGGCGATGGTAATATTGTGGCGGAGGAAGAATGTGATGATGGGAATACTGCTAATGGTGATGGATGCAGCAGTATCTGTTTAGTTGAATCTGATTGGGACTGTTTTTCAATAAATTCCGCAGATGGTTTATCTTCAGAATGTTATAATCTTATTGGGTGGTGGAAATTTGAAGATATTTTTGATACCCATATTGTCCCAACAGAAATTAGTCAACTGATAAATTCTAGACCTAAACTTGGTTGGACGGGAAATGCAAGTTATTTATATAATTCTGATCCTATTTTGCAGGATCTTATTCCAAGTACATCTACTTTTCCTCCAGTACCTGTAACAGCTGATGGGGGTGTTTCTGGCAAAAAATTGAGTAGTACTAGTAATGAGGTTGCATTTGTTAGAAATATTGAAGTAGACCTGTTTTTAGGATCTTATACTTTTCTAGATGAACCAAGCTTCACTCTTTCTACATGGGTGAAAACCAATAACCCTGGATATTTACTTTCGCGTATGCGCAAAGGATATTATATATTCATTACCGATGATCATCATGTTGGTTTTAGCATTGATACTGTAGAGATGGGGTTACAGACGGTTTATAGCATAGAAAGAATTTCTAACGGGTGGAATCAGATAGTTGGAACCTTTGATGGATATGTTATGAATATATATGTTAATGGTGAGAGGTCAATGTCCAATGCACTTTCTTCACTTAGAACATCTTCCACACCTACAACTGTTGATTATGGTTCTCTTGATGGGCCTGAACAATATAATGTCCTATGCTTGAATTGTGGTGGTAATTATTTAAATCCTGTTGGTCTGGCTGGTGAACTAGATGAACAAAGAATCTATGCCTCTGCTCTTAGTAGGAGCGCAGTTCAGGCTCTATTTCAGCAAGAATCGGTTAATCTATGTGGCAATGCTCAAGTTGATGCTAATGAGGTATGCGATAATGGCGGTTTCACTTCCTCTGGTTTTATTTGTACTACTGCTACTTATTGGGATGGTAGTGCTTGCAATTTTAATGGCGATGGCTGTTCTTCTACTTGTATTGTAGAACCGGGCTGGATATGTCCTAATAATATCTGCACGGATAGTTGTGGCAATGGTAATTTAGAATGGGATGAACAATGCGATGATGGGAAGACCTGTTCAGATGGCGCATTTTGTTCTGTTGATAGAGAATGTACTGGAATAGGGGATGGTACTTGTTTGTTTAGGAGTGGCGATGGGTGTTCAACTTCTTGTCAGTTGGAGGATGGATTTAATTGTAACAGTGGTTCTAGAACTTCATGTCATCCCGTCATCTGTGGAGATGGTGATCTAGAAGTTGCTGATGACTTTAGTCTATTAGAAGGATGTGATGATAGGAATTTAGTGAATGGTGATGGATGCAGTGCTACTTGTAATGTTGAATCCGGATGGAGTTGCAGTTATGGTAATCCTTCTGTTTGTACTTCTATTCCAGGTGGATGTGGGGATGGTATTGTTGCGTTTCCTGAGGAATGTGATGATGGGTTAACTTGTTCCAGTGGGATTTCTTGCTGCGCTTCTGATGATGTCTGTGTGGATAGTTCTTTTGGATCTTATTGTCAAAACACAGGTATGAGATGTGGCGGCTGTTCTTTAGATTCTTGTCAAAATAGGGATACTGATCGTTGCACCAACTTATGCAAAAAAGCTATTTGTGGAGATGGAATAACTCAACTTCGAGGGGAGGATGGCACTTCCGGAACACCTGATGATGAACAATGTGATGATAATAATTTATTCAATGACGATTCTTGCCTTAATACCTGTCAATTAAATACTTGTGGCGATGGCTATCGCAATATTGCTTCTGAACAATGCGAAGATGGAAATAAGAATAATGGCGATGGCTGTTCTTCTACTTGTCAAGTTGAGCCTGGTTGGTATTGTTCTTCTGTTGGTGCTTGTTTTGCTCTTTTATGTGGAGATGGGATTATTGCTGGCGCTGAAGAATGTGATGATGGAAATCAGAGAAGCAATGATGGTTGTTCAATGAGTCTTATTCCTGAAGAACAATGTCAGATCGAATCAGGTTGGACTTGCTCTGGAGCTGGATCTGGTTCTTGTAGGAGTATTTGCGGCGATGGAATAATCTCAATTACAGAAGATTGCGATGATAACAATTATTTTAGTGGTGACGGTTGTTCCTCTAGCTGTTTTATTGAACGCGCATGGAGTTGTTCCGGTTTACCCTCAATATGTACTACTCTTTGCGGCAATGGGCAGATGGATAGTATTATGGGTGTTTGGGAACAATGTGACGATGGCAATACTGCTAATCGTGATGGATGTTCTAGTTCTTGTACAACTGAATTAGGTTGGCTATGTGATGGTATGCCTTCAATATGTTCCTTTTGTGGAAATGGACTCATTGAAGCAGATGAAGAATGTGATGATGGGAATAATAACAATGATGATGCTTGTACTAACTATTGTCAATCATTCATTTGCGGTGATGGTTATGTATATGACTTATTTGAGGAATGTGATAATGGCAAACAATGTGCAGATGGGATTACCTCTTGTACTCAAGACTCTCAATGTTCAACACAAACAGGAGACCAATTATGCCAAGTTCGCAATGGAGATGGCTGCTACTCTTATTGTGCATTAGAACATGATTTAGTATCATGGTGGGAATTTGAAGGTAGTGTTTTGGATTCAGAAGGTCCTAATGATCGGGGCGAAGTTTACAAAAGATTAACAACTATTGAATATGGTTCTGGTGTTCCTATTTTGTATGATTCTGTCTCTTATAATCCGAATGGCTTGTTCGGTTCTGCTTTAAACTTACCAATTACTACAGAAGGCTCTAGTTCTTACTATAATTATTTTAGATTACCGTCTAACTCGATATTACAACAACCGCAATTAACTTGGTCTATTTTTTTTAAGACGAATACTATTCCCTTGCCAGCAGCTGATCAATATCTTATCGGTTTAGGAGATATAACCCAAAGTAAAGGTTACTCCGTCTATCTTGATGGTTCTGGTCTTCCTAGATTTAGGCTAGGAGATTATCAAACTAGAACTGGTCAAAACAAGGTGATTGGTCCTACTTCAGGTAATGATCTTCGTGATGGTGGATGGCATCATCTCGCTTCAACTTATGATGGCAGTACCATGAAACTATATTCCGACGGACAGGAAGTTGCTTCAGGAACAAAAGTAGTTTCTGGTATCCCTTACAACAACTGGCAAGTAAATTTTGGTGCTGATAGTTTTGATGATAATGTTTATCTTTTTTTTGAAGGCAGTATCGATGAAGTTAAATTATATGATTATGCTTTAAGTTATTTAGATATCATGAGTATCTATGGTGAAGCAGTTGTACATGTTTGCGGCAATGGCGCTTTAGATTTTCGAGAAGAGTGTGATGATGGCAATACACTTAGTGGTGATGGTTGTTCAGCTAGAACTTGTCAAATTGAAGCCGGCTGGTCTTGTAGTGGCAGTCCGTTAGTTTGTACTTCTGATACTTCAATGTGCGGTAACGGGATTGTAGATTCAGCAGTGGGTGAGGAATGTGATTATGCAGTTTCTAATCTGGGCTACTATTGTTCTACTTCTTGTGTTATTACTGGCTACTGCGGTGATACTATCTTGCAAAGTGAAGTTGGTGAAACTTGTGATGACGGTAATTATAACAATGCTGATGCTTGTACTAATTCCTGTGTTTGGCAGGATACAGATACAGATGGGATTAAAGATAGCGGTGATGGAAATTTTGTTTTAGGCGATAGTCTTTGCAGCAGTTCTTTACTAACTACCTGTGATGATAACTGTCTAACTATTAGTAATCCTACTCAAATTAACTCTGATTCTGATCCTTTAGGGGATGCTTGCGATAACTGCCCTACCAGTGTTAATGCTGATCAACAAGATCGCGATCGTGATAGTGTAGGTGATGTTTGTGACAATTGTGGAGATAATTATAATCAAGATCAATCAGACCAAGATGGCGATGGAATCGGTGATCGTTGCGATAATTGTCTTTCTGTTTCTAATCTTAATCAATTAGATACAGATGGAGATGGAGTGGGGGATGTTTGTGAAGTTTTAGATAGTGATGGTGATAGTATCCCTGATGGAATGGATAATTGTCCGTCTGTTTCTAACTATGATCAAAAAAATATCGATATTATTACTGAAGATTTGTTGGGTAATCCTCGGTTGGGTGATGTCTGTGATAGGGATGCGGATGCGGATGGAATTTGTAGTAATTGTGTTAATAATAGGGGTCAGTGTACCTGTGCAATGAACAATTGGGTGATAACTCTTGAATCGTGTATCCCTCAAGGCAATTTAGAGACTGATTGTGTTATTCTAGATAACTCTGTTACTGATATCGAAGGTGATAAATATGATAACTGTAGATATGTAAAGAATGCTGCTCCATCTCTCTTAACCTGCGTTGATCATAATGGTGATGGGATTCCTGATGATTGTAATCAGATAAACTCAGATAGGGACTTAGAGATCATACCATATGCTTCACGCTTATATGATGCCGGATTTATATTGCCAGGAGATGCTTGTGATACTGATGATGATGGTGATGGTATTTTAGATGATGGGGATGGACGTGGAATAATTGGAGATCATTACTGTAGCGAAACTTTAACCGTTGGCTGTGATGATAACTGTCGTACAACCGCGAATATTGACCAAGTAGATTCTGATGGCAACGGTATCGGTGACGTCTGTGAAAATTGTCTTGATCCTGACTTCGATACCATCTGTAATCCTGCTGATAATTGCCCTTTAAATGCAAATACAAATCAATTAAATAATGAAGAATATATTAATGCTATTTTTAATTCAAATCCATTAGTTCCTTATGATTCTCAAATAGGTGATGAGATCATCGAGCCTACTCCTCCAAAACAAATCATTTTAGATACCCAAGGTGATGTTTGTGATCCAGATGATGACAATGATGGTATTTTAGATGACGGGGATGGAAGCGGAACAATAGGTGATAATAAATGTATTAGTCAAACTTCGACTGCAGGATGTGATGACAATTGCCAGTATATGCCGAATACCCAAAAAGATACTGACCATGATGGTTTTGGCGATAAATGTGATAAAGACGATGATGGGGATGATTTCTGTGATCTAGATACCACCTATTTCCTATTTATTAATGATCTTACTAGTCGTCATTTGATGCCACTTCAATCTTGTACTGGTGTCGATAATTGCGAAGATATTTCTAATCCCGATCAGGCTTATCATGATACAGATAATTTAGGAGATGCCTGTGATGTCGATGATGATAATGATGGAATTTGCGATCCTGGTCAAACTGGAGCTAGTTGCGGTGGTTCAGATAATTGCCCTTTGATTGTTAATTTAGATCAGGCTGATATTGATGGGGATGGTATTGGTGATGCTTGCGATCTTTGCACGGACACTGATACTGATGGATATGGCAATCCCGAGTATTCTAATACCTGTCTTTTAGATAATTGTCCTTCGGTAGCTAATGGATTAGATCAAGCAGCAATTTTAGGAGTCGGTAACCAACTCAATACTGATGGTGATACTTTAGGAGATGCTTGTGATACCTGTCCTTTAGATCCTTTGAATGATATAGATGGCGATGGGCGGTGTGGAAATGTAGATAACTGTCCTAGCTCAGCAAATCCTTTACAAACAGATACTGATCGTGATATGATGGGTGATGCTTGCGATGTTCAGGACTGCGGGAATAGGTTTATAGAAGGGACTGAAACTTGTGATGATGGTTGTGGCAGTGATCGTTTCTGTGATTCTAGTGATAATGGGGATGGTTGTTCTTCAATTTGTGGAATAGAAGACCAAGATAGTGATGGAGTTATAGACCCTTCAGATAATTGTTTGACCACTCCTAATCCTACTCAAGAGAATTTTCAAACCTTTGCATTTGGGTCAAAAGGAACGGCTAATGGACTATTTTATCGTCCTAGAGGTGTTGCTGTTGACTCGTTAGGCAATGTTTACATCACTGACAGTAATAATCGCCGTGTGCAAAAATTTACTTCTGATGGCGTGTTTATTACTAAATGGGGTACTAGCGGCGCCGGGGATGGTCAGTTTAATAATCCCATAGGAATCGCTGTTGATTCTTCTAATAATATCTATGTAGCTGATAGCGGGAATTATCGCGTGCAAAAATTTACTTCTGATGGTTTGTTTATTACCAAGTGGGGTACTAATGGTGCGGGGGATGGACAGTTTAATCAACCTAACGGAGTTGCTGTTGATAGTTTAGATCATGTTTACGTTACGGATAGTCGTAATAATCGTGTGCAGAAATTTGATTCCAATGGTTTATTTATGTCTAAATTTAGCGGTACGGGTTTCTTCCATGGGATCGCAGTAGATTCATCTGATGGCATTGATTCTAATGATCTAGTTTATGTTGCTGATGGTAGCGATAATTCTATTTATATCTATGATTTTGCAGGAAATTTTGTCAATAAATTAGGTTCTACTGGATTAGGTGATGGAGAGTTTAATTTAGAAACTGGTGGGTGGGTATATTCTTTTAGTGGAGTAGCTGTTGATACTGATGGTAATATTTATGTTGCTGATAGTAACAACAATCGTGTACAGAAATTAGATCCTCACGGCCAATTTATTACGAAGTGGGGTTCATACGGCGCTAATATTGGTCAATTTAACAAATCGGAAGGAATCGTAGTTAGTTCAAACAAAGTTTATGTTATTGATTATTATAACCATCGGGTACAATATTTTGTCTTAGATGGGGACTCTTTAGGAAATGCCTGTGATAACTGTCCGACTGTGTCCAATGATGATCAAGCAGATAAAGATGGTGATGGAATAGGGGATATGTGCGATGATTCAGATGGTGATACTTTCGTTGATGCTACGGATAATTGTCTTTTAACTCCTAATCCTAATCAAGCAGATGCGGATGGTGATGGTGTGGGAGATGTTTGTGATGATACGGATGGTGATGGTGTCATGGACAATATTGATAATTGTGTCTTGATTTCTAATTCTGGACAGGAGGATATTGATGGTGATGGCAAAGGAAATGCTTGTGATAATCCTGAATGCAGTAATAGAGTTATAGAAGAACCAGAGCAGTGTGATGATGGAAATATTAATAATAATGATGGGTGTTCTGCTCCAGGTGCAACCAGTTTAACCAGTTGTCAAATAGAAGATGGATATTCCTGTTCTGGTAGTCCTTCGGTTTGTATCACTGGATGTGGCAATGGGGTAAAATCAGCAGCAGAAGAATGTGATGATAATAATCTACTTGATGGGGATGGCTGCGATGCACAATGTGTATCAGAAGTTTGTGGAAATGGTAAAATACAGATTCATGAGCAATGTGATAATGGCGCGGAAGTTCCGGATGATGGATGCTCGCTAAGTTGTACGTTAGTATGTACTGAATCTGGCAGTGATTGTGATAAAGATGGATATGCTCTAATGGTTGATGGGGAATCTTATGACTGCGCAAACAATGTTGATACTGGTTCTTGTTTAGGAGTTTCTGAATGTACGGGAAGTACGGTTTCTTGTAATAGTTGTATCCATCCAAATAGTAATATCCTTGGAATCACTGAGGATGGTACTCCCATAGTAGATATCTGTGGTGATGGAATAGACCAAAATTGTGATACCCATGATTGTTTAGATGCTGATGGAGATCGTTTTTATCCTCAAGGGGCGGGTAGTTTAATTGAAACTGATCCTGATTGTAATGATAATGATGCTAACATAAACCCAGAAGCAGTAGAAATATGTAATGGTGTTGATGATGATTGCGATAGGATAGTCGATGAAGAAGGAAATACTTATTATTTAGATTATGATAGGGATGGATTTGGAAACAATGAGGTAACGGAGAGTAAGTGTTCTGCTTCAATAGATTATGTTTCAGATAACACTGATTGTGATGACACCAATAATTTACTTTTTCCAGGACAAAAATGGTATGATGATAGTGACGGCGATGGTTTTGGAAATCCTGCTGTTGAACTGGTATCTTGTACGCAGCCAACAGGTTATGTTTTAGATAATACTGATTGTGATGATACTAATAATTTACTTTTTCCAGGACAAAAATGGTATGATGATAGTGACGGCGATGGTTTTGGAAATAATTTAGCTGAACAAATCTCCTGTACACAACTAGAAGGTTATGTTTTAGCTAGTACTGATTGTGATGATAGCAGTGCTGATGTTAAGCCAAGTGCAAGTGATATCTGTGATGCAACTAATAATGTAATCAATAGAAATTGCAATGCTGCTGATGATTCTGATTTGGATTGTACGGACTTATGCGGAGACCATGATGGAGATGGATTTGTGCCTACTGGTTTTACTTCAGATAGTGTTTTCTGCGTGTTTAGATTTTTAGAAGAAGGAGACTGTAATGATAATGATGCAGAAATGTATCCAGGCAATATTGAAACATGTGATACCAAAGATAACAATTGTTATGATGGTGTTGATGATGGATTAACAGTAACTACTGGTACTGATGCAGGGGAATGTCAGCAGGGAATAACAGTTTGTCAAGGAACTGATGGGATGGTTAATACGCAAGTTGAGGTACTACCTACTGATGAAATCTGTGATGGATTAGATAATGATTGTGATGGCGCTGATGATGGTGCAGATGAAGATTGGTTTAATCAAGAGACTATCTGTGGAGTTGGTGTTTGTGGTACTACTGGTAGTTATGTTTGTTCTGACGGGGTAAAAATGGATACATGTACACCTTTAGAAGCAGGATTTGAAGGTTTAGATGTTGATGGAGCTCTTTTACTAGGGACGTGCAGTGATGATTTGGATAATGATTGTGACACATTTACAGATGTGCTTGATATTATCAGTTGTGATATTGATGGGGATAGTATAGTCAATGAATTTGATAATTGCCCTTCAGTTGCAAACTCTCAAGATTTAAACAGTGATGGTGTTTTAGAGAATGGTCCAGATACTGATAATGATCGTATAGGCGATGTCTGCGACAATTGTGTTGATGATGCTAATCCAGGACAAGAAGATGCAAATGGCGATGGTGTTGGAGATGTTTGTGAGTGTGTGCCTAATGGTGATTTGATAACTATTTCTGATTTTGGAAACAGGTAATGAAATCAATATTAATGATGTTATAGCGCTACAATATATTTTGCTTGCTCAAGAGATGAGCTGTGGCATTGATACCTGTAATTTTCCTAGTGATGGGATATTTGTTTGTTCTAATGGGCCTGCTTATTTACAGCCACAGGATGGTATTTGTACTAGTGAATGTAAGGTTGCTGATTTGATTACTATTCCTGATTTTGGTGAAACCGGTGGTGAGATAAATATCAACGATGTTATTGCAGTGCAATATGCCTTATTGATTCAAGATCGTTTAGATTGTGGCAGCAAAGGGCAATCAACGTGTAATCTAATTGAAGATGGCATCTCTGTATGTAAAAGTGGAAAGGCATATATTTATAATCCTGAAGAGGAATTAATTTGTTAAAAGGTGATAGAACATGAGAAATACATCCGTATGGTTATTAGTTTTACTGGTGTTGTCTAGCATTGTAGAAGCTAATGTTGATTTTTATTTAGAGACAGATACGAATAATGATGGAATTGGAGATTCTCTTCCAGTGAACATAGGGACATCTTTTGATATTTTGGTGAGGGCAAATGTCCTATCAACTGAGACAATCAATAATGTTAAATTTAAAATTTTAAATCCTGATCCTTCTTTAGTCAGATTTACTGGGGCCCAATATGGTATTTTTGTAGGTTCCGTCGGTAAGGAAAATGGTGAGTTATCCGGAAATGATTGGTTATTTCAAACACCTGCTGGAACTACAACTTCAGGTAATAATTTATTATTACTTAAGTTACATACTACAATCTCTAGTAGTGGTAATTTTTATTTTGACTTCTCTCGTACAACAACAGAACTATATGCGCGTCAAGGTCTTACTCCAAGGACAGTAAATCCAGTACCAATAACAGTAATGATCTTAACTGATTCCGACAGCGACGGCATCCCCGACGACATTGATAATGATCCTTTAACAGATAATCCTTGTACAGCTGGAGCAATTGCTAATTGTGATGATAATTGCATAGGTGATTATAATCCTAATCAAGAAGATGCCGATAGCGATGGGATAGGGGATGCTTGTGATAATGCTCCTCCGGTAGCTTCATCTTTAAGTTATACTTTTAATGAAGATAATTCTCAACCAATTACCTTGAGCTGTACAGATACAGATAGTTTTTTTGGCTATTTATTGGATACACTTCCTACTCATGGTGTTTTAAATGATGGGGCTAATGATATAACTTTGGTTGATACACCAATAACTAATTCATTAAATTATATTCCATCTACTAATTATAATGGTCAGGATACTTTCAATTACCACTGTTATGATGCTGTTGACCGAAGTAATACTGCTACTGTTACCTTAACCATCAATCAAGTTAATGATGCGCCTGTTTTTATTCCTGTGTTACAAGATAAAACTGTTGCTGAGGATAATACTTTAACATATGATATTGATGCTACCGATGTTGATACAGGCAATGTTTTAACCTACTCTTCAACTATACCTGATTTAGGTGGAAGCATTAATAGTAATATAGGATTACTATCTTGGACTCCAATTAATAGTAATGTTCGTGATAATATCATAACTGTAACTGTTTGTGATAGCTCTGGAGCAGCTAATGCTTGCACTACTGGTACTTTTACTGTTGCAGTAACTAATACTAATGATGCTCCTACTGCAATTGATGATTCCATTGTAACAGCGGAAGACACTTCAGTAGAAATTCCTGTTTTGAATAATGATCAAGATATTGATGTTAATGATATTCTCAGAGTTGCTAGCTTTGTTCAGCCTTCTCATGGAGCAGTTGCCAGAAAAAATACTGATACTGCTTCTCCTGATCATAATATATTAGTTTACATTCCTACAATTGATTATAATATTGTAGATGATGGCCCAGACAGCTTTACATATACGATTAGCGATACTGCAGGTGCTACATCTACAGCAACTGTATCGATAACAGTAAATTCTGCCAGCGATGTTCCGGTAGCAAATGGTGATTCTGCAACAACTGATGAAGATAGTCCTGTAACTATCAATGTTTTAAGTAATGATGTTGATTCAGATGGAAGTTTATCAGAAAATACGTTATCAAGTATTTCTATTGTTTCTCAAGGAACCAATGGTCAAGCAACTGTTAATGCTGATAAAAGAATTACTTATACGCCTCATCTAAATTATAATAGTGTTGATACTTTTACCTATAAAGTTAATGATGGCACTTCAGATTCAAATACTGCAACTGTTACTATTACCGTTAGTCCGGTAAATGATGCGCCTGTTTTTACTTTAAATGTAGGGCAAGCATCTACAGCAAATGAAGATCAACTCTACGAATACACTTTAACAGCGACTGATGCTGATGGCGATGATTTAAGTTTTTCCTTTATACCTTTGGACAATGATTGGTTATCTTTAAATCCTACAACGCATGTATTGAGCGGCATTCCTACTAATGATAATGTTGGTACGCGTACAATTGATCTTCGTGTAACTGATGGCCAAGTAACTGCCACACAGTCTTTTACTTTAACAGTGAGTAATACCAATGATGCCCCAACCATAACTTCTACTGTTTCAACAACTGTTGATGAAGATAATGATTATTCCTATACTATTACTGCAACTGATGTTGATACCGGTGATGGTTTAACATATGCTGCTAGTGTACTACCGAGCTGGTTAACATTCAATCCTGCAACTGGTGAGTTAAGCGGCACTCCTACTAATTCAGAAGTAGGCGATCATGTAGTAACTTTAACTGTTACTGACGGAACTGTAACAGTTGAGCAAAGATTTACGCTAACAGTTAATCCTGTGAATGATGTTCCTACAACAACCCCTGATAGTTTAACTACCAATGAGGATACGGTTTCTGGAGAAATTGATGTCGTGGTAAATGATCAAGATATCGATGGGGATAGTTTGACATTGACTGCTGTAACAAATGGAGCAAAAGGAACAGTTGCGCTTTCAGGAAATAAAATAATATACACTCCTACATCTAATTATAATGGTCCAGATAGTTTTACCTATGCAATCTCTGATGGGAATGGTGGTGTAACTGATGGAACGGTGAGTGTACAAATAAATGCAGTTAATGATGTTCCTACTGCAGTTGATGATGGAGATCCTGCAGATGATGCTGATGTTGAGGAACCAATAACTACTCGTGAAGATACCTCAGTAGAAATTCCAGTTTTAGATAATGATATGGATATTGATGATGGTGACACTTTAATTGTATCGGGTTTTGGTCAGGCTTCAAAAGGAACAGTTGCTCGAAAAAGTACTGATAGTACTTCTAATGATTACAATCTATTGATATATACTCCTACTGCTGATTATAATGGGGAAGACAGCTTCACTTACACTATCAGCGATGGTGTTGGTGTTACATCTACTGCAACGGTTTATTTATTAGTTACTCCAGAAAATGATCAGCCTTATGCTAATAATGATTTAAGCCTTATAGTTAATGAGGATACTGCTACTGAGTTTAATATTCTATTAAATGATGTTGATTATGATGGAACAATCGATAGAAGCAGTTTAGCTATAATTACCAATGATCCAAGTAATCCTACTCAGGGAACAGTTGCAATAAATCCTGATTATACTATTACCTACACTCCACCATCTGAATTTAGTGGTACGGATAGTTTTACATACACAGTAAAAGATAATGAAGGATTATTATCGGGTACGGCTAGGGTGACTCTTACAGTGAACAGTGTAGACGATCCTGCTGAATGGTTGGAACTAAGTGATAAAGTCATTTTAGAAGATTCTGCTGACGGAACTATTGTTTATACAGATGTAGTTACGAAGTGCAGTGATGTCGATTCCGGTGTTGGGGTCTCAGTAATTTCTATACACACAGGTTTTAATTTAGACATTTCTGGAGATGATCTTATGATTAGGAATATGGTAGGTGAATATGTTACTACAACTGATGAAATGGTAACACTCTCCTGTAATGGTGTTGAAAAGATATTTAACCTAAAGATTGAAGCAGATCCTGATGAAGATAATGATGGTTTTTGTGATCTGGTGGGGTTATCGAGTAGTTTAAAGTCATGTAGCGGACTAGATAATTGTCCAACTGTAAAAAATCAAGATCAATCAGATGTTGATGAAGATGAAACTGGTGATTCTTGTGATACTTGCACCGATCAAGATCATGATAATTATGGGCGTTTAGACTTCTTAAATAGTGCTTGTGTTATAGATGGTTCATCTGCAGTAGAGTCGTCTATATGTGACACTTTTAATGATAGAAATCCTCTGGCAACAGAAACTTGCGACGATATTGATAATAACTGTAACGGCGAAACTGATGAAGGTTGTCCCTGTGATTATGATGAAGACTCTCAATTAAATGAAAAAGAATTATTCATATCTCAGCAAGGAGTCTGTTCTGGTGTTGAAAGGGTATGTAAGAATGATTTCACTTGGTCTGACTATAATTTCCCTTTACCATATCAAGAGGGAACAGAAACTAAATGTCTAGATGAATTAGACAATGACTGCAGCGGCCAGACAGATTGTGATGATAGCAACTGTCAAACACATCCTTACTGTATTTTTAAAACACTGCCTGCTCCTTTTGATATCAAAGATAAAATTCGCTTTATTTCAACAATCAGCAGAGGTTTATCATCAATGGACGGTGAGTATTCAATGGTCATCGGAACACAGGGAGGTGCGCAATGAAAAAACACCCAATTCATCATCCGCCACAGAAAAAAGTAAGGAAAAACCATCATGCAAATACCCCTCTAAGATTTACTCTTTCCTTGCTTTTAACAATTGGAATAATTGCCTTACTTTTTCAATCGGGGAATATTATCGGAAAAGCATTTCAGAGCACGCAGGGTAGTGAAATTGACTTACGTCTACAAGAGAATAATTTTCTTTTAGATATCACTCCGGATATTGTTGGAGCTAATAATCGTGAAATTACCGGGATTTATTTTGAAGTGCAATCTGCTACTGAAGGGTTTTCTATTTGCGATGTCCCTGAAGATATTACAGTAAGTACTTGGATAGATAATTGGGAATATCGTTACGCTGATTGTGAAAATAATAGATTCATCTTTGGCACTGCTACTGTTCAGAATGGTATATTCTCTAATTCTTTGCAACAAGCAATCTCTTTCACTACTACTCATCCTTTGCCAGCAGACTTCTCTTTACAAGTAAATTCAGTAGATCTATTTGCAGCAAATTATGGAGAAGATTTATTTCCTGATGAGCAAGATGATACTACTTTTAACTATCGTATTGAAGCACCAGCAACGGTTGTACAACCACAAGAATCTTCCTCACCATCGGGAGGAGCACCTTCTTCTGGCGGTGGCGGCGGTGGCAGCAGTTCTTTCTTTTGTAAGAGAGAATGGTCATGTGAGAAATGGTCTTCTTGCCAGAATGGGCAACAAACTCGCGTTTGTAAAGACCTAAAAGACTGCCAGCCATCTAAAACAGTTGGTAGTAGGGTTTATCCTGTTTATATCTCAGGACTGAAAATGCCAGAAACAGTTAAGGATTGCATATCTACTAAAAAAATAATGGAAGTTCCTTTGCCAGTTGTTGAACAGCCAAAACCAATGAAACCAATACTACAAGTGCCTTTACCAGTTGAGCAGAAGGATTACAGCCTTTGGATACTGCTGGGATTAATACTTGTAGTTGTCCTGTGTATTTTATTAATGATTTGGTTGCATTACCACCATAAAAAGGCAGTGTATAATGTTGATGAGCTAAGACATTGGATTGAGCAGGAAAGAAGAGCAGGAAGTAAGGATGAGGATATACGGCAGATACTTCAAGAGAAGACTCATTGGAGTCGGGAAGAGATGGATAATGTGCTGAGATGAATTTTACTGGAGAAAAGTTCTGCTGCAGAAACAAAGGATCACTTCAAGAATTGTGTACCATATGTACTCAACTGTAACCAATAGTGTGTAATTGTACTTAGAGTTAGGGATATTTTAATCTAGCTATCACTTTTTAGAAGTAATTCATAACTTTTATAAATCTCTTTCTTTTTTTCTTTTTTTTAAGAAATAATTAGTTATTAAAGGGGAAGATTATTATGGCAATACCAATTCATGTTCAACAAGTTCAATTACCTCCTGGATTTTTAGTAGATAAAAAGGAACATAGTGGAGGGATTCTATGTGATTTCAATCTACCAGTAGCATTGCCTTATGATCAAGCAAGTTTAGATAGGTATAGATCAGAAAGTAGAGGTTTGGCTATATGGAAAGATTTATCTGTTGGTAGGGAAGATATGACTGATTTAACTGTTGCAGTTGTACAATCTGCTCTTCCTGAATTTACCGGAGATGGCCGTTTTTATACTGCAGATTTTAATTGTTCTGGCCCTTATGGGTTGGGTGTAGGCCCTCTGGGGGACTTATATCTTTCTAATAGTCAGGGTGGAACTACTAGGAGCGGACTTCATCTTGTGGTCCACAGTGAGAGTCATTTTTTACCAGTTGTTACAGCTACCGGGGTTGAACGGCCTACTATTCATCAAGCATTTGTACAAGGATACGTTTTTCTTGAAGTAGATATTCCGATTCCAGGACGAGTAGGGTATAAATATGGTTCTGATATTTCTGCAGCTATAGTAGCAGCCTTAGCTTATAATACCCCATTAGCATTGCGCCCACATCAAGTTATAAGAGCAGGTAATGTCCTTCAGAGGGATGGTGTGCATGTTCAAGTTGATAATCCTACACTTGAAAGAATGCAAGCTGCTTTAACTAACGGAGCTGAACTTTCGGATTACTTTGCAGAGCATCATGAACCAATCACTACTGCAGCTGGATTGTTACAAGATGCATTGCTTAGAACATATAGCCAAAGGAGTCATGCTCAGAGCGTGCATGATGGATTGGCAAGGAATGTTGAGCTTGCTAAGACTCCTGAACTTACAACAAAGCTTCAAGATGCAACCGATAGACTTGCAGAAATTGATTCTACCATTGAAGCCAAGTTAAGAGAAGGAACTGATACCATTGCACATCTTTCAGAAGGACTGCCTAAAGGTTTACTTGATTATGCGACCGATAAGAAACTTAAGACCAGCAGATGCCTTTTTGCAGTTGGTTAATTTTTGTTCAGAAAGACGAGATATTTCTCTTGAACGAGTTAATCATTCACTGGGACTGGTAGTTCATCCAGATGGTGAGTTTTATACTGTAGAAGATGTTGATATTCTTCAAGGAAGGTATAAACTTATTCCTGTTGCTAGTTATGATGGAAAATTTATTCCAGTATCTAATCGTGATATCGCCATGGTTTCTAGTTTAGATGGACATCATTTAGAATTCATTGCCCTCAATACTCATATGTTTCCAGTTTTTACAGAAGGAGAATGGGATGGGTGGGATCCCATGAAAAAAAAAGATGGGCATGAACAAATTTATGAGGCAATACTCGATACATTACGACAATACACTGTTGGTGATGAACGTGTACTGGTTGTCGGCTGTGGTGAAGGGGATTTTTTAGATGTTCTTTCAGACTTAGGATACCACAGTTTTGGAATTGATTGTAATGATAATAATGTTCGTACTGGTGTTGCGCATGGTAGACATGTTCAGCGGGGAAGGATTGAAGATATTACTGATGAATTTGATATAGTTGTTGAGCCGGGTGTTCTTTCGGCAGGTGTTGTCGAGAGGCCATATGTCCTATCAGCGATACCTAAGCTGGCTTCAATATTACCAAGGGAAGGATTATTGATCCATGCTCCTTTCTCTAGAAGTTTACTAAGTTCTTCTGATTTAACAGATCATGGTTTTGATGTTCTTCAAATGTCTTTCCCAGAAAACTTGTTTACCTATAACCAGCCAAAACAATTTTATGTGGCAAGAAGAATTTAATATTTCCTCCTATTTACTCACTCTTCTCTATTTTCTCTCCCTCTCTATTCTCTCTCCTTTATTCTCTTTTCTCTATTCTCTCTTTCTTTCTCTCTGCTTCTCTTTTGTAACATGGCAAATCTTGTACATCAACAGTACTATTTAATACCCTAACGTTGAATCTTCGATCTAATTCCGGAAACAAATCTCGAGCATAAACATCCGTGATCACTAATCTTGGATCAGAGATTTTTGATATAACTTCATCAAACGAACCCATGCCTACTGGCGAGACTAAAAGCTGAGTTAATCTCCCCATTTGATAAATTCTACTAAGTTTGGCATGATCACTCTCTTTGTTCTCATCATTATCTTCATAAGCGGGACTGCCAGGGTTTAATGGATCTTCCACTAATGTTCTCCTAATTCTAGAGATATAATCAGATCCGCCTTCGATTGGATATACACCTACTCCAAATGTATTTCTTGAACCTTCAGCGCGTTGCTTCATGTCTTCTACGAATTGATCAATTGATTTTGGAATAAAGTCCCTAGTAGTATACACGTTAGCAAGAATGCCTTTTATCCTATGACCTTCAGCAGAAGCCCTGTATGCTTCCAACATGGGAATACTACCCTCTATTGTGGCGTATATCATTATGCTGGCAATGAAACTACTCATGATAAACGATAATCGGTTGCTCATTGTAACTCCAAATGCTTCCACTCTTGCGCTGGCTTCTTGATACACATTATTTAAGGCCATATATCTGCTGGGATCCTTATCGGCGGTATGGAATTCTTGCTGCAACCATGTAGCAAACTGATACGGCGGATATTTTCCTAATGTAAAATTTCCTTCCCTTAATCGTTCTTTTACTCCTGCTTTAGCCACTTTAAATATGGAAAGAAGTACAACTCTATCGCTTAGATCAACGCCCCTACCTCTTAGTTCACCAAAATTTATGACTATTTCCTGACTATCTCTTTTTGGTTCTTCAACTAGGCAAAAGGGAGCGATATCTTCTACATACAACAAGTCTATGTCTGGTTTTGCCATTGGTTATGTAATCGTATCATTTGTTTAAAAATGGATGTGGTGAGCTTTTACGTACCTTCTCGGACAGAAAATGCATATGCTGCTGTCGCAAATTGTGCGTTATTCTTTACTCCAAGCGCACGATAAATTTGTGATCTTTGATAAGCAAGAGTTTGCGCATTAATATTATTTCGCTCGGCTACTCTATCAGTAGTTATATTGCCGTAAGCTAAGGCATGATCTACTACTACTTTTAAAGCCTGCTTTTGACGCGGCGATAATGTATCTATTCTTGATTGCAGACTCTTCATCTCTTCGCCAACTGCTTCATCAAGGCTAATTATCCCATGATGAAATGCTTTGTAACAGGCTGTAAATGTATCATGGACATCGAAACGTCTTCTGATCTCCATTAAGTGTGTATATACTGTTTTTGGAGAACGCATCAGTCTATTACTTACATGGGATACTAATCCTCCATTATAACCTAATGATACTCCTATCCGTAAAATCTCTTTTTGTTGATCTGTTAATTCTTCTGCTAATTCCTCTAATAATTGATCTCCTTCTTGCTGCTCTAAAGCAGCGCTATCTTTTGGCAGTCTGTTATAACCTTCTGAATAAACAAATGCAGCCATAGCTAATTGAGGATAGTTTGTAAGCCGAAGTTTAGTGTAAATGGCCGCAATATGTGTCTTTAGTGTTTTTATTGAAATTCCTGATTGTCTAGCAATTTCATCTGGAGAAAGATGGCCCTTTCTTAAAGAATACTCTGCGTAAGCGCTTAATAGATTTTTTTCCGAATCTGATAATCGATCAATTCTTGATTGTAATCTCAATAGATCAGTTCCAACAACTTCATCTAATGTTATAACTCCTTCTCTAAATGCTCGGTAACAAGCACTAAAAATATCTAGGCTACCCATCCGTCTTCTGATTGCAGAAAGATGATCGCGGATAGTTTTAGAGGATTTTCCCAAAACACTGCTAATATAAGATTTGACGCTTCCTCTATAATTAGGAGAAGCTGCCATTTGTAATACTTCATGTTGTTTGTCAGTTAGTCTATAATTCGGAAGAGCAGGAATCTGTAATAGCTCGTGTTGTTTGTCAGTTACTATATCATCAAGTGGTGCAGGAATATCTAATACTTCGTGGTACTCCTTTCTTAATTCTTCTGGTGATCCTTTCTGAAACAAGGCATATGCTGCTGTCGCAAATTGTGCAGTATTATGCAGATCAACACGCTTGTAGATCCGTTGGATATGCGTTTCAAGCGTTTTAATAGTAATTCCCAATTGCCTAGCTATTTCAGTTCGTGAAATTTTTCCGTATCTTAATGCATGGTCTATATGCGTTCTTACAACTCTTTGTTGAGAATTTGTTAACCCACTAAGGTCATGATGGATAGTTTCTAATTCTTTCCCCACTACTTCATCTAAGGAAAGCATCCCTCCGGTGAATGCCTTTAGACAAGCAGAAAAAATATCTTGAACCTTTAAACGTTTTCTAATATTACTAAGGTAGGCATCTACTGTTTTTGGAGAACGCATCAATCTATTACTTACATGGTCTATCATTCCTGTTCTGTAACCTAAACCAGCTGCAATCCGCAGGATATCACTATGTCGAGGAGTTAAGAGAACCATTTGTTTTGCAGGTTATCAGAGTTATTTAAATCTTTCTAGAGTTGCTCCTTTTAAATGATAACTTATGAGGGCACAACTTCCGTTTTTATAAAAATACAGATATTTTCTTCTTAAACTGAACTTATCCCTTTAAAATTACTTTCTCTGCAATAACTTCCTTCTTTCCTTGATAATCTTCTACTTTCCCGGTAATCTCCACATAATTTCCTTCTTGCAGAAATATGTCTTCTTTAGGGAAAAAAATGATATCGGTTGTTTCAGTTCTTTCGCCAGTAATCTGTAGAAAAATAACTTTATCTGATCGAGTTAATTTCTCTATGACACCTCTTATTTTAATCAGTTCTTCCGGTTGTCTATTATCAATGCTTTCTATTACCTTTACATCTATCTCCTCAGCATATAGAAATAAGAGAATTAAACCAAATAAAGTTACCAATAAGGATATTTTTAAGATTGTTTTTTCTTTCATGCTGAATTACAGTTCATTAGAAATAACTGATTTTTTTAATAATTTACCTAAACTTTTATATAAACTCTGGGAATTGTGGTTGATTATGACTCCTGAACGAATATCTGAACTACGAGAATTGCTATTTAATTTAGAGAGAAGAATAAAACCTTTAGAGTGGGATATGTCTAGGAACCAGATCAATGATTTTAAGAAGATTCAATTAGCTAAGCTAAAAGGGGAGCATGATTCTTTAATGAAGGAGCTTAAGGAGTTGGAACAGAAGTAATTCTTTGGCATTTGTGAGATTCGGTTTTTGCTTTTATAGTTAGTTTGGTGTAAACATTTTTAAATAATCTTTGAATTAACCATTAAATCAACGCTGAGTCACTCTTGTTGAGGTGAACTTGCAAGTTCTTCAGGCTCGGGAGGGAAAATAAAATGGCAGAATTTAAAGTAGTAATGTCCACCAAGGATGGAAAAAGTTATCAAAAAGAATTGAAAAGTCCAGATGCAGATGTTCTTTCTAAGAAACGTATCGGTGATACAGTTCAAGGTGAAGAAATGGGTTTTCCAGGCTATGAATTTCAAATTACAGGTGGATCTGATAAATGCGGGTTTCCGATGAGAAAAGGCATCCAGTTTGCACGGAAAAGAGTATTAGTCAGCGGTGGTGTTGGCTTTTGTGGTAAAAATAGAAACAACCAAAAACAGAAAGGTCTTTTGGTCAAAAAAACTGTCTGCGGAGAAAAAGTTACCAGTATTATCACTCAAGTAAACCTTAAAGTCTTAAAGGAAGGCTCGCAGAAATTGGGTGGAGAAACTGCTGCTGCAGAACAACCTAAGCAATAAGTTTAAATATCTCTTTTCTTTACTTTTAATTAATGGTTTCAATGGATGAGATTACTGCTAAGATTAATGATTTCTTTAGTTTTCTTGGAGATAAACTGCAGAATTTTACCACTTTAAGCATTGGAGAACAGATTGCTTATGTTTCTGTAGCAGTTGGATTCGTATTAATTATAGTTTCATTAGTCTTTTTTGTGGTATAACGGTCATTTTTTAAAATGGTAGAATTCAAGAAAATATTTTCTTTACTTGAAAAAGCACATCAACCTACTATGCTGGAATTGTTTTCCTCATTTACCCCATTTCAAAGATTAGTTGCTACTTTGCTCAGTTCACGAACTAAAGATTCTACAGTAATACCTTTGGCTAAAAAATTATTTCAAACA
This sequence comes from uncultured Methanosarcinales archaeon, assembly GCA_964576385.1. Taxonomy (GTDB): domain Archaea; phylum Nanobdellota; class Nanobdellia; order Woesearchaeales; family GW2011-AR9; genus JACOZM01. The sequence continues at coordinate 13,251 of CAZNUS010000012.1, read as the reverse complement.
TATCCAACACCTGAAAAATTTCTTAAAGCAAAATCTGCTGATCTAGAGAAATATCTCTATGGAATTGGCTTTTATCGAGTAAAAGCAAAAGTGCTTCCACAGCTAAGTAGGCTGATCATTGAAAAATATAATGGCATAGTTCCTGAAACTGTTGAAGAATTGACCTCTTTACCAGGTGTAGGCAGAAAGACGGCTAACTGTGTTTTAGCTTACGTGTTTCACCAGCCGGCTATTGCCGTTGATACACATGTCCATAGAATTTCTAATCGACTGGGATGGATAACAACTAATACTCCGGAGGAAACAGAAATTCAGCTGCAAAAAATCGTTCCTCAATCTTCATGGAATAATATCAATCGGCTGTTTGTCGATCATGGGCAAAGAGTTTGCCAACCAATAAAACCTAAATGTAATATCTGTGTTATCAACAAATATTGTTTAAAAAGAATTTAAAAAAATGCCGATCTATCATTTTTAACCAATTGATTTATAAATCCTCCCCGTTTTTACCACTCTATGGGAGTTTTAATTGATCGAAGGATTGATGAGATAGGACGCGTCTATTCGATACCTCCGGGAATCGTTTATCAATCCTTAATGAGTGGTGTTCCAGGTGGCGCTAGTGCCAATAAAAGCCTTGCTAATGTTTATGGGTTATTAATTAAAAATGAATCTGTTCGAGAGATGCTTGCTCTTTCTAGAAATGATGGGCATAGTTTTGCAAAAAAAGAAAGAGAGAGCCGTTCGCCAGACTATCGTTTTCAAGAAGCCTTGGATCTTGTCATCAGGTGGGTGGCGGATGAGTTTGAAGGAGTTCAGGATTTCAGTAGTATTGATAGATTTAAACAATTATGGGATCAGCTGCAATCTTATCGCAGTCAAGAACCAACACCCCATGCTAGGGAAATGCGAGCATCAATTGATAAATTATTAAGAGATAAAAAAGTAGCTAGCTTATTCGAAGGTGAGGGTATTGCTCCTTTTATTTATGGCTCCGTATATTATGGAGATGCTGGTGCAAGATCTGATTATGATCTACTATTTCTTCATGCGCGTGAGGATGTAGAATTCGGTAAAATGACTGATGGCATGGGGGATTTAGTGAATACTTTTTCTGAAGAAGTTGATAGGAGATGCCCTAGCGGTAAAGGGGTAGATCACTTTCATCCACGCGAGGTAACGTTTAATCTATTAGATTTATCTGAACAAGTTGATGTTATCATGGCTAAGGAAGCTACTAGAGTGCATGATTATGCTTATACTCCCGTTGTTCGAAAAAAGCAGGTTCAGCCAGGTCATTTTGCGGGATATAATCTGCTGGTAGAAGGAGAGCCATTAGGTCATTTTTCGGTAAATAAACAGGTTCGAGAGCTTCAGAGGAATATTGTTGCTGCAGCGAATCAAGACCCTTTTTTTGATTTTTTATTATCTTTTAAATTATACGGATCTTTGGAAAAGAGAAAAAAGAATAGCGGAAGAAGAGCTTAACATAAAAACATCCGTTTGATATCCTTTGTTTAATATCTTTTCCGTATAATCTTTATCCCTTTGACTAAGGCGGCTATTGCCCAGATACTATTTAAGATGACAAAAGGCCATCCCTTTAAAGATAAGCCATATATTATCAACATACCAGCTCCAAAGATATTTAAAAGATTATACTGTAAGGTATCTTGGTTATACTTTTTTCCAAAAAATTCATCTAAGACAAAAGCGACCAATACAAAAAGCATACCGATAATTCCTATTATAGTATAATACATTTTTTAGTTATTTCTGTTATTACGCACGGAAAAGCAGAAAGAGCCGGACTTTAGTCCGGTTATGAATGCTCTTTCTATGCCTGCTTTTCCGGCGTCACAAAGTGCGGGGTTAAGAAATCGTCTCAGTTCAAGCCTCGGCTTTTAAGCCGAGGTGAGACGATTTCCCGTACTTTCATGACCTTCTTTTTAACTATATTCATTTTTTTTAATGTAACTATCTTAATCTTTCTTTACTAGCTGCACTAGTTCTTTTCCAAGATGATGGACTAATTCTTTTTGTTTTTGTGATGTATTATATAACCGCTGAAAAAGGATATGGTGAGGAAGATCTGAATAAATAACTGAATTTTCCAAATTTAATGAAGAGGATAATAGTTGATCAATCTCCTGGTACTGCTGATGGACTTCTTTCACCCGCGTCTGAAAATCTTGGACATGGGATATATTCTGATGAAAGTTAAACACCTTATCCTGAAGAAGGTTTTTTTTAATAGCGTTAAATTTCTGCTTATCTCCATTAATCGTTGTTAATTTTAACTCGATAAGCATTCTTGATTGCTGTAGTAATCGTTCATTAATGTTCTGGCCATTATTTAAGTCTTCTAAGCTTTTCTTTAAGAAACTCAATTTCTTCTTTAATTCAGCTCTTCCTTGATGGGAAAGATTTTTGAAGATAGACTCAGAAACGTGCAACGGCTTAATTACCTGTAGAAAAATATCTTTTACATTGTGCTGTATGTTAGGAAGGCTTTCTACCTCTTTTTTAATCGAACGCAAATCCATCATTATTATCAAAGCTAGAGGATATATAAACCTTTGCACAATCCTGTTCTCTTTTCTGTGAAGCCTAATGCCACAGAAACCTTTATAAATAAATCTCTAAAATACCTGTTCACCATGTTCTATAAGGTAAAAGTCAAGGACTTCATCAGGGTACCGCCAGCTATGTTTCATCTTTCTAAGAAAGAAGCTGTGCTAGCTAACGTGAAATCAACTTATGAAAATTATATCTCTAAAGAACTGGGCTTTGTAATTAATGTTATTGATGTTGGACTGGTAAAAGAAGGTGTTATCGTTCCAGGAGATGGCGCCGGGTTTTATGAAACTGAATTTGAATTACTGACGTTCAAGCCGGAAATGAATGAATTAGTTTATGGGAAAATAAAAGATATCACTGACTTCGGGGCTTTTATGGATATCGGCGGCGCGGAAGGCATGGTTCACATCTCTCAGAGCATGGATGATTTTGTTTCGTTCAGCAAAGAAAAAGTCTTGCAAGGAAAGAAATCTGGCCATAGCATCAAAGTTGGTGACAAATGTAAAGCTAGGATAATTGCAGTTAGCTATAAAGATATGAATAATCCTAAAATCGGCTTAACTATGAGGCAGGAAGGATTAGGAAAGATCGACTCAGGAGAACAAGTTGAAGCACATAAAGTAAAAGAGAATAAAAAAGAGGGCAAGGAAGGCAAGCATAAAGAAGAGAAAAATAAAGAGGAGAAATAATGGCTAAGAAAAAAGTGTGTAAAAACTGCAAGTTAATCGTCGAAGGAAACGAATGCGTTAACTGTCACGGACAAAGTTTTAGCACTAATTTTCAAGGCAGGCTATTTGTTAATGATGTTCAAAGATCGCTTGTGGCTGAAAAAATAAACATAAAAGTGAAAGGGGAGTATGCAATCAAAGTAAGGTGATTATTTTATGAAATTAACTATTAAAGATAAAAAAACAAATTCATTTCTAGGAAGAGTTGAAGTAGTTGGTCATTTGGAGTTTGAAGCGGCTACACCAAGCAATAAGGAAGTCATTGATGCAATTACCAATGAATTGAAGGTATCTTCGGACGTTGTTGTACTCAATGGTATACACACTAATTTTAGCTCACATAATGCTGAAGTGAAAGCGTACGTATATGCTTCTCCAGAAGCACGCAAGAAAGTAGAGCCAGTGACTGCGCATATGAAAAAAGCTGCTGGTGCGAAGAAAGAAGAGAAAAAAGAAGAGAAAAAATAAAGCGTAACTTGCCTGTGAAGAAAAAACTGAATATTATAAATACTAACTAAGAATTGAATAAAAAGGAGAATTAACCATGGCCGATAAAAAACCAGCAAAATCAGCTGAGAAAAAAGGCGGAAAATCTAGCAGCCTTTCTAAATTATATACTATTACCGGGGAAAAAATTCAGCGAAAAAATAAAAATTGCCCTAAATGCGGGCCAGGTGTATTTTTAGGAGCGCATAAAGATAGAGTAGTCTGCGGGAAATGCAAGTATGTAGAATATGTTTCTAAGAAATAAGTTTTGATTATAATTTTATATTCTCTTTTATACACCCTGTTATTCTAGTGTTTTTATAAATAATACTAATAATACTAATAATAATACTAATATTTGCTGAAATGCTTATGGAATAATAAATGCTTATGGAATAATTATGGGACCATTCATTGATATTTTGGTGTGGATCTTATTGTGGGTAGTTACTTTTGGGACTATTTATTTTCTTAATAAAAAAGGTGTTACTTATATTAAACTCTATGGGTTATTTGTGTCTATATTCATGTTTTTTACTCTTATTTCTCTTTTTTACTTTAAGGATGTTTTTTTAAATATGAATCTTTCATTGCATTTTTTACCTTTATTCTTTTTAAGTTTAATGTATGCACTTACAATTACACTTTACTATTTATTCCCTATGTATATACCACGACCTTCATCGCTGATTACACAATACCATAGCCAATACTTTCTTAGGATGGACTTTCGTTATCTTTTTTCAAAATCATTTGATCTATTGTTTCAACAAACTATGATTGTAATAATGGTTCTTTGGTTGTCACAGCATAACTATCAACTTTCTCAGATCATTTTGTATTTTTTACTTCTGTTTGGTTTAATTCATCTTTTTGCTTTTTTTCCTGCCGGATTTTTTTTTGGAACATATTATCTCATTGCATCCTTCATCGGCGCACTTATTTTTCCAATATTAATCTTAACGGTAGATTATGGCTTTGTTTATAGTTATATTCTGCATTTCTCCTTTTACACGTTTTCTTCACTATTTTTTTGGCTGTTTGTTAAGAAATCTTAGAGCTTGGAAAATATTTTTAAAATGAATAATTTAGATAGCCTGAATAACTTGAATAACCTTGATAATTATAGCGGTGGAAGTAAATAATCGTATGTTTATTCACCGCTATATCCAGAGGAAATTACTCTTTAGCTATACGAATATTAATTTCCTCTCGTATAAATATTCTATTTTGTAAAATGGGAGATAGTATAATGAAAATTAGTTAAAGAGACTATTATTCTATTCTTTTTTAATCCATAATCTATTTAAATTTATAACCATTACTGATTAAATGTTTTTCATTTAAAAAATTTCTGCTGTTAAAGATCTAACTGCCAGGGCTACTGCGGGTTTAGGAAGGCATATTTCTAAAGTAAAACCATTGAATGGAAAAGAGGTTTTAGACACTCTTGTTGATATAGGTGATGAATGTACTAAAATGTTTGATCCGCAATGGCTGTATCATCATTATTTTAATACCTGCAATTTACAGACTGTATTATATCCTTCTTTTCCACGGATGGTTTTTGATGCGATGACTCGTCTAAGGATACCTTCCACATTTGTTGAACATCCTCGTTACGCGCCTCCTTCCGGCCATACTACGACTCCTTACCATTGGTCTAAATATAAAAGAGTAGATAAAGAACAAATAAGAAAGTCATTGGAATCAATGGTTGTTTTAGAACGAGAGCTGTTTGAAGATTCCCCTGAAGAAGATTTACAACGAATTGAGCATGCTATCCATTTTCCTTGGACGTCTATGGCTGGTTATTTTATTGAGGATTTAGTTCCAGAATGGCTTGAAGAGTTAGATGTTCCGAGAAGAGTTATACCTTTTTTGTCAGGATTGTATGCTACCAGTGAAAGATTGAGTGGTATGCTTGATGAAAAGAAAGTTGCTCAGGAAATTCAAGGCTTGTTGGAAAAGATAAATCCTGAAGGAACGACCGTTATTGCTGATTCAACTCGAGAAACTGATCTATTTAGATATAGGGGTTCTATTTTTTATCTGGAAAGAAGGAGAAATTTAGGTTCTCAATTATACAACACCTCTCATGAAGTGGGATTTCCGACACTTTATTGGGGATTAGTGTTGGCTAATACCAAGGAAATGAAACCTATTGCTTATACTTTACTCAAAGATGAAGGGAGGACAGGGCTAACTTCTCCTAGAAAATTGTTGTTAGAAGAAGGTTGATACGGGTTAAATGCTAAGGATGAGTAGTCTGTAAAGACCGATACTAGAGCATTAAGAGAGTATTAAAGAGATATCAAAGAAGTATCTATCTAACCACGATAAATTAATAAAATACCAATCTCTTCGCTGATACATGCAATTTGATGAGCTAAAGCAATTGGATGAATTAAAACAGCAGTACCTTAAATGCTGCAAATGTCCGGAATTGTGCAGGAGCAGGTCACAAGTAGTTTTTGGTTCTGGTAACAAAAAAGTAGATGTGCTTTTAATAGGTGAAGCTCCTGGAGAACAGGAAGATCGGCAAGGTGTTCCTTTCTGCGGGATGTCTGGAAAGGTTTTAGACGAATTGCTGGCTAGCATTGATTTGCTTAGGGATGATATTTTTATAACTAACACTATTCTTTGTCACCCGGAAAACAACAGGAATCCGGATAAAGAAGAAGTAGAGAATTGCCGTGACAGGCTGGACCAGTTGATTAAGCTGATGCAGCCAAAAGTAATCGTAACCATTGGAAATTTTGCTACACAAAGGATTTTAGGCAAGACGGGGATAAAGTCCCTTCGAGGAAAAGTATTTTCAGTTATTTTTGATGGGAGAGAAATAAAAGTAATTCCAGTTGTGCATCCGGCTAATTATCTTTATTCTGGTAGAAATCCAGACCTTTTGAAGGAGATGAAACAGGATTTTTTTAAGATTAAAGAAATCATCGAGATTAAAAAAAAGCAAAAATCATTAGATGCTTTTGCTTAAGAATGATGGCGATATCATGGAACTGATAATAACTTCTGGACAACACAGAAATGAAAAAAGCGCCATAACTTTAGCGCCATTGGTTGCAGATTCATTAAGGAATCTTGGTTACGATGTTTTATTATTATATAATCCCGAAGAAAGAACGCTTTTAGAAATAGTTAGAGATGCTTATGATTCTGGCAGAAAAATAAGAAAAGCAGAAGTTGAGAAATTACTAAATGACTGGGAAAAAAGACAAGTTCCGGAACTATATCCTGGAATTCCAATATTTAATCTTCATAATGATGGGTTAAACCCTAATGATTTTGTTCCTGACCATGTGCAAAAATTATTATTAGATGCACTTAATATCTATGACGCTATGAATTTAGGTAGATTTAAACGAAGCAGATTAGCTTATAAACTGAAATATTTTCCCTCTTCCAATGGCGCTCTTATTGAAATTCCAGATATCACTGAAACAGGAAGGAATGCTGATGAGATGAACATGCTTAGAACAGTTCTTCATCATCGTACTTTTGCTCATTATGTCACTTATTTTTTGTCAACGGATATGGAGAGAACCAGGCAAGAAGGTCTAATGAGTGATAAAGTTGTTCAGATATTAACGAATGGAATAGACCATATTGCTACTACAGGTTTAAAATCTTAACATTTTTGCGAAAGGGAAGTTTGGAATTCCATAATCTTTTTATAGTATCTCGATTATTTTATTATTATTATGACTGCCATTCGTGAATTATACGAGAAAATTTTTCCTGCAGTTCGGGAGTTAGGATACTGGATTGGAGCAATCGAAGTCACTGGTCGGAGAAGTGCTTTTATAAGTCAAGACTTGCATTTACCTACACGGTTGGAGGGATTGGCTCCTGCAGATGCTGAACAGATTCTTAGTGGTAACATTATTGTCCAACCTACACGGATTAATGTTTACTTCAATACTGGTAGAGAAAGAGGTCATGAAACTCCTGATACAACTGCTCTTTTTACCTTGACTTTAGAAAGCAGACTGGCAGACAGTTATGATCCCTTATCTAAACATCAACCAATAGTTCAAGTATTTCAAAAAAATAGATGGGAATATAATAATACCAGTAGATCTAGAGATAGGTGTTCTGAGTTGTAGAAATGTTTAAATTAATTTATTTATTTAGGTAACTTTAACTTAATGCAGAGTTCGACAATCTTTAGCACTTCTGTTTCTGAACCTGATCGATTGTCCAAATGCTTCTACTGCCTTTCCCGCATATAGTTGTACTAAATCTGTTGATCGGTCATTCTTTTTAGCAAGGTCTATCAAATCAACTAACGGATATCGTTCAGTAGCGCTAATTTTGACATCGCCTTCTAACTGACTTCTTGAATTCATAGGAATCTGCATTTTCCAAAGGGAACCAAGTTTATTTATTCTTAAATTAATGTCATCTAGTAAAGCCTGATAAGCACTAAGGGAATTTTCTGTAGGTGTGTATCCATCAGGTATTAAACCTATTTGTAGGTATACTTCGCTAGGACGAACTACATAGGGGTTTCTATCAAATGTTCCTGAAAATCTTCTTAAATCCCTTAATGTTTCTACATCTCCTTCACATATCGCTTCTAGTTTTTCTTTAGGCAATAAAACTAATTCTCTTTGAGGAGAATCTAATTTACTAGTAGCATCCCATAATCTTGTTTTAGCTTGGCTGGCATGACGATCTCTACCCAAATGTACGCCCTCTAATATTCTTAAAGCGAAAGGAGCACTACCTCTCAATAAAGCTTCTACATCGTCCTGTCTCGGATGCGCTTGGACATAAGCAATTATAGCGCTATGACAATCTTTAAACAGATAATGTGCTCTTTCACCCACTGATTTTCCTAAAAATACTGGCACTAGTTTAGGGTCTCTGCTAATGTATAATCCGATATCCACTTGCTTATAATCGTCTAGTTTAATAACCATCTTCATGAGATATTGATCCCCTATTTAAAAACTTTTTTACAAGGATTACTGTGTCGTAGTAAACTGCTGACTGAAAGGACTGAATCTAAAAATATATAAAATACCCCTGATTCTACCTATCATTTTAAGCAAAGAAGAGGTTATTTAGAAGTAAAATGATACTTAGGAGTAAAATGATAAAAACTAGTAGAAAGAATGATCAAAACTATTAGAAAGATTCAATAAGAAAGATTCAATAATGTAATAGGGCGCATGAAATCTAAAGATCTTCAACAAAAATATTTGGATTTTTTTCGATCTAAAGGGCATGCTATTGTTGATTCTGCTCCACTTATTCCTGAGCATGATCCTACAGTGTTATTTACGACTGCGGGTATGCATCCTTTAGTGCCATATCTCATGGGGCAGCCTCATCCATTTGGAAAAAGAATAGTTAATGTTCAGAAATGTCTAAGAACAGATGATATCGAGGAAGTAGGCGATAACTGCCATCATACTTTTTTCTTTATGCTGGGAAACTGGTCGTTTGGCGATTACTTCAAGAAAGAAGCAATAGCTATGAGTTTTGAATTTCTTACTAAAATTATTCAACTTCCGTTATCACGCTTAGCTGTCAGTTGTTTTGCAGGAGATAAAGATGCTCCAAAAGATGAAGAGTCAGCAAAGGTATGGCTTAGCTTAGGGGTGCCTGAACAAAGAATCGCCTTCCTCCCTAAAAAAGATAATTGGTGGGGTCCCGCTGGCACAACAGGCCCTTGCGGTCCGGATACTGAAATGTTCTTCTGGACAGAAAATACCATCCCTCCTCCAAAAGAATATGATCCAAGCGATAAGCGTTGGGTGGAAATATGGAATGATGTATTTATGCAGTATAATAAGACAACTGAAGGTAAATTTATTCCATTAGCTCAGAAAAATGTCGATACAGGGATGGGGTTAGAACGCACTTTAGCAATTTTGCAGGGATTTGATGATAACTATCGTACGGAATTGTTCTGGCCAATAATTGAAGAAATAGAAAAACTTACCAAACAGGAATACAGGGAGAATAAGCAGGAAATGAGGATTATTGCTGACCATATCCGAGCTGCTGTATTTATATTGGGGGATGAGCGAGGAGTGGTTCCATCCAATGTTGATCAAGGATATATCTTAAGAAGATTCGTACGCAGAATTATACGGCAGTTGAAAAGTTTAGGGGCAGACATCTCTGAAGAATATACTCATCTATTGGCTAAGAAGGTTATTAAGATTTATCGTGAGGAATATCCTATCCTTCAGGAGAAAGCTAATTTTATCTTAGAAGAGCTGAAGAAGGAAGAGGATAAATTTAAGAAAACTTTAGATAATGGGCTGAAGGAATTTGAAAGGATTTGTAAAGACGTTATCATGTCTGGGAAAACTATTACTGGTAAGGATGCTTTCTTGCTATTTCAATCATATGGATTTCCCTTAGAGATTACGCAAGAATTAGCTAAAGAGAAAGGTGTTACGGTAAATGTTGATGAGTTTAATAAAGAATACCACCGCCACCAGGAATTGTCTAGGGTAGGAGCAGAACATAAATTTAAAGGAGGGCTAAGTGAAGCTTCAGAGATAACAACTAAGTACCATACAGCGACTCATCTCCTTAATGAAGCGTTGTGCAGAGTTATTTCTTCTGATATACGGCAGCGAGGGAGCAACATCACGCCTGAACGGATGCGCTTCGATTTCAATTTTGACCGTAAATTCGCTGCGGATGAAATGTAAGCTGTAGAAGAAGTAGTCTATAAGGCGGCAAAGGCGCATCTGGCTGTACATCGTGAAGAGATCTCTTTAAAGGAGGCTTTTGCGCAGGGAGCTAAAGGGGAGTTTGGCGCTAAATATCCTGAGATCGTTTCGGTATATACCGTGGGAAATTATTCTAAAGAGATTTGCGGCGGGCCCCATGTGCATAATACTCGTGAAATAGGCACGTTTAAGATTGTCAAGGAGGAATCATCTTCTGCAGGTGTAAGAAGGATCAAGGCAGTTGTGAGTTCATTCTGAGCAGGGGTTTACTTCACTATCTTAAATTTGAGCAACATCATCTTGGTCGTTAATTGGCAAAATCTTTGATAGTTTCTCGTTTATTCATGAACTGTTATTCTTCTTAGGATTTTGAGATGTAACTTACCTCTATATAATTAGACCAAATTAACCTTAAGACCATGACGATGATGTTGCTTCATATTAGTGAAGTATTACGAGTAGGAGTTAAATTTATTAACATCTTATTATTCCTAATGTCAATGAGTCATAAATTACTTCGCGCTCAGCAGAACGAGATTAATGAGCATCATGTTTACTTGCTATTAGCTAAATCGGCAAAGGATAAGAAAAATCGCAAAGTTCTTGAGCATATTTCTCGGGATGAATTACGTCATTATTCTTTTTGGAAAAAATATACTGCTGTAGATGTTCAACCACAGAAGTGGATTATCTGGTGGCATTATTTTATTGCTAGGGTATTTGGCCTTACGTTTGGTATAAAGCTAATGGAAAAAGGGGAAATAACTGCACAGTCCAACTATAAAGATATTGCGAAGGAAGTTCCTAGTGTTAAAACTGTTATGAAAGATGAAGAAAAGCATGAACATGCCTTGGTGCATCTATTACAAGAAGATAAATTAAGATACGTTGGTTCTATTGTGTTAGGATTAAATGATGCTTTAGTAGAATTAACTGGTGCTTTAGCGGGGTTAACGTTTGCGCTGGAAAATCCTTCTTTAATAGCTATCACTGGCTTGATTACCGGTATAGCTGCATCCCTTTCCATGGCAGCATCAGAATATCTTTCCAAGAAAGCAGATAGCAGCAAGCATGCGATTAAAGCTTCTGTGTACACTGGTATTGCTTATATCATTACGGTACTTCTATTGATTATGCCTTATTTTATCTTTAGCAATGTCTTCGTAAGTTTGGGGGTAGTTTTACTAATCGCATTACTGATCATATTCTTATTTAATTTTTATCTGCATGTCATACGAGGGCATGCCTTTTGGAAAAAGTTTTTAGAAATGGTTATCATAAGTATGGGTGTAGCTGGTATTACTTTTATGATCGGTTATTTAGTTAAGATCTTTTTAGGAGTAAGTGTTTAGTTTTATGTATTTATGATAGTTTGGAATCCTGAATTATTTAGAAATAATTAAAAAGGATTATTCTTTTCTTCATTTGAATGACCAGCTCCAGAACATTTTTGGATCATACCGCAGATATTCTTTTTCAAGCAGAAGGGACAACGCTTCCAGAATTGTTTGAACAATGCGCTTTAGCAGTAGAAGAATCGCAGATTGACTTATCTAAATTAGAGCAGAGTGTAAAAAAAGAATGGCGATCAGAAAATCCTAACCTTAAAGGTCTTTTATTTGACTTTCTGGATGACCTCCTTTTCTATAAGGATACTGAGCAGCTGCTCTTTAATAAATTCGACATTGACATCAAGAAGGGGGAATTTGATTATAAACTGAATGTAGTCGCTTACGGTGATATTTTAGATGTTAAAAAACATCAGCCTAAAGTTGATGTTAAAGCAATAACTATGCACCTGTTTGAACTTCAGAAGACTGAGCAGGGGTGGAAAGCGCAAGTGCTGATTGATATCTGATGTTGGTATTTATTAAAATCATTAACAACATAGCCTTAACAATATCATCTTTTATTTTTTTTAATTTTAGAGCCTATTCCTCTCCAAGTTACCAAAACGTCCCATCTATCTTAGAAACATTTTAATAATTATCTAGATCCCTAGATCAAATGGTCACTTATGGAAGCAATTGTTCTTACGGTAGCACCAACTCCGTTTATTCAGGAAATGCTTCTAGCAACAGGCTAAATTTTTCTAATACTATCTCCTCTAACGCTTATACTGCTAGGAATCCGGTGTGCTGTCATAGAGGATGCCCCACTTGCCCAAATAGGTAAATCAATTTAGGTAAATTAAAATCAATTGAAATCAATTGAAATGTACTATCTAATAAAACTGAGAATTAACTAATCTCTCTGATTTTTTTGTGCTTAGCTATAGGATATATTGCCTAAATAACTCTTTGGAGGACTTCCCTGTGTTAATGAGTATAAAGCACTGCCGACCATAGTTCTCTCAACGATATCGCCGCCTCTAGTGGGATGATAGGGCTTATCTTCTCTTGCTGTTGTTCTGTATCCACGAAATGAACCCCCATCACTGAATGGAGAATAACTTAGCAGAGGGTCCCTCATCAGTGGATTAGGCTCTTGTTTAGCATTAGCTACTGTATGCTGGTACATGTCAGCTATATGAAAATAAACTCTAAGCAATGCTGCAGCTTCAGGGACTCTTTCGCTGTTTCTAGCAAGTTCAACAGTATAATGCGGCGCAGCCATTTTATTTGTTTTGTGAGACTTATCTGTAATTATCATCATTTAATAGGGAAAAGAAGTTATAAATCTATTCAAAAAAAGTGGGACAAAAAAGTCAGAAGGTCTACAAATAAAAAGTAGCGGGGGGTGGA
>CAZNUS010000011.1:40581-42354 GCA_964576385.1 uncultured Methanosarcinales archaeon | reverse complement strand
ATGTAGAGAAATGAGATGTCCAATATTGGTGAGATATGATGTCCAATAAACAGAATAAGCAGAAATTAGGTAAAAAAGCGATTACTCCTTTGATGGGAACAATTCTCTTAGTTTCATTTGCAGTAGCAGTAGGGATGGTAGTCATGAATTTAGGACGAGCAGAAGTAGAGAATAGCGCAATATGTCCTGTTGATATTGGCTTTAATTTCGTAACAATTGGAGGAGAGCAGCAGTTATGTTACGATAAGGAGAAACTTACGTTTACGGTTGAGAATGGAGTCAATGTTAATATTGAAGGTCTTGTGGTTAGTGTTATCGGTAAGGAGAAAGCAGATACATTAGAATTAAATGATGCTAAAATGAGCAAAGCGGGAAGTTATGTTGGAAAGGCTGCTTTTGATGCTGCTAGCGGCGGGGAAATAAGGCAAATAAAAATATCCCCTAAAGTATTGTTAAAAGGAGAAGAGCAGATATGTGCTGATCAAGCTTTAGTTGTAGAGGAAATCCCTGCTTGTTGATATTTCTAGGAAATATTTTTGTAGAGTATATATCGTAAAGGACATAATTAATCATATCATCAAGTCACTCCACTTTGTTTCGTTCGTGACTTTCCTTACGGAAAGAATAGTTATGTCCTTTAGATACAAAAAATGAAGAAACAACTTCATTTTTGTACAGAAAACAAATCGTTGTTTGTTTTCTTGTATAGTTGCCGAGATTACTTATTCAATTATTTATGTCCGCAACTATACTTGAGCAAATAAATGTCTTTTAGCAAATAAATCTTTATATACTTACGGTAATTTAAGGAAAATATGGACCCAGTTGTCGTTGAATTCACCATGTTAAATAAGCGTGTTCTCTATGAGATGGGTACTACAATAGAAGCTGTTATAAGAGATACAGACCATGGATGTCCAATTGAGATGGTAGATGTTGATAGTTATAGGCAAGTTCCGTTAGAAGATGTTCAAAGATTATTTGGAACACAACGCTATCAACAGGCGTATGATTGTGTCACTAATCCAGACAGGCCAGATGTTTGTTTTATGGGGCGTGTCCATGAGCTGAAATAATATTTATTCATTTATTTTTTCCAGTATCAATTCTTTTAATTCTTCAATTGTTTGATACTTAAAGAATATTCCTTGCGGGTATATAACGCCAACGCTGCTTTTCCTATCACAGAAACCTAAGCATTTTGCTTTTGTGCAGTAAACTATTGATGCTAATCCTTGTTCGCTGATCCATCGCTTCAGTTCTGTTACTGATTCTGAGGTTATCCGCGGGGAGCAGCTAGGTGTAGAATGTTCTTTTGGGCGCTCATTTATGCAAATAAAAAGATGCAACTTTGGTCTTGGAAAGTTAATAATATCCATTTTTAATACGTATATTAGCTGGAGTTTATAAAAATTTCAAAAATATTATTAAATCATCGCAGTTCTTGCCATTTAATGCGTCGTAAGACGCTTTCGGTGAATTTCTGATGACATCACGCTAGGAAAAAATGATATGGTACAATTAACCACCAACAGTTTATTGGAGGAAATAGTTTGTGAATTAGTACATCAACCATTTCCGATGCAGGAAGCAGTTGAGCAGTTAGTTGAAATACATGGTAACTTAGCAGGGAAAAATATTGGGTTGTTAGGCAGACTTGGGGAGATAGGTGTTCGCCATTCACTTCGTAAGATTGCTGGTTGGTATGGAAGCCGTGTTGTTGATCCAATACCTGTTGAAGCAAGAGTAGATAGATTACATTTCAAAAGAGAA
>CAZNUS010000011.1:20924-40571 GCA_964576385.1 uncultured Methanosarcinales archaeon | reverse complement strand
AAAAGAGAAAATGGAAGTATTACTGTTAGGACTGTCAATCAAGATATTGGTGAGATGGATGACTTGTTAGTCATCGATGGTCTTCCTACACTCTTTGAAGTAAAACTAGTTAAAGGGAGAAAAAATGCTTCTAGTACAAGGAATAAATCCAAAGGAAGTAGAGGTATATCTTACCATGTTTCTCCAGAAGGAGTTGACTACCATATTTCTTCTCCATTGAAAGAACTATTTCACCGGGATGATTTTGGTTTCGTTGTTGTAGCGCTTCCTGAAATGATGGATGTTGGTAATGCAGTATCATTTCGAGAAAGGGGTGGTTATCTTATTCCTTTTTATGCTAGCAGAGAAAAATTTCATGAAGATGCTATTCCTTACTTACGCACGGCTGGTTGGAATACCCAGCTTTCGCTCTCTAAAAAAACAGGCTTTGCTAAGGATATCGATTCAGAAGTTTTCCAACCACTTGTTAGAGATCAACGTCTTTATGATTATTCAGGGCTACTAGATCTGTTGCAGAGCCGGCCGGTAGATCATTCTGTTCTTGATGACCGTGTCAGATTTGATAGGTTTCTGTTCATGGTTCAGGTAAAGAGAAACTTAGAGAGATATCCTATTTTACCATTTCCTGTCTCTTCGGTAGATCGATTTCATTTTGTTGAAGATGAGTGGGGTCGCGTAGTTTTTGCTTATAGTAATCGCTTAAGGAAAATAGCAATTGATGGGTTGTATGTTTATCAGGGGACACCTGTTATTCTAGATAGTTCTAACAGCAATGAGAGTAGAGTAAATGCTAGGGTTGTGGCCGTGCGCACGTTGACTGAAAAAGAACCTTATTTTGTTAGAATTAAATTTGGAGATCAAAAATTATCCATCTTATCTAGTCATCACCGTGAACTACAGTTTCCTTACGACAAAGGATTCAAGGAAATAGCTGACCATGCTTGGGATGTACTGAGAGAGAAGTAGCTAAGAATATCAATCATGTTCTGTAGGTATGAATTCATTTTACCATCTTTTTTATAAATGAACTTGTGTTCCCAAAAATTATGAATATGTATTTAGATTATGACGTTCAGCAAGAATTTGAATTATCTAGAGATATGTTAAGATATTATGTGGATTTGAG
Organism: uncultured Methanosarcinales archaeon; assembly: GCA_964576385.1. GTDB lineage: Archaea > Nanobdellota > Nanobdellia > Woesearchaeales > GW2011-AR9 > JACOZM01. Next base: position 39,445 of record CAZNUS010000011.1, on the reverse strand, counting down.
ACTATCTATTACTGAACAAATTATTCTGAGAGGAATTGTCTCTGATGCAATAGATGAACTTCCTAAAATCCAACTGGCCCGTAATAGATATCGACCTGCTACCGAAAGTGCAGTTAGATTTTTGTTTCAGGAATATGGAATAAGTCAATTAGATATAGAATTATACGAGCCAATTATTGGAGGATATTATGATCCTCATGCAAGTTTTGTTCTTAATTTTCTTCAAAATCAAAGAAATTTACTTTAGTGCCAAGTCCTGCTCCTTACGCTGTAACATTTTCTACGAAAATTTCTTAGGTATGCTGCGCTTTTGGGCTTTGTCCTCACATTCCTATAACAGAATGCATACGTCTCACGCATTTTTACTATTTTGATACACAGTAACACCATTTATTAGACTTCAGTTTCAAAAGATTTAAATGAGGTTATTGGTAGTGGTTCCTGATATGGCAGATGGTCATCACATGGCAGATACAGCTTCAAGGGACCAAGAAATTGATCGCCTTAGGGAGATAGCGGGATACGTTCCTTCTCTTGGATACGTTCCTTCTCTTTCTTCCGAGGCTAGTCAACTCCGATGGGCTACTGAACAAGCAGCTCCATTATTACAGGAGCTGGCTTCAAGTTCTGATAGGATAACTAATTATTTCATTGCTTTAGCTGTTTCAAAGTTGTATGAACAAGCGGCAGAATGTACTCTTCATGATTCAACTCAATATGATATCAATGCTTCCAGCTCTGATTTTTATCATACACTCGCGCGCAGTTTTTATTTAATGATGTCTAGACGTGAGCGGGATTATGTTGAACTCAAGAGAGAAGAGTGGGAAGTATCGTTTAATGAGATTTAATGGATTATAAAACACGCCACCGGCCGGATTTTCTTACAAACAACCTATTTAAAGTATAGATTGCTCGCCTTTGAACCGGCAATCCCAGAGGGACAGGTTCTCTTTCAAACTTTTACAAAAGTTTGATCAAAAGACAGATTTGTCTTTTTTGCTTCAAGACCTGCGCAATATTCTCCAACGGAGAAACCAGAGAGCTTGGCTCTCTCGCTTCCGGATTATGCGACGGTGGCATGAATATGAATGAATCAGTTAAATGATGTGCTACACCGGCGCGCCAAGAATCCGCAGATTCTAAGGATGCGACGGTGGCATGAATATTAAGGTAGTTAATTGCTGTTATTATTAAATATTTTGCAGAATTTAATATGTTAATGTCCGCCCAAATGGTGCATAGCTTCTTTTTCTGTTTCAATGATACAAAAAGAGATGAAAATAATACCAAGCATAATCAATAGAAGCCCTACTAATATCCATATATACCCTACATAAAAAATCAATCCACCTAAACCTAATAAACAGATTCCGGTGATAAGATTTATTTCAGGGAAAAAATGTAGAATATCCATAAAACTAGATGTTATTAACTCTTTTTTATATATTTTTTCTTAATATTTTGATCGTCATTTCTACTTCTTCAGCTATGCCCAAGATTGTAGGCAACTTCTTTACTTCCTTAGCATCAACCCAGGCATAATCAGTAAAACTTCCTTCTTCTAGGACCACTTCTCCACTACGGTAATAAGCAGCAAACTTTATCAACATAACCGGAATTCCATCAGGACGGATAAACGCCACGCTGTTAAGATATTTTAAGCCTCTGCTTAGATCAATTGTGATTCCTGCTTCTTCCTTAACTTCTTTTACTAACAATTTTTCTGTAGCATCTGCGTAATCGAGAACTTCACCATTGATACGGGTTGGTTTATCTATAGGAAGATCCTTCCATTCTAACTTTCCTCCGGGTACACAATATCTTCCAGGGTGGACTTTTTCCCTCATGCTACGCTTAAGAACTAAACATTTCTGGTCACGTTCCCGAAAAATAACTACGTTCGCTACAACATAAAATAATTTATCCGTCTTAGCTGAGGAAATGTCTATCTTTTTAGCAGGCATGGTCATTAATAGGGATGGATAAGCTCTCTTTTGAGATCAGCTCATTTCCTTATTTTATCCTTAATACTTCCAGATTTTTTGGTGCGACAGTTTCGATATGGAATTGCTTATGGATGCTGCTGGCCAAGTCCAGGCAGCGAGAGCTCTCACCGTGAATAACGATAATTTTTTTAGGCTGGGGATTACATCTTTTTACAAAATTCATCAGCTGCCTACGGTCGGAATGATTCGTTATTTCTACCCGATGAACTTCCAGCTTTATCTTTAGTAATTCCTGTTTTGTTCCTTCACGCATGACTATTTCTGTAGCTCCTTCTTTAATGCGATGCCCCAAACTACCTGGCGGCTGGTAGCAAGAAAATATCAAACTGTGTCGTTTATCTTCGGCAAGCCCTTTAAGATATTCTACCGAAGGCCCGCCTTGCAACATCCCAGACGTAGCTAAAATTAAGCAAGGACCTTCTTCTAGCATTAACTGCTGCCTTTCTTTATTAGAGCCAACTCTTTTAAAAATAGTAGACATAAAAGGATTATTTTCTTTAGCGAAAATCTGCTGGCGAATGTTACGATTAAGGAATTCTGGATATGCTGTATGTATCGCGGTAATATCCCAAAGCATTCCATCCAAAAAGACTGGCGCTAAAGGTATTTTGTTCTCCCTAATCAATCTCTCTACGATAATCATTACTTCCTGTGCTCTTCCTGAACCTAATACCGGCATGAGGACTTTTCCTCCTCGTTCAAATGTTTTTTTAATAACATTAATCATATAATCGTCTGCTTCCTGTTCATTCATGAAATTATCCTTTCCACCGTACGTTGATTCGGTCATTAATGTTTCAATCCGTGGAAATTGAGTGTTCGCTGGCTCTAGTACATTCGTCCGCGCATATTTCATATCACCGGTGTAAACAAAGTTGTGCAGCCCATTTCCAATATTAAAATGAATCAAAGAGCTGCCTAATACATGTCCGGCATTATATAATGTTATTCTTACATCGGGTGTGATGTCTGTAACTTCATCGTACTCTAAGCAGATGGTGTGGAGAACTGCTTGTTTTACTTCTTCCGTACCGTAAATTGGTTCCTTGCCTTCGCTTCGCTGTATCTTAATCATATCTAACTGAAGTAGGGACATGATATCTCTGGTAGGAGTTGTACAATAAATTGGTCCAGTGTACCCGAATTTAAAGAGATAAGGTATCAGTGCGCAGTGGTCTAAATGGGAATGTGTTACAATCACGGCATCTAATTCACTAATGTTAAACTCCGGAACGTCTAAGTAGGGGTAAGCTTCAGAGCCTTCTTCTTCACCTGGATCTATACCACAATCCATGAGAACTCTTGATTCGGGAGTCTGTAATAAAAAACAGCTTCGGCCTACCTGTCTTCCTGCTCCTAAAAAAGATAATCTTATCCATTCATGTTTTTTTTGGCGAATCCATCCATCATAAACACGGTGCCCTACTTTGTTCAGAAATTTTTTTCTATATTCAGCATTTTCATAAAGTACAGAACGGATGCTTTCAATAAGTTTTGACCTTATCGGAGGGAGACGTTGGATTAAAGGAACCCAGCAGGTTCTACTTTTTATCTCTTTGAGGATTTCCCCCTGCTTGCCTATGACTAATCCTGGTTTTTCAGCATGGATTATTAACTGGGAACGAGGATGATCAAAGAGATATTCGTTGGCACCAGCTTCTTCAGGGATAAGTTCTTTAATAAGTTTCTCTGCTTTCTCCCTTTCCATACATAAGGAAGGGTCTGGGCGAAGCTCAATTCTCTTCTTGAATTCCTGTACTGCTTCCTTAATAGTTCCGCGATTATCTAAGAAATACTCTTTATCTTTAGTATACAGCACTATATTTGCTCCTTCAAAAGCGGCATCGGAAATCTTGTCCGGTGGCAGTATTTTAATAACTTCTTTTAAGATATCAGGCATAATTTATCCTCCTTGTAGTAACATATATAATCTTTAATCTGCTCATTGCACTGGTGTGTTCACAATCTACGTTTAAAGTATAATCACTTTACACTTAAAACAATAAGATTATTTTTTATCAGCAATGTGAATCAGTAAAAAAATGATATGTTAAATTGAATAAAAAATAAATGAGATATCAATTCTCTCTTACTCCTATTATCCTATAGTCATCAATATTTAATTTTATTCTAAACTTACACTTACTTCTTTATGCATCACCTTTTCAATACTATGCTCTTTCACCACAACTACGTCTATTCCGTTTCCAGAGGCACTATCTCTCTGCAAAGCAGTATTGATGCACTTAACTGCCAATTTAATCCCTTCACTAACGGACATCTCTGGGCGATATTGTGTTTCTAAAACACCATAAGCAAAAACTGAACCTGAACCGGAGGAAACATAATCTTTTATTTTAGTTACACTTCCATCTGGGAATAAATCATATAGATATACTCCTGAAGTATCTTTTCCACCCAATAAAAAATGCGCTATTCCAGGAAGCATGCTCATCCTGCGAATGTTAGCATATAATAATCCGCCAAGTAAATTTGCTGCTTCTTTCATTGATGGCTTTTTATTCGTGCGCATCTCTTTTAATTTCATTTCTGCGCGGATAAGCTTGATCAAAAGCTGCGCATCAGAAACTGTTCCAGCAATAGTTACGGCAATATCATCAGTTATCAAATGAACTTTATCAGCTCTTTTGTCAACAATCATGTGTCCGGCAGTAGCTCTTTTATCAGCAGCTAGAACTACTCCGTCCTTACAGACCATTCCGATAGTAGTTGTTCCTGTTTTTAATTGTTCTTCCATGTTCTATTCACCTATCTTTACTTTATTTCTATCTAATTTTATCTACATTAAACTTCTTTGAAATATGCTCTCGATTGATTTAATCTTTTCTTAGAATTGTTCATCTATCAACTTTGGTAATAAAATAGCTGTTGTTTTTAAAGTTTTCTGTAAAGTTTGTTTTTTTTAGTTACGGTACTTAGATTTATTTGTTTCTAATCTTTACTAAAAAAGTAATTAGTGGTCATATATTTACACATCCTTTCGTTATCATCATTATCATCATCATTATTGAGAAACAACTATTTAAACCTCCTTAGGATTACTACTCATTAGTTAGTAAACAAAACCTTTTTAAATGGTGCGCTTTTTTTATAAATTTATGGCTGACTATTCATTGAGAGCTGGGATCTGTTTACCTCCGACGGAGTTTCGTTCTCGGACAGTAAACGAAGTACAGGGCATCTTGTTATCTGATGGTATTCAGGAAGAGTATCACGAACCAAGGTTTATGGGAATTGATCATCTGCGTGATGTTGTTGTAGAATATGCTAGAGAACCATTTCACTTGGTAGTTCTTTCCCAGGGTAGTGTTGCTTCTAGTCCAGAAGCTTCCCTAACGGATGGGCGAAAAGCGCTTGAAATAAAAAGTGGAATACCTTATTTTAGAGATCCGCGAGAATTAAGTGTTTATCTTCGAGATCATTCTTTAGATAATGATCATGGTTTCCCTTGGGTTTACTGGCATTCAGAAAAAGCAGTTCCTCCTGAAAGGTTGGCTGACTATGGGTTTAAAGGGCAGATTTGTACTCCGGGTAGTTCCGAGTATGATGTTCTTCGTTCACTTGATGTAGAATGGCCAGGCCGTGACCAAGAGAGATTAATGGACCCGCTAGAATATCGTGATTTAGCTCAGCAGATAGCTATTCTTATAAATCATATCGATGAACTCTGTGAAGGGCAACAGCATAGGATAAGAGCTGTTGAACTTGCTAGGGAACATAATTTGCGCCGTTTTCCCTGGATGAAATAAGAAGTTTAGTTTGTTTTTTTTTAAGAATTTTTACGTACTTTCATGACTTTTTTAAAAAGAATTTAACAGCCATATTTTTACAGATCTTAACGGCGATGGTTAGAAATTCTCTTAAGGGAATCGGATTAGTAACCACTTCGGTTTTTCCTTCCTTTATTGCCTGCAATATTCTTGCGCGGTAATCTGTCGTACTTGTTGCTGAGTTCTTGCTATCATTTGTTAAAATATCTACATCAATTAACGTATAAGTCCTTCCTAAATCTTTTAAGAAATGAACGTCAGAGTTTCCTACCAGAGGCTTGTTTATCTTTTTTGCTAATTTTACTGTTTTTCTATTAGGATTAAATAAGGATGTGTGAAAAAAGGAATATTCCCAAGCGTCAAATAATTCGTGATGAAGAAGCGCTTCTTTTCCAAGGCAGGATGGGCCGTAATGAAAAGGGTGCGCGGCAATGATCAGTATTTCCGGATGTTCTGTTTTTATCTGTCTTATATCTGAAAAACTGTTAGCATCCAGAACTTTTTTTGCTGTTTCTGGTGTTAGATTATGCACTAGCATATGCTTTTTGAGAAGCGTTTTTTCTATCCCATTGATCAACATAATATTTTTGCGGAGAGCATATTCGGTTATTTTATGGTCATAGAAGAAATAATCATGGCAGCTAATGCCTAATACTTGAAATCCTTGTTCTGCAGCTTTGTCGATCAACTCTTTTGCTCCATAAGTGATGAATTTCTTATCTTGAGGATCAAGATTAATATGGGTATGAAGTTCTGCTTTTAGAATTGGCATAGTGTGGTATTTTGGTGAAGATTTATAAAAATAATGAATTACGAGATAATTTCTAAGTATAATTCTTATCTACTATTACTAGATTTAATAGGAACATTATCCAATAATCCATCTTTCCATAATCTCTGATACAATCCTGGGTCTTGCCTTGCTAATTCACCTCTTGTCAATCCAGCATGATGCTCTTGATAATATGCAACAGGGTCATTTCCAAATTTGCTTACTCCTAGACGTGCCATTCTTCCCGTTTTAGATGCTTCATGGTCGAAGTTAGGTATAGCATCATCAAGCAATTTTTTTCTACTTAATATTTTATACAATGTGAAATCTTCTCTGGCTAATTGACTTCTAGTAGTATTAGGTTCATAGTGCTGTCTAAAGAAATCAATAGGGTTTTGATGTTTATTTGTTCTTTCGGTCCATCTTACTCTATCTTCAAGAGAGGCCATATAAAAAGCCAAAAATAGATGGGTTTATCAATTTTACTATTTGTGAGTAGTTTTTGCGGTTATGAAAACGGGAAACTTTTTACTAAACAGAAATTACTCCTTAATTTTATTAAGAACTTTTTCCAACGAAAACCTAATAAATATTTGGGTTTCTTGATTAGTTATGATCGTAGGAGTTGTAGGAAAAGCTAATGTTGGAAAAAGCACTTTTTTTAAGGCAGCAACGCTAGCTGATGCTCTCATTGCAAATTATCCTTTTGCCACTATTAAACCTAACGAAGGTGTCGGGTCTGTACGGGTAGATTGTGTAGACAAGGAATTTGGTAAACAATGCCATCCTCGTACAGGGTATTGCCAGAGAGGAACTAGGTTTGTACCGGTACAGATCATGGACGTAGCAGGTCTAGTCCCGGGAGCGCATGAAGGAAAAGGCATGGGCAACCAATTCTTAGATGATTTACGGCAAGCTGATGTCCTTATCCATGTGGTAGATGCTGCAGGTTCAACGAATGAAAAAGGAGAGCCGGTTCAACCAGGCAGTTATGATCCAGCCCATGATGTAGAATTTTTAGAAGTAGAGTTAGACCAATGGTATTTGGGAATATTACAGAAGGGGTGGGAAAAGTTTGCGCGCACAGTTGTCCAAGAAAAGAAAGAAATACATATTGAATTAGCCAAGCAGCTTTCAGGATTGCATGTAACAGAAGAGATGGTTCGTTTAGCGATAGAAGAATTAAAGCTTAGCAAAGAGAAGCCACAATATTGGTCTGAAGGTGATCTGCTAAAGCTAGCTATTATTCTACGTAAAAAAACAAAACCGATGGTTATTGCAGCAAATAAGATGGATCTGCCTGGCGCGAAAGAAAATTTAATAAGATTGCAGCAGAAATATACGGACAGAGTATTTGTCGGATGTTCAGCAGATACGGAACTGGCGTTACGGGAAGCGGCAAAGGTGGGATTGATCGATTATCTTCCCGGGGAAGAAAAGTTTACCTTGCTACAAGAAGGGAAATTAAATTCTGCCCAAAAAAAGGCACTTGAGTTTATCCAAGAAAATGTTCTTCATAAATATGGTTCAACGGGAGTGCAGCAAGTATTGGATAAAGCAGTATTCGAGTTATTAGGATATGTAGCTATTTTCCCTGGCGGGGTTAGCAAACTGGAAGATTCGGAAGGAAGATGTTTACCTGACTGCTTTTTACTGCCTCCTCAATCAACTGCGTTAGATTTTGCTTACAAGCTGCATACTGATCTAGGAAAACATTTTATCTGCGCTAAAGATGTAAAGACTAAGAAAACAATCGGAAAGGATTATTTATTAAAGAATAGGGATGTCATTGAGATTGTCAGCGGGAAGTAAGTTAAGAAAGCTGATTATTAGAAAAAAGCATATTTTGAAGAAATAACTTTTGGGGGATTTACTATGGAGATGCGATTATTTGAAGCTGGTGTGGAGTTACTTGTTATCGAATCGATTCCGGGCAGATTTAATACCTCTGGAGAAAACGTTGATCTTCCTAATGGATCTATCTGTAAAGTAGTCGATAGTAATTTGTACTATATTGTTGTTGATGTTGTTGTTTACTCAACACTAAAAGAGTCAGCTCCACCTTTAGGAACCAGATATGCTTTTCCTGCCGAGCGGCGAAGGGATTATCTTCAAGCTGCTGATGAGAGTGAATTTAGAAATATTGGGCGATGGCATAGTGAAGCAGAAACAGCTAATATAACATTGTACGGCCCACCAGGATCTTTTCTGGAGTATTTACCACCTAATATGGTTTTAGATTTTGGAGATAAAGATCTTAAGGTTGAGAGAAAGAAATCTTAAGATAGGGTAATTAAAGTTTTTTTTGATCGTATAGATTGTCTGATTTAAACCTATAGATAATTCTGGTGATTAGATCATATTTGCCAGAATTATCTAATACGACAATTCTGTTTTAATACGTGCTTCAATCAACAGAATTATCGATACTTAAATAAACCTACTGAACCAAGACTACCATAATCCTGAACCAAAACTAATATAAAGTTTTTATCTTTTCTAATATTATGCAGACAAGCGTTATTTCCTTAGGCGGTTCAATCATAAACTCCGGACGGATAGATCTAGAGTTCTTAAAAGGGTTTAGAGAACTAGTTTTGAAATACACACATAATAACCGACTTATTGTTGTGTGTGGTGGAGGAAAACCTGCCAGGGATTATCAAGAAGCGTTAGACCAATTTGCTGTTTCAACAAACATAAATATTTCAAATCAAGAAAAAGACTGGGTAGGTATCATGGCTACCAGACTAAATGCTGAATTGTTACGCTGTATTTTTTTGAAGGAAGCTCACTTGCAAGTGATATATAATCCTAACCTGAAGATTATTTCGGACAAGAAATTGATCATCGCAGCTGGATACGAGCCAGGCTGCAGTACTGATTATGATGCAGTTCTTCTTGCCAGACAGTTTATGGCAGACAAAGTAATTAATGCTTCTAATATTGATTATGTTTATGATAGCGATCCAAAGAAATTTAAGGATGCTAAACCGTTTAAAAAACTGACTTGGAAAGAGTATAAAGCGCTTGTTGGTGGAAAATTCGTACCGGGAATGCATGCTCCTTTTGATCCCGTTGCCAGCAAGCTGGCAGAAAAAGAGAATATGAAGGTTATAATTCTTAATGGAAGCAATTTAGCTAATCTAGAGAAGGCTTTGTTGGGAAAAGAGTTTAAGGGGACAGTGATTGGGTAAGGTCTATCTTTTTTTAATGATACTTTCTCTAAGCATATCATATGCCGGCTGTTAGTTGCTTACGAATACTTTGAGTGGTTGATTTTTAATGCAATGTTCTCGAAGGAAAAAATAAAAGTTTGAGAGCCCGAGCTAAATTTATTTCTTAACTGGATCTAGTACTTTGTTGCTCTGCAACGATTAATCATTATCCCGGTTAAAACGAAGAAACACCGTTTCTTATGTGCCAAAAAGTACGTGCTTTTTGTGCAGATTAAAAAATCTCAACTAATTAAATATCCCGCAACTCTTTGTGCTAGCAAAGACACGAACGAAGCGCAAGCGAAGTTACTCGACTGCTGCGATTGGGATTTTTTATTTTACGTTAAATTCAAAAGTATAATCAGAAGGGACTTTAGGAATTAAAATCCAATTCATATTTGCACCCATTTTTTCACAAGAACCCTCTTCAACAATTTTAATGGAGTAAGTTATTTTTTTATTTAAGTCGTCCTTGTAAACTTTTTTCAAAAAATCTATAGAACAACCGCCACCTTGCGCATATTTACCAAGTAGAGTATATTGCGAAAAATCGATAGAAGATAATTCAAAATCTTCGCATTTTGGGCTTGATGATTTGTAATCTGATAATTTTTGATAGTCCTCATTAGAATTTATGATAAATTCTTTATCTCTTAGATCAAAAGGGTCAACACAGGTAAGTTTTTCATTTACGTCTATAAATTGTATTTCGTTTTTTGTTGATGTTTCTTGCTGAACATCAGATTTAAAGGTTGAATTTTCTTGCTGAATACATCCACTAACAAAAATTATACCGACAAGCAATCCAATTAAAAATATATTTTTATTCATACTATCATTATAACTCATAGCATCTATAAATATGTATCGATAACTTCAAATTAATTAGAAGTTAAGCGAGGGCTCTCAAATTGCAACTATCATATTTTATCTTAACTTCTTTAATACTACCTATTCTTATAGCGAAATACATAAAAACCCCATTTCATCAAAGAACAAAGGGGTGAACGTTAATGAAGTGGTTTAGTTGGCTGTTCAATTTTTTTAGCAAGCCATTAGAAAAATCTGTAGTAGTAGGCACTATCCATCTTCATGATATGGAGGACTGGCTGGCTTTAGAGAAACATCATTTAATCTCTAAGTATAAACTAAATAGTGAAATAATATCTTATACCAACAGGCTTAAAGATAAGCGTTGGGAATTGGAGTGTAAACTAGATGAATGGCAGCAAAAGATTCCTTTAGGAAAAAGGGATGATGTAAACTATTTCTTTGTGGAGACTAGAAAATTTCTTGATGAGATTTCTTTCACGGAAGAATTAGAAGTAGATACTGTTATGCAGATGAATAGAAAATTAGAGCCGATGCTCATAGAGCTGATAGCTTCCATCGAAGAAGATGACTTTGCTACTCATTTTTCTTTTTTAAGCGATGGTACTGATTCTACATCGGAATATGATAATCTTAACCCTCTTCTGAAGGAGCTGAGGGTATTGAATGATAGTTTAACTAAATTTGAACAAAAAATAACTACTACGGGGATTAAAACTTTAGAAAATATTGAAAAAAAAGTAGAACAACTGGAAGGATACACTGAACAAATGCATAAGCAGCAAAAGAAATTTAAACTGATGAAGGACCGCTTACAGACAGCCGAAGCTATAAAAGAAGAAAAGGAAAGCGAACTTATTAAACTAAAGCAAGAAGAGAATTATAAGGAAATTAGCCATTTAGAGAAGCAAAGAGAGTATCTTCGAAAAGAGAGGGATAAGCTGGATGATGAAGTTTTTTCGTTTTTTTCCCGCTTAAAATTTATATTAGAGAAGTACCTAGAATTACAGCCACATAACCTACAGGTTTCTTCTTACATTGAAGATCCTGTTTCTGCTTTCCTTCTTGATGAAGGCTTAGGAATATTGCATAACTTAGAACACCTAAAAGCATTACTTCAGCAAGAAAAGATCAAAATAAGCCCTGATGAATTAAAACAGGTTTCAGAGTTGCTGGAAAAAGCCCATAAAGGATATCTAGAACAGCTGCATCGCCAGCTCTTTTCATTTCATCAAGAGTTAGAGGGGGGGCTTGTTCCATTAAAGAATCGTGATTTTATCATGAAAGTAGAAGAAGCAAAGTATAGAGTAGAGCATTTTTTACGCCAGATGGAAGAGCTGCAAGAGAAGGTTTCTGAGCTGGAAGAAGAAATGGAATCATTAGCTGAAAAAAGAAATCGCGATCTAGAATTATTGCAGAATATGATCAAGATGGGCTTGGGAAGAGAAGTAATTATTAAATTGCCTGTATTGTAACATATAGTATTGTAAGATATTCTTAGGTACGTATTTTTAGGTACGCATTTCTATGATTTATTTAAACTATATTTCATCATTTAACCTATTTTATTCTTAAATTTCTGGTAATTTTTTTGTAAAGCAATTATCCCTGGAAGCTTATCTCCTGATAAAAAAGCTATGCTGGCTCCGCCCCCAGTAGAGACGTGGGTAAAGCGGTCTTGCAAATGAAATTTATGTATTGCTTCCGCAGTTTCACCCCCTCCTATGATGGAAACAGCGGTCAGCTTTCCGATGAATCGAGCAATTTCTTTTGTCGCATAAGCGAATTTAGCTAATTCATAATATCCTAATGGTCCGTTCCATACGATAGTATGGGCTTTTCTTAAGTATTGCTGAAAGAGTTTAATAGTTTCTGGGCCTACATCTAAGCCTATCTCTGAATTGGTTATTCCATTGGCAGGCGTTATTTTAGTATGGGCAAGAGGAGATATTTTATCAGCAATAATAAAATCAATAGGCAAAATAATCTTTTTGGAGTTCTTTTTCTTAAGTATTTTTTTCGCAACGGCAATGGAATTGGCATCAATCTTAGACATGCCAATAGGATATCCTTTAGCTTTTAGAAAAGAAAAGGCTATGGCCCCGCCGACCAAAATATAATCTGCTTTTTCCATTGCTTTTGCAACAAGATTAATCTTATCTAATTTTGCCCCTCCTAAAATCCAGACTGCTGGCTTTACGGGATGCAGAGCCGTACTGAGATGAAAGATCTCCTTTTGTAATGAGAATCCTGGGATGGAAGGAAGGAAATGAGTTATTGCATCTACCGAGGCATTTTGGCGATGACATACTGCGAAAGCATCATTGATATAAACATCGGCCAAGTTAGCCAGCGAATGAGCAAATAAACTATTATTCTTTTCTTCTTCTTGATAGAATCTTAAATTTTCTAAAAAAAATATTTCTTCAGGCTTGCCATTTTCAACTTTTTCCTTTATTTCTCTGCCGATACAGTCATCAAGCGGAGTAATTTTATTTTTTGGAAGAAGTCTTTTTAATTCTATGACTAAGGGGTTGATTTTTAATTCTGCAACAAATCTTCCATCGGGACGGCCCAGATGTGTGGCAAGTATAATCTTACAACTATTTTGGAGTAGATATCTAATCGTTGGCAAAGAGGATATTATTTTTGTATTATCTTCTACTTGGTATGATTCATCACTATATTTCTCTTTTATTTTCTCTTTTTTTTCTAGAGGTACATTATAATCTACGCGCAAGAATACTGTTTTTCCTTGTAACGGAAAATTATTTAACGAAAATAACATTGATCAACCTCTTTTTTGAAATTGTTATCATTTATAATGGTTATAATCTATAATATTTATAATGATGTTACACTTCTTCATTATGGTACACTTCTGTCGCATTTATTCTGCTTAATTGTTTAGAAGTAGATGCTGTTTAAATTATTTTTGTTTTTTTGTTTGTATTCTTTTTGAATCGTTATCCTTTGAAGTATTTGTTGATATCAGTTGTATCCCAGATTAAGAAAATATCTATTTTAAGAGGTAGAAAAACATTTATCTAGAGTATATCATTTTAGAAAATCATTGTAGAAAATAGTTCTGGAATAGTAATCTTTAAATAGGTGTTTGGTTTACCTCTATTGTTTTACTGGTTGGTAAATGAGTCAATAAACATTAAAATCTGATTTGGGAATGGTTCTCTATCAGGAAAGGAGAATTATCTCTTCTCTTGAATGGGGAATTATCTTTTGAAAGGTTTATCTATAAAAAAAGGGTGAGGGTGACATGAAAAATAAATTTTACTTATATGTAGTAATGCTAGTATTTATGTTTGCTTTTGTATTCTCTGTTCATGCTGCTGGCTGCTGGGATTACACTACTGAATCGACTTGCGGGTCTACTAGCGATTCTTATTATTGTGAGTGGAAAAATAGCCCATGGGGAAGCTGGTGTGAGGAAAAAAGCTGCTGGAATACATTTGCTCAAAGCACCTGTACTCAGGGTGACAACTCTTCTTCTACTTCATTTATCAATAAAACTTGTTCTTGGGTTAGTAATTCTTATTCTTGGTGCGCAGAAGTTGATTGTTGGAGTTTTGATGGGACAAACCAAAGCGCATGTGAAAGTAATTCTTTAGGTGTACAGTGTACTTGGAATAGTAATTATTGTATGGGTCCTCCGGAAAAGCAATGTGGGACGTATACTTCAGAAACTACTTGTGAAGCAGTAGCAGGATGTGGCTGGGGCACGTGTATGAAAAAGAGTTGTTGGGATCATACTACTGCTTCCGCTTGTACGGCAGGAACTGGATTTGATGGTGGTGCCTGTAAATGGAATGCTCAATATAGCTATTGTCAAGAATCTGGGTGTTGGGATTATACTGATAAAGCTAGTTGTACTGCTGTTTCTACCTGTAATTGGAATAATGGGTATTGTTCAAAATTATCTTGTTGGAGTAATAGTTATACTAATGCCACTGCTTGCGTTAACAATACTGCTGGTTTAAACTGTCAATGGAATACTCCTTATTGTGAAGAGAAAAATTGCGGAACGTATACTGCAGAAAATACCTGTACTGTTGCTAATTCTAGTTCGGGGAGAAAATGCCAATGGAATACGTATTCTGGCGGTTCCTGTAAAGAAACTGGCTGTTCTGATTGGGATTCCTGGGCTGGTGGTTATGAAGCTGCTTGTAGGGGTAATGGGTCTTTATACAAATTAAGTTGTACTTGGAATAATGATACCCGCACCGCAAATGCTACTGATGGTTGGTGTTATCAAGATATCAGCGCAAAAACTTGTTCAAGCAAAAATGGGGAACAAGATTGTATGAGCTCTTTCTATTGTTTTTGGAATAGGACCAGTTCTGTTTGTCAAGATCCAGTAGCTGGGAATGGGAATGCTATCCAGACGGATTTCATAGCTTGGTATCCGGGGTGTTATTTATTTGATTATCAAGGGCAAAGCGCTTGTCAAAATGTAACTGGCTGTACGTGGGTAACTGGAGATTATAACCCCTGCAGAGGTAATAGTACTATCAATATGACTGATTCTACTGGTGGTGTGCGTTGTAATTATATCAATAATTCGGATATGTGTAATCAGATGAGCCAACTACCTTATTGTTGTGTGTGGCAAGGTGGGACCTGTTCAGAAGATAAATTAAGTAGTAGTTGTTCTGATCAGCGGAAGGAAACTCCTGAGGGGGCTACTTATTGTGAGGATTATAACGCTTATACTGATGAGAGTTTGTGTAATAAAATAGCCGCAGATCCTTGGTATATGCCTTGTCGTTGGAATAATGTCACGGATCATTGTGAATTTAAAGGAGACCAGGTTTTTAAGGAAGGTAAGGAAAGTTTAGTATACTTAAATAGTAAACAAACTTGTGAAGCTGCTGGTGGGAAATGGCTCACCGATTCTTATTGTAACTCTAATGATGCTGCCACTGCTGTAGCTTTGCCTTTGGGTAGGTGTGAGTACAAATTCGATGAAGAGCGGAATTGTAATAAAGAATGTTTTGCCTGTGATTTTCAGACGGATGGGAGTAATTGGAGTAGTTTGCAAAAGGCTAAAGAAGCTTGTTCGGGGTCAGCTTTAGGGATGTGTAGCTTTACTACGGATGCAACTGCGCCTAATGGTTATGGGAAATGTGGTGTAAAATCTGAATTTAAAAAAGGTCTGGCTAAGGATTGTAATACTGACTGTACATCTTGCACTTATACTGGGGACTTTAAATCAGCAGAAGCCGATAAGAAACCTTCCTATTACTGCAAGAATAGTAAAGCTAATTGTAAATGGGATGCTGATTTAAGTAATAAAAACGATGAATCTAAAGGAAAATGCGTTCCTAATACGGAAAAAACCTGTGAAGATCGTTGTGATCGTTGTCTAGAAGAGAGCCATTGTACTAATTTTGGCGCAAAAAAAGGCAATTCCAGTCTGGCTACTCAATGTACTTGGGATGATGTCTCTGGGACATGTGGATTGACTACGGGCGGGGATCAGATGGAAATTTGTTGGGATGGTGTCGATAATAACGGCAATACTATGATTGATTGCGCTGATGGGATGTGTTATAGTGACTCTTTTTGCGGTGGTAGTTTCATGGATGGGTTTGGCGGGAAAAGTTGTTCAGGATATTCTGATAATTCCTCTTGTGCAACTAATAAATGTGTTTGGGTTGATGAGAACTGGGGACAATGGTGCGATATGCCTGGGTCTAATTGCTGGAAGAAGGATGGGGATCAAACTTCTTGCCAATTGGATGGGAATTGCACTTGGCATTCTGGATTTGGTGGTTTTTGTGAAGAAAATTGGACTTTGAGCACTACATGTATGGGTAAGACGGAGTCACAATGTCGCACAGCAAATACAAGTGGTTGTGTCTGGATGGTTGACCAATTCTTTCAAGAATTTACGGGGGGTCAGCAGGGATGGTGTGATCCGGACTGGAATTATACTGGTAGTTTTGTAGATGGTTTTTGTGATGGGTATGATACTCAGGGGAGAACTGCTTGTGAAGATGCAGGTACTGCAGTAAATAATGTCAAGCCGTGTAATTGGTTTAACTCGACATCCAGCAGTGGCGGTGGGTGGTGTGATCACATGAAGTTTGCCTGTTGGCAGTTTAACACTGAATCAAATTGTACTCTACGAACTAATGACAGTCAAAATTATAACCACAGTAACTATTGTACTTGGAAGCAGGATGAGTGGGGTTCACATTGTGAAGGAAAAGGCATGGGTGGGGGCACTGGTGGTTGTTGGACAAACACCAACCAAGTAGGATGTACTTCTTCTGGGTGTGTTTGGAAGAGTGGTTTCTGTGATCCGGCAGGATTTGGCAGCGAGATGGGTTCTGGTACTGCTGGTGGAGGGTTGATGGGGATGGGTGGTTCTGGGATGAGCTGCTTTAAGTATGATGGAAATCAGACGGGAAGGGAAGCTCAACAAGGCTGCGGCTGGTTTGATGAAGGTCAGCAGTTCTGTGATATAGATAAAAGCACCGATTGTCCTCAGTATAGTTATAATGCAACTATATGTAATGCTCAGCCGCGTTGCATTTATGATGCTCAAATGCAGTTTTGCGGTGATAAGCCATTTGCTTGCACTTCTAATAGTAGCTACAGTAATGGGGTTGATGATGCTAATATTGCTGGAACTACTGATCAAGAAGAGTGTCAAAGTAATTCTCTTTGCGCATGGGGTAGCTTTGGTTGCCAGCCGATCTGTTTTAATTCCAGTGAATCTACGCAGGCTACTTGTGGTGGTTTTGCCAATAACGCGACCAATGGGACCTTAAATCAAAGTGCTTGTGTATGGGTTACTGGGTGGTGTGATCCGGGGATGCAATCAAATTACTTTAAGGGGATGGAAAAAGGTGCTCCAATGCCTTTAGGGTCTGATACTGCTGGTGATGCATCACCTCCAGAAGTAGATATTATTGACTTCGGGATGAAAGAAATGGGTGGCAGCAGTACATTTGGTTTTGGAATCCGAGTTGTAGATCTGGCTAATTCCTCGATGTGTAATGGGATCAAACTGTCTAGTGGTGTTACGGGAAGTGGCCAGAATGTCTCTAGATTTTATTGGTACTTAGATACTGATGGAACTAGCACTGGAGGATGTAGTTCATTAGATAACAACACTTACGCGGGATTTGAGTTCTATCTAAAAGATATCTGGAATTGGAGCAGTTCTCAAGGAGAAGCGGTAGAAACTACCGAAGCTTATGTTTGTACTAGCGGAAGCTGGAAGAAGGCGCCAATACCTTTTACGGGAAATAGTCAACATGCTTGTAAAGAAATAGGTGGTGGAATGATTGCTCTAGAAAAAAGCGACTTAGAAAGTTATCCAGAATTATACACTGCCGGAGGCGATCTCCGTGTGTATGTTGCTACTGCTGGGGCTGTCAATAATATCAGCAACCCGTCAGATACTGCTAGCATCGGTTGGGCTACACCGGGTACTGTTGATTTCGATATCGACAATTTTGATATCTTTAAGATGCGGGATAATATCTCTGAGAAGACTGGGGAAGGAGGAAATAAAGGCTTTGTAGAATATGCTGATGTTGATTGTTGGACACAAACAGGATGCGCAGACTATCAATGCCAAGGGCACCCTTATTGTGTTCAGAATAGCTACGGTGTAGAAGCGTCCGGGTTTACTGATTCAAGAGTACCTAAGATCATTGGTGTAATGAGGGAGCTATATCCTGATGCAGCTTTAATCAATTACTTTACGGATAAGCCTGCGAATGGAAGTTTGGACCTGTTTAGCGCCGCTGATTCTACATGTTCATCCTACACTACGTCCAGTTTCTTGGGATCCTTCCCGGATAGGGGTGTAGCTAGCTCTAACATGCGTGACTTTACATTAGATCATCAGATTGAGATTGCTGAAGGA
>CAZNUS010000011.1:0-20914 GCA_964576385.1 uncultured Methanosarcinales archaeon | reverse complement strand
GTTAATAACACCAATAAAACCTATTCTGTTTCCTTAAGCGCTGGAACTACATACTACTATAAGATCAAGTATTGTGATAATACTAGTAAATGTGGTACTACGAAGTGCGCTTCCTTTACGACGGAAACATCAGCTAGCGACTGCGCTTTCTGTAATTTTGTTACTCGATTGGATGCACCTACAGGTTGGAATGTAACTTACGACTTAGATCAGGATGGCACGTATGAACATATGCAGGGTGCTATCTGTGGAGCCAATGCAGGGATGAAAACTAATTATACTAATGGACGGAGAGCTAATCTTAAAATGTTTGAAACCGATAATAGTACTTGGTTGGAATTCATCAATGTAACATTTACTAAGAGCGCTTTAAGCAGTAAAATTAGGGATTTCAATGATAAATCTGATGCTGTAGAAGGGACTACGACCACGGGAACAAGCAGTGGTGTGACTGTTGGTTATGTTGGGATGTTAGAAGATACTAGGGATAAAATAATTTACAACTTACATCCTGAAATATGTAAGATAAAGATACCTAAGGGTTCCGGTAGTTGTACACAACTGTGGCATTGTGATGAAACCAATACAAAATGTGTTGATCGTTCAAGTGAGGCAACATCACTTGAAAATGGAAGTAATTATTGTATCTGGCAAATCCCTTACTGTGAATTCTCTAATTGGGCTAGCGGACAGCCTGGCTCTGGCAGTTCCTCTTCAAGTTCATCCTCGAGTGGAGGGGGTGGCGGTGGAGGAGGTGGTGGAGGCGGCGGTGGTGCAGCTGCGGTTGCAACTAAAGCCAAAACTGCTGATGTAGAAGAAGAAGTTAAGGAAACCCCTGTTGAAGAAGCAGCTGAAGAAGGAGTGGTAACTTCACCAGAACAAGCAGGTGCAGGTTCAGAAGGAGCAACAGAAGGAAAAGAAGCTGCTTTGGCAGGTATGGCTTGGGGTAATCTTGGTCAAGTACTCATTGACTTAAGTTGGCTATGGGTTACTGTAATCATAATTGCTCTAGCTATCGGTGTAGGTATTTATCTGCACAAGAATAGATAAGGAGGCATAAGGCTTTTGTTTTTTTTTCTTTTATTTTTTTACTATATTTTTATCTTTGAAACATATTTTTCTAGTCAATTAAATCAATCTCCAAATTAAGAATTATCGCTTAAATGATTTCTCTTTTCAATGAACTATCTCTCAGTAAATAAAAGGGATGAATCTCCACTTGACTTTTTTTGAATATTCTTTATATTCGAGATCCTTGCTAAGATGTCTTTCTTCAGTTATTGCTCTTAGTAAATAAATAAAACTCCAGAAAGCCATCCCTAAAGCAAATTTCCAAGTGATTACTGGCAATAACGTAATCCACCAAATAAGATTTTTAGATATATATGCTGGGTGACGCACTAAGGAATAAGGAAACTTGGCAACAATACCCCTATTGGTCAAATTGGATGCCTTCGTTCCTAGAGCAACTGTTGCCCAGACATAGATGATTAACAGCAGGATTATAATTATGCGCAAAATCACTGTTGAAGGAATGTTCCAGAAAATAACATAATCATTAGCTCCCCAAGGGATATATTTTCCTACGACGGAATTAAATGGAGGGTAACAGATAAGAGCTACTGACCATCCTAATATGGTTTGGTCGACGGATTTTACAATATTTTTTAAAGATTTAAATTCAAATGTATACCCTAACGTAAATATGAACGTGTCCACTGTAAATAAAAATGTTAGAATTACCGGGTAAGAAAATAGATGTTTACTTAAAGGTTCTATAGATATTAAGCTCTGGAAATTGTTGATGAAGAAGTTAGCCATCAAAGGAAGAAAATAGATCTTTACCAGTAAGAATAAGATAGCTGTTTTTTCTTCTTGTTTTTCCTCTCTTTTTTCCTCTGCTAGCGATATAATATCTTTTCTTTTAACTATGTGTATGATCCATCGCAGAAAGAGGTAGGGCTTGTTTTTTGAATACGGGGTTGTTCTGAGGAAATAATAACCAGGACTGATTATTAAATAACTAAAGAATAGATATAACAATAACTGCTTAGTTAAAGGATTAAAAGTATTACCGTAGTATGGCAAGTATAGGACTAAGAGAATCGCTAATCCATAAGTAAAAAAACTGCATAGATAGAGCAATAACGCGCGCTTCATTGATTCCTTAGTTAACATTATATCCTTTTATAGTCATAATCTTATCTTTTTATGATTTTTTCTATTTTATTTTTTTATCAAAAATATTTTGGCAATATCTTCCTCAAGTGAATAGAAGAATCAGATCTTCAGCAATTGCTTCATCTCTTGTTCTATTCTTCTCTGAAAATCAGTAACTGTTTCACCTTCTTTTTTTGTTGTACTTAGCGCAGAAAGAAGGGATTTGGTAAGGAGAAATTCTGTTTCTTTATCAAACAATCTTACCTGCTGCAAATGCTCTTTAATAATTTCTTCCTCGGCCATCTCTGGGTTTTCTGGGTTTACTTTTATATCTTCAAACTCTTCAGAAGTTAGTCCAGACGTATTGCGCATAATAAAATATGCTCCTTGGGAATAGAGTTGACCTACTATCGCTTGGAAATTCAAATCAGATATGCGTCCTTGAGTCATTGTACCTTTCAGCCGAATAGTTACGACGGTGTCATGCAGATCTTGGTTGCTGAAATGGTCTAATATTTCATAGGTAATAACTTCTGGTGATTTATTTCTGCAATCGATAGTTATCGGCTGGTGTTTAATAACTTCTAAAGGTATCCATTCTATTCTATCTTTTTTTTTACTATCATCGTGTTTATCGTTCTGTTCGCCATTTATCATATCCTGTCCGATATCAATTGTATCATGTTCACCATCTTTCTGTTCAGTTTCAACAATATAATATCCTCCCTTCCCATATTGTTCTAACTCAGTAAAATTGTTTGGAAACAATGCCCCTGGGTAAGTTAATGGACCATAATCCTCCAAATCTAAAAGAGTCGGATGATGGATATGCCCTCCGGCGTAATAAGAGAAATGTTTAGGAAGAAAGGAAGCAGGGTAGGATTCCATTTTTTCTAAGTGTTTTGGCTTTAATTCAGTGAGGGTAGTATGAAATAGAAAAATTTTGTAGCCTGTTTCTTGTTCCAATGAAGGAAGATGAAGGTTCTGGTAATATGCTCGGTCAAGAAGGCCTTTTCTACCCAATATCCCTGTCAGCTTCACTCCTGTCTTATTATCTTGAGTAAACTGAAGGTGCAGCAACTGAGTTTCTTGATCTACTTTTCCTTTGCAAACATTCTTGAGCAATCCAGCGTTTTCTAGTACATCAATCATAGTCTTTCCCGATGGTGAAAAATCGTGTGAACCAGGGATAACATATAAGGGGATATTTTTTTCCTGAAGCTCTTTTATTTTCTTAGTGACTATCTTTAAAGTGTCCAGCGATGGGAGTGAAGTATTAAATAAATCTCCGGCAAAAATAATAAAGTCAACATTTTTTTCGATACATTGGTTTATGGCTGTAAGAAAAGCTTTCGTTGATAGATCACGCATTTTCTGGTCGCGCCAGGAACCTAAATGTAAATCTGCAAGGTGGGCATAACGCATCTTTTTCAAGAGAATTCACTGGTTTATATGGTTTATTGCGTTGGAGAAGAACATTTACTATTTGCTTTAATGCTGTCTTTCAAACATAATATTTATAATATGGATTTAGGATATACTAGCATTTGTAATAAATCTGACACTTAATTTCAAATTTTATAAGAAATGATAAACATTAAAAAAAAAGAAACTACTAATAGTAGACCAATTTACTTAGACCATTCAGCAACTACCTCCATAGATCCTAGAGTTGTAGAAGTGATGAAACCTTTTTTTAGTAAAATCTATGGGAATCCTAGTTCCTTACATGATATAGGCTTAGAAGCTAAAGAAGAACTTACTAAGGCAAGGGGTAAAGTAGCTTCAATTCTTCATTGTCTATCGGAGGAGGTAATATTTACTTCTGGTGGATCTGAAAGCATTAATATGGCGATTAAAGGTGCGGCATTCCATTTTGGCAAGGGACACATCATTACCTCTCAAATAGAGCATCCTGCAGTTTTAGAAACTTGCACTTTTTTAGAAAATAAAGGATTTACGGTCACGTATCTTAAAGTAGACAAGTATGGTTGTATAGACCTTAAGAGTTTGGAGAAAGGTATCAGAAAAGATACTATTCTTATTTCCATCATGTATGCTAATAATGAAATAGGAACATTGCAACCAATTACTGAGATTGGTATGATTGCCAGAAAATATAATATCATTTTTCACACTGATGCCTGTCAAGCCGGAAATCAAGAGCTGAACGTTGATAAATTACTTGTCGATTTAATGACCTTGAATGGAAGCAAGATTTATGGCCCAAAAGGAACCGGTATTCTTTACAAGAAAAAAGGGATTAAAATATGCTCATTAATCCATGGAGGCGGCCAGGAGTTTGGTTTAAGAAGTGGGACAGAAAACCTTCCAGGCATTGCGGGATTTGCTAAAGCTTTAGAATTGATCCAGGCAGAAAAGGTAGACCAAAATCAACGCTTAACTACGCTAAGGGATTATTTTATTAAGAAAGTTCTTCAAGGGATTCCTCGTAGTTTATTAAATGGACATCCTCAAAAAAGACTGCCAAATAATGTCAATATCTCTTTCTATGGAGTGGAGGGAGAATCCATACTATTATACTTAAATAAAAAAGGGATCTATGTGTCTACTGGGTCTGCGTGTAGTTCACAGAAGATAGAAATAAGCCCAGTTTTACGAGCAATAGGTTTACCTGAGAGTTATGCGCAGGGAAGTATTCGGTTTACATTAGGACGCAATAACTCTAGAAAAGATATTGATTTTACGGTAAGTTGCTTAAAGAATATTCTCAAATCATTAAGAATGCTGTCTTAACTGTATGGTTTCTTAATCTATTATTCCTTAACTCTTTAGTTTCTTAACTGTTGTAGAGTTTTTAACACCGTAAAGTTTATATTGTTCTAAGGTTAAGATACCTGACACTAATTAGGTATACTTAGTAATCAGCAAGTGCCGCTTAAATGTAGAGAATATTTATCGGCTAAAATAGGTGATTTATGTTCAATGATGTGAAAGCAGTGTGCAAACGCTGCACCAGGCAAGTTTCTGCAGCACAATTTGTATTAGATGCAGAATATAAAACAATGATTTGTCCCTTCTGTGTCAAAGAAAAAAAAATTACATCAGGCTTCGCTAAGCCAGCGGGTTCAGAAAATAGATTAAATGATCCTAATTCTTTGAACAGAGCTGCTAATCGAACGGCAGTGATTCCAACTAAATCTATGATCTCTAAGCCAGAGGCAACGTCAGCTTTAAAGCTAGCTTCAAAGCAGAGTACTATTAAAGAAAACCAGCACAGCTCTACACTTAAGCTATCTGAACTCCAACAAAACAATACTAGCAATTTTCGAAGGCTCGATCAAGAAAGAGTTAAGATGACTTGCCAGAAATGCAAGTATGAATTTGTATATAACGAAACACAAAAATATCCTTCCTCCTGTCCTTATTGTAATGGTCCAATATTGATGTTCCTGTTTCAAAAATGATTTATTTAATCAACTATATTCCATCCCAAAAAAATTAGTTTAAAAAAGAGAATTTAAAAAACTAATTCAAAAAAGGTAATAATCAAAATAAAGGTGATACTATGGTAGAACGACAGATGATATGTGACAATTGCCGAAAAGCAGTTCCTTGGTCAGATATAAAATATTTACCAAAAGGCAGGGATTCCAGGACAGCATTATGCACCAATTGCCGCTCAAAACATGCTCCGGAAGCAGGACAAAAAAAAGTAGTAAATAAAGTGGAGACGAAGCGGGCTCCGGTAGCTACAGCTTCACGGGAGCAGCAATTTTTCTGTGCACGGTGCAGGTATAAATTTAAATTTGAACCAGATGGTGTGACTAGGCTAAGGTGCCCTTATTGTGGAAATGCTGATAAGGTGGTAACTATGACTATCGGTACTGCAGATAAGATGTTGAAGTTAGCGGGTAATGAGAAATAATTGTAACCCTTTTTATAATAGGACATAGAAAAATATTTAAAGATATTGATAGTTTGTAACAGTGGTGGATACTACAATATGTTAATTGAAGGACTTGATGGGAGAGTGTTGGTTGTTTCTGCAAGTGATTCGAGATACGCTTTACATTTAGCAATACTGGATGATGGAACAAGATTACATTTAAGAGAGGATCTTTGGCAAACACCTGTATTTCAAGAAATTGGGGCAGCTCTTGGTGATAATCCACCAGTTCCATCGCCTCGGTTTTATGTGACTAGTGCATATAATCCTTCAGGCAAAGTGATCAACTTAACTGAAGTTTGCTTTCCAGAAGAACTTCGATTGGATGATGGAACAATCGTGAGGGATTATAGTTTGCCACAATAAAAATAAGTTAATTTCTTTGTTGATCATTCCTTTGTTGAATATCAGTTTAAATATTTTTTACTAATGTTTGGTTGCCAAGGAACTACCTTCTTTTTTTGTATAATCGGTGTTCAGAGTTAATGGTTGATCGTATAGTTTAAAGTTTATTCTTCCTTCTTTCTTTTATTAGCTTCTTTCTTTAACCATTCTTTGTATTCAAATAAGATTGTTTTGCTGTCTAATTTTCCTAATTTCTCTTTTATCCTTTCACTAATAAGATGATATTGGTCGTTAGCCTGCACTACGAATTCCGCTTCCAAGAGAGAGGGATCTTCTCTTTGCTGAAACTGATCTACAATTGCCTGTTTACAATCGGCCCGTAATTGAATATTATTCCATACAGCGTCCCAGTCGCCAGCAAATTCTTTAATTCTGCCGGCCATATTTTTTAAAATATAAGAATTACCATTTCTAAGATCATCGCTTATTTCCAGCTGGTCGGTTTTTGGGTTGTACACCATGAGATCAACAAATGCTCCTTCTTTTAAGGGATCATCTTCCCATTCTTTTCTTACCTCAGTAATCCGGAGAATACGCTTATATTTTTTAAGTCCAGAAATCACAGGATTTGTAGTTACAATGATATCTATAGCTTTAAAGGAAGTTTTTGGAACTCCTATATCATTAACAACCCTATCATATACTCCATAAGGAGAATCGGCGTGAATAGTCCCGGCAACCACATTAGCGGCTGCGCCTACACGCATAGCTTCAAATAAAGCAACTGCCTCCTTGCTTCTTACCTCTCCTACAAAAATAGCAGAATCACCCATTCTTAATGTAGAACGGATCCCAATAGCAGGATCTACTTCTGATCCCGGAGAAGATAATGCAGAAGCAACTTTTAAAGCTTCTAAGTTATACCCTAAAGCACGCAAGGATTCCTGGGGAAGTTCAAACGTGTCTTCGATCGTAAGAATTCTCGCTTGACGCATTATTTCTACCAGAAATGAGCCCAATAAGGATGATTTTCCACTTGATCTGGTTCCGGCAACTAAAATAGTGGCGTTATTATCTATAATAAAACTGAGCAACCCGGCAGCAAGCGAATTCATATACCTCACTTTTGGCTGCATATACAACGGGAACGTCCAGGGGTAATCCCTATGCCTACGGAAAGAAAAAGCTAGTCCTGTTGGGCTTAGGGGAGCAGTTATAGCTGAAACTCTTGACGTAAAACCTTTTACTTTTAGTTCTGTGTCTAATATTGGATTGGCTTCATCTAAAGGGCGGCCGGAGATCAATCGAAGTTTCGTAGCCCAGCTTTGTACTTCTAAGTTTGTTGGATAAATATTAGTATAACAGTCACCATAATCCTGGTGGACAATAAAAATAGGCAGTTCACCATTGGGGGAATTGATGTTTACATCCTGTACTTTTGGGTCAAGCAAGAGAAGTTCTATCAACCCAAATCCTACTGTATAACGAAGCAAAGCTTGAGCCAGCAGATCGATCTCCTCTTCCTCTAGCTCCATATTCTTGTGCTGAAGGAGGTCGTTAAGCAAATCAACCCCTATATTCAGAAAAACTTCTCTTATACGTTCAGGATCTACAAATTCTTCCCTGGTCGGCTTATGTTCTGACATGATCCGTTTTGCATCGTCCAATAAAGAATAATATTCTTCTTTAAACCGGAATTCTGGCGGTGTTAAGTGGTACATCTTGTTAACATTATTATCAAACGTGAAAATATTTACTTGGCACTTTTCTTTTTCTCCAAATTCGTAGCTCTCTTGCAGTTCTCCCTCAGGAAACTCGCTGATTAATTTAGTGTACATAAAATCAGGCCTGGTCGTGGGATGGAATATAATCCCATAAATTTCTCTTTTTCCCAGTTCGTAATCATGAGTATGGGGCATGAGTAATTTTATTATTTTTAAATTCTCAATTTTTTTAATTACTTCATTGACTAATTGGAGAAATTCTTTTTGAGAGAGGCTATGTTTCTCATCAATCAGTTGATCCATCTTGATCTTTTCTCGGCGTTCCAAGCGTTTAAGGGCTACGAATGCAGCTAGAGGATCTTCTTTCAATCTTTTGCTGATCAATCGTTGGAATTCCGCATAGCTGCCTTTGATATAGCGTTCATGTTCTGGATTTACAATTATTTGAGAATAAGTATAGCGATGATCACGATTCAGATGGCGGAATAGGTCGGTGAGCTCCGTGAGCAAAGCAGTCTGGCTGAAATCATACTCATATTCTCGGAGCTGGGACAGACTGATGATGTTTACTCCGCTAACTTCTAATAATGTATCTATCACTTTAGACATACATACTTCAGAATATTCTATAGATGGTGGGAAGGAGCATTTTTCTAAGTTAATCTTGAGGATTTTATTTTCTCCTTCATGAAATGTCTCGTAATCAAAACAAGATTTTTTTTCCTCTTCATTCTGCTCTTCAGGCATTTTCTTTTCCTCTTTTTGCAATTCTAGCTAGATTTTCTTTTCCTATCTTCACTTTTTCTATTTTTACACTTCTAGCTAGATTTTTTACTCTAAATCTAATGATGGCTATCCCTTTTAAACTGTAGCTATAAGAAGTAAGGAAGAAAGGGTTTATTATGTTTTCTATCGTAAGAAAGTAAAGTTCTTTGGACTATAATACACTAGTCGATATTATACTTCATTCTTACTCCCAAAATTATCTTTGGTCTTTTAGCATCATCTGGTGGCTTTTTGGCCCGGTGGAAATAGCTACAACATTTCCTCCAGTAAATTCTTGAAAGTCATGAATCGCTACCCTTAGTGAATCTGGAAGATCTTTAAATCTTTGTACTCCTTCTATCTTATCGTAACCATTGTACGTTGCGTATGTTGGAGTAACTGTAGCTAATCGATCAGCGTTCCTATCAAACTGAACAGGACTTTCGCCTATTTTGTATCCTTTCGCAATACTGAAACAATCCATTCCACTAAAAGCATCTACTTTAGTCAATACTACGTAGGGTCCATTAATTCCTATTGCATATCTAGCAGCAACAGCATCAACCCATCCCATTCTTCGAGGCCTGCCGGTCGTAGCGCCAAATTCATTTGCAATCAATCTTAAACCTCTTGCTTTTTGGATAGGATCCCTGTCGTTTATTAATCTGATTACATTAGGATGTTTAGTATCATAATGAACTTTTCCATCATTTTCTTCAAAAGGAATGCCTAGGTTTTCTAACTCCTCTTTTTTAAATAGATTTGGATCGCTTCTGTACCGTTCTCCTTCTACTCCTTGGCAGTATTTTTCCCCTTCAACTCCTCCAAATTCTGTAGGAAATGGCCCTCCACCTACTCTAGTCATGACTGGAAATTTAACTAATCCTAAAGGAAGATCTACTAGGTTTGCTGACAAGCCTACTCCAGAAGCAGTTCCGTTTAAGGAACAGTCAGAAGAAGTAACATAAGGATACGTTCCATATTCTATACTTAACAAGACGCCTTGCGCTCCTTCTAGTAGGATTTTTCTACCTTGTCGATAAAATTGTTGCATATGATAGATAGTGTTTGCTACAAATGGTTTAATTCTTTCTGCATGAGGAGCTAATTGCACCATAGCATCATCTATGGACATGGTGAACTGTGGACTTAAAGTTTCGTAATGTGATTTGATAGCCTGAAGTTTTTTGGCAAGAATGTCTGGATTATACAAATCTCTCACCATTACACCTCTGCGGGCAACTTTATCTTCATAACAAGGGCCGATGCCTCTTCCAGTGGAACCAATTCCGCCATTTGACAATGATTTATTTTTCTGTTTATCTATCTCAATATGCCAGGGGAGAATGAGATGAGCATCCTCACTAACCATCAGAAGATCATAGGATATCCCTAAACAATCCAGCATATCTAACTCTTCTGTTAATGCTGAGGGTGGGAAAACAACTCCATTTCCTATAACATTTATTTTTCCCTCTCTGTCATGTATAATCCCAGCAGGAACTAAATGAGTGATGACTTCAATTCCTTCGGGAGTGTAGAAAGTGTGTCCAGCATTATTTCCTCCAGTGCCGCGGGCAATCACGTCTACTTCCGGAGCGATGGCAGCAACTACCTTTCCTTTACCAGAGTCTCCCCACTGGTTGCAAAGGACGGCGATAACTTGTTTTTTATGAATTAATTCTTCTAATCCCATCATTATCCACATAATTATTATTCATCTATTTCTGTTATCAATTTTTAATCTCTGTTTAAATAGATTCTTCTGATGTGAACTATATTCTCTGATAGTTATTCTATTATCAATCTTACCATTATAACTTATGATAACTTATCATAACTTCTGATTTATTTTATTATCATTATTATCAATATCAATTCTTATTATTATTCTTATTATTCTTATTCTTATTCTTATTATTATTATTATTATTATTATTATCATCTAGAGAGCCATACTACTTTCTAATACTCACATAAATTTATTATACGCACAAGCTTCCTTAGATACTATGGCTGAAAAACTACCGCCGCAGGCAGGATTTGATCAAGCAAAGCTTTATGTCTGGGTAAAAGGTTTAGAATCAAAAGCAAACAGCTTACTGCGTGAATTCGACTTAATCAAGAATGATCTGGTAAAGAAAAATAACGATTTAAAAAAGGAAGTAAAATCGTTAACGGATGAGATTTTAGAAATAAAACGAGAGCAAGATAAAACTTTGGAGAAGATGGATTTAATTATCAAAGAATTAAAACAGACTGCTGGTGTAGAAGAACTGATGGTACTAAAAAAGTATATGGAATTATGGAGCCCAATGAATTTTGTCACTCAAAAAGATCTGGAAAGGGCGGTGGAAAACAAGTTGAAGGAAAATTTTACTGAGGAAAAAGAGGAAACAAATAAAAAGGAGAGGCACCTTCCTTTTGTTTAAGGGGTATCAAGCATAGGATAATTAATTAAAAGTATTATTAGTTATGTGTTAATGTTGATAAAAAGGTGATGTTTCATGGTTGATGAAAAGATATTTACCGAAGTGATGGACTTACGCAGTCAAGGTCTTACAGATAATGTTATTCTTAATGAATTAAATAGGTTAGGATATTCTCAACGGGAAATACAGGCAGCATTAGCTAAGGCAGATTATGCAGCTACTCAAATGCAGCCGCTGCCGTCCCAAATGCCTTCGGCAGAAGAGATGCCTATGCCGGAAGAGCAAGAATATGCTGCTCCTATGCCTTCACGGTCAATGCCCTCTGGTTCTGGTAAAGGTGATGATGATAATATCTATGAACGGATTGAAGAGATCACTGAAAGCATGATTGATGAGAAGTGGGATGAATTGATCGCTGAAGTGAAAAAGATAGTGCGCTGGAAGGAACAGGTAGAAGAGAAGCAGACAAAAATGGCTGGTGACTTAGAGCGGTTGAAAGAAGATTTTAAGGTTCTCCACCAAGGGGTATTAGGAAAGTTGGAAGATTATGATACTCGGATGAGGGATGTTGGCACGGAATTAAAAGCTGTCGGGAAAGTTTTTAAAGAAGTTATCCCTGAATTTGTCGATAATGTTAAAGAGTTGAAGGAAGTTAAAGATCAGTTGAAGAAGAAATAAAAAATAAATTTATTTTAAATCTGATTACTATGCTAAGAACACCATCTATTTCCCTTTATCTTTAGGTCTTTGTTTCTTAAATCCTATGACATAGTAAGGGATTATGGTTATTGGTATTGAGAAAACAAATATCAATGGGTTATTGATATAAAATTTTTGAAATATTAATATTGAAGCTAGATAAAAAACTGAGGCTAGTGTAACAATCCACCCTTCCCAAGAGATAGGTATAAAGTAGCCCCCCATTCTCCCTGAAATTCTTTTGCCAAACCAATATCTATTAAATCCCATTAAATCTAAAATTTGAATATTATCTAATCGTAAATTTATCCAGTCAACAAAGCAATCATAAATACTGCGATGACAAAGATAATTGCTACGCCGAGTATCTTTGGGTTGCTCATGATGCTCCATATATTTGATTCGTAAGTTCCAGAAGCAGTATTTCCATCTGCAGTAACGGCCGTTCCACTTTCACCAGTTCCTGCTTCTAATGCTTCCTGACCAAGGACGTTGCTTAAACCTGCTCCAAAAATAGCTAGGCAAATACCAATTAAAACCCAATACACTGCCTTATCTTTAACTGCAGCAACTAATGTATCATCCTTCATTCCAAACAGCTTGAACAGTAAAATAAGAAATAAAAAGAAGAATATGGCGATGGCAAACCAAGGGATTACAAAATTGATTACTTTTACTGCTTTCTGGGATAAAAGCATGAGCAACCCAGCAACTATAGCGATAAGGGCATTAATCTGAACTGCCTCACCAATAACTTTAGTTTTTTGTAGTGTTGCAAATACTACTGCAAATACAAGGATTACTGGAAAAATAATTTCAAAATATTGTAATAATCCTACATCAAGCACGGTAGCCATTTTTTCTTAATCCTCACCTTTTTTCTTTATCACTCTTTAATTGAACTAACACCTTGACTACTAATCCATAGACTAACAGCTAATGCCCGCCATGTCGTTCAAACATTCCTTTTACATATTCCAAAAATTTACTGGAACGTGGTTGATTTGGTTCCTTAACAATGAAATACACTATTAACCCAAATACCAGGATAATAATCACTAATTCTGTTACCTCACTCGTCCACCAGTAGAAAACATCCCATGGACCATTCCATAGTTTTAATGCTGCGCCAAAGATGTAAACTACAAATAATATAGCTAATATCGCAATAACAGGGGCGGCGGTTGCGGCAAAGCCCATCCCAAACATTCCCATCAGTATCAAAAGCATTATTGATGCGACAGCAACTAATGAAACACTTGGTAAAGTGGCATTAAGAACTTCTACCGGGTCGTATCCTAGAGGATAAACACCTAGGATATGGGGCACTACAAAAAGTAATCCCAATACCAATGCAATTACTACATTAAAATTTTTCTTGTCGCCCAAGATATGGGTTTTTTGCAAGACAGCAAATATAATTGTAAATACTAGTATGAACGGCAGAATAAAATCTAGAAATCCGAAATCCCTTAAAATATCTGCCAAGCGCGTGAAACTATATGTTACCATTTTTTAACCTCCAAAGAGTATCTTTGATTCATTGTTTTAATTTTTACTTCCTTATTTTTTTTTGACCCTATCTAGTTTACTTAGTTGATTCTATTTATTCCATATCTATCATTCTATTAATTTTGTTATTATTCATTTTGTTATCTGAATCTTTTTATCAGTTTTTCCATTTTTTTTGGATCTAATGATGTCCACCTGCTTTTTCTTCAGGTTTTGCAGGCACACTAGCTGGGGCAGGCTCTCTAACGACATACCACATAAACCCAATGATCACTATCAAAAATAAGATACCGGCAGCCCAAGTGGCATCCCAGTAGACAAATAAAGCAAAAATGTACTTTAGCCAGTCTAATGAGTGCAGGAAAATCAGCACTATACCAATAAACATAACAAACATAAAAAATTTGATCCATCCAGGGTAATCTTTTAAGGAGAACTCTTTATCTTCAAAGAAAACTCCAACTAATAATAAGAACGATATGGCTAAGAGCAATAATAGCACAATATTAGCCATAACCTGATTTATTACAGCAACTAGCTGGGTAGAAGCGATCACCAAAAAAGCGATGATAAAAGCAACCATGGCATTAATATTTTTTTTCGTATACTTTTTATGGTCTATTTCATCTAATCCTAAAATTTTAGTTTTTTCTAATATGGCAAAAACAATGGTGAAAACCAAGATGAATGGAAGAACTATATCATATATCCCTAACACTCCCAAGAATTCTACTACTCCACGAAATACACTAGTCTCTGCCATCTTTTTATTTTAGCCTCTTTTTAGATAATATTTTTTAGGTAATATTTTAATTTCAATTAAACTAATAAGGTATATAAATGTTTCTTTTGAGCGCAGTATGGCTTCAATATTTTAATGACCTCGATGTTCTAATTCGCATGACTTTTCTTTTAATCAGGATGATTCCTTGCTTACTACACATATATTCTTTTTTCTTTTCACGTTAATTCTCCTTTTGACTTTAATTTTTCTTTTCACATCTATCAATAAACTGGACAAATTTGAAAGCGAAGAGTTTAAATAGAAGATTGATTTATTTCACGAGCATGAGAGGTGGTCATTTACTTGGGAATATAGTGAATAAGTCTTTTTCGATATCATCTTTATCCGTTTTCTTCATGGTTTTTATGGTTATATCACTTTTGTCTACAGAAGTTCTTGGGGAGTCATTTGGGGAGTCATTGATAACAGCAACACCTATAGATAATACTATCAGCCCTGCAGAGCAGGCATCTTATTATTTGGAAATAACTAATAAAGAAGCAAAAACAGTTAGATATAGCTTATACTCTTTACAGAGCGGGCAAGGATGGAGTGTTGATCCATCTCCATTGAAAGATAGGATCATCGAAGTAAATCCTGGACAGAGTTACACCACTAAAATTGTTATAGACCCTTCAGAATCTTTTCTCCCAGGGATTTATTATGTTTACTTAACCATCGA
Source organism: uncultured Methanosarcinales archaeon (assembly GCA_964576385.1). Classification (GTDB taxonomy): domain Archaea; phylum Nanobdellota; class Nanobdellia; order Woesearchaeales; family GW2011-AR9; genus JACOZM01. Next base: position 5,901 of record CAZNUS010000011.1, on the reverse strand, counting down.
GAGCGATACTGGAAGCAGGTATGATGAACCTTTAAAAATATATTTAAGCCCTGAAAAACCATTGGAATATCTCCCTTTTTTTTCTGTTGATGTTGATATGCAGGGCAAGATAGATCCACGTGAACCTGTTTCAATCAAATTATTTTTAGAAAATAAAAACCCTTTAAACCTCTCTGACTTAACAGTCAGGATGGACAGTCAGCTTTCCGGTTTTGATAAAGAACTGGTGATTGATCTTCTTCCATTAGAAAAGAAGACTGTGGAATTTACCGTAATGCCTAGCCCATATCAGCAGCCTAAAGAGTATAATTTATTTTTTATCTTTGAACGAAAAGGACAGAAGGTAAACATTGTTGAGCAGAAATTAGAAGTGATAGAATTGGTGCCAGATTTTTCTCAACAACTAGATTCAGAAACAATCTATCTTAAGAAATTCTTACAGGTTACTGTTAAAAATGAGGGAAATGTTTTGAACACCCAAGAAGTAAAATTACCAGTATCATTCCTGACTCAGTTTATCATTCAAGGGAAAGTTACATTTAAGATTATTGAAGGAAAAAGATATGCTGTTTGGGAAGAAACACTTAACCCTGGGGAATCTACAACAATCCAGTTCATCATGAATTATAGGCTATTTATTTATTTTGGATTTGTTGTTTTATTTTTCTTTGTATTTTATCTCTCTGTGCGATCTTCAGTAAAGGTTACTAAAGGCGCGGCTATCACTAAAAGCAGTGATGAAGGAGCGGTTTCAGAAATTAAAGTAACTTTAGAAGTAAGAAATAAGTCTAGAAAACAATTGAAGGAGATAGAAGTGATCGATACATTGCCAGGAATAACTCATCTAGATAATAAAAATATAGAGACGGGTACCCTAACTCCGCAAAAAGTGCTCCACACTCAGCATGGCACAAAAGTGCATTGGAATCTACCGGAATTAGAAGGGAGGGAGCATCGACTGATAACTTATACCGTTAAAGCAAAATTGAACATCTTGGGAGCATTAAACTTACCAAGAGCTATTGTAGCGTATAAAAAAGGGAAAAGAATGCAAAGAGCTTATTCAAATATTTTTAGGCTGAGTTAATCCGTCATTTTAATGATTGGGAACATTTCTCTTATTTACTTCCTTATCAAAGAAAATCGACCACTACCAGTCAATAGACTGGTAGTATGCTCGCCCTTTGGGCTCGGGTCGATTTTCTGGTTCTCATTTTCCACTTGATGTGAATCATAAAGATTACCACCAGTGAAATACCAAGTCACTAGTCAAGTCATTCCACACGGTTCCATTCGTGACTTGCTTAAGAGCAAGCGTTCGTGAGTTGCTTTCAGCAACCACATGAATCTGCGGATTCTCTAGTTGCTTCCATTTTATTTCAGCAACCACTGGTGGAAAATGAGATTTTATTAGAAATTATGGTCATCTGAGACCCGCTGAAGCGTGTTCATTAATGGACTTATTCACTCTAAATTAACCTAAAGATTGCATTATAAAAAGATTTATATACTAGGAGTATCTTTTAGAATTAGCAATTTCATCATAGATTACAATAAAAAAAATGAGGGTGCAAAAATGAGAGACTTTTTTTTACAATTAAAGGAAAAGTTTAGTAAGCCAACTCGTGATATGGCCGATGGGGAAGAAGAGTCCTATGTTCAAGTTGATTCAAGTTCAAGCAGAGATGAAAGTAAGGCTAAAGTTACCGTAAGGCCGTTTATCATGGAAGAGTTTGAGGATATCAAAGAAATTCTAGATGTGCTTAGAGAAGGATCAACTATTGCTTTAGTTAACATCAAACCGTTACGTGAAAAAGATCTTATAGAGTTAAAAAGAGCTATTTCTAAATTAAGAAAGACTTGTGAAGCAATAGAAGGGGATATTGCTGGTTTTGGCGAAGATTATGTAGTAGCAGTACCATATTTTGCCAAAATTTTCCGTGGAAATTTAGCAGCAGCAGCTCCTGATCAAGATATGCAAGAATAAATTTCTGGTTTTAATTATCTTATCATTTTTTAATTATCTTGTTATTATTTAGTATTTATTTATGTATGAGTTATTAACACTTAATTTGCTCTTTCTGTGAGTTTTATTTCTTAACTGGGTCTAGTACCTCACAGCTTGCTGGGATTGGGATTTTTTATTTTGTTTTCTCAGTACATGATTCGAAGAGGATTTGGTAGCTTTTCACAATATCTTTTTGTTTTACAAAGAATAGCATCTCTGGAACACAGCTCATTGTTTCTACAATATTAATATCATGAAGCATTAATTCTGTTGTTAATACCGTGATAATTCCTGGTGTTTTTACCGCTTCTCCTGAAAGCTGTATATTAATCTCGGCAATATTATCTACTATATCTATTATTGACTTCTTTGGAAATATTGCTTCCATCTTTTCTTTATTTTTGTCGTTAATCATCAGCTTGATAGATTTCTCTCCTTGAATTATCAGCAGAATCTCTCCTTTATTGTAATCTACTTGAGAAAATGCTTTGGGCAATAAATCCTGTATCTCCTTATTCTTTTCTAAGGCAAATTCTATAATATTTGTAGTAATTCGTATCCCTTCTGATCTCCTGATAACCTTACGTGCGGTTTCAAACTTTAACTCTAGCGGCTTTTCTTCTTCGTATCTTCTTATTGCGCTAATGACGGCATCTGTAGTAGTTAATAGCTTTTTTTTCTTGATAAGATAAACTGCTAAATTCTTTAAGCTAATGATCTCTTTCTCCAAAGCGCTGCGTACAATAGCGTCTTCCTCAATCTCTTTCCATACGATCTTAGTTATTGATGTCATATGTGACAATATATTGTCATAGTTTATAATATTTGTGGCAATACTGTCATTCATTTTATAGCATTAGGCTATTGTAGTATTGCAATGGCAACTATAGAAGAAGCAGTAATTGGGTCGGAAATTGAGATTTACAAGACACCATCCGCTTATATGATGATTGATCTCAATCCAGGGAAAGTAGGAGGAGCTAAAAGATTTGGTTCTTTTGCATGTCTTGATCAGGATGCTAGTCATCTAGAGTCAAAAGTAAGTGCTATTGCTCAATCTTATTCATGGGATGTGCGTAGTGACTGCTACATTGTATTCGATCTGTCATTGGGAGTGCAGGAAGTAGATGGTAGAACATATCTCTCTCCATTTGTTTATCATTTGAAAAGAACCATTGAGGAGAGGGGGTATATAGTCAAAGGGCTCATAGGGAGAGAAAAAATATTTTCTGAAAGTCCGGAAAACTGGAAAAAAGTAACCCTTGGTAATCATCAAGAAATAAAAAATATAGAGTATGATATAGCTATCTTAGAGGATTTAGCTGCTACTCAATCTGTATATCTTGGATGCCATTTTGCCCCCCGTTCCTGTACGACAAATTATTGGGATAATGATACCTGTAGAAATGGATTCATTAATAATTTTCTTGATCTTCCATCGATCAATTGGCTATTTATGAGAGAATGTGAATTTAGTCCCTATAAAGATGCATTCGTATTCAGCAGGAAAACTGATCTCAATGTTAAGGATGAATTAGTAAGTTTAGCTAGAGGTAATGAAGAATTGCGTGAAAAATGTGAAGAGATGAAGCGCAGAGGGCATCTTTATGCAGCTATTAAAGACCTTTCGAAGATGTCTATTGGTGGTAGAGGGGTATCTTTTATAGATCTAAATGAGCTTGATGGTTTAGTAGCAGTACCTTCTACAGCTTTAGTCATGCCTTATTTTCAGGTTGAACCTACACAGATTGATGGCGCAAGGGTTGTTCTTCAAACAAGGATGGTATATTCGTCAGTACGATCGCCAGCGCCTGATTTTATTTTTGCCAAAGTATATTCAGAAAACAATGTCAATACTAGGCCAATGAACTTATCATCTATGTGTACAGATTTCATCGTTTGGGATTTACGGGATGGGATGTACCATATCCACTCACTATCAAAAGGGAAGTCGGCAATTCGTAAAAGTACAGAGAGAGAAAAAGCTGATTATAGGATGTTTTTTGAACCAATGATAGCTGAAGTATTCCCTGAAATTAAAAAGGTAGAACAAAAGCTTTTAGATGTAGGTATTGATTCTACTACCCTTTTTCGTTTTTATAAAAAGATGAAAAAACAGCAATTTGTGCCTGGGGCAATCTATCCATTTCTAAATTTATTTCAGGGATTATCAATTATTTCAGAATCAATTGCTAAAGAGGTGAAATAAAATGTGCACTATTGGTGTCACAAGAATTAACGGTAAGATTCTGATGTTTAAGAACAGGGATAAATTGTTCAAAGAAGAAGAAGAGATAGAAAAAACTAAAAGCTGTATTTTTATTAAAAGTAAGGTTAGTGGGAAGATTGTTGCCGGACTGAATAAGCAAGGGGTGGCTTTTGTTAGAGCAGAAATCCTTTCAGAAGATGTTATTAAAGCAATATATGCTAATGATCCTCTTTTTTTGAATCTTTATGTTAATAAAAATAATCGTACTACTTATGCTACTAAGCTTAATAGTTCAAATAATTTTGGTTATGCTGCTGAGGTTAATGTAGCAGAAAAAATAGCTCACATATTTAATGATGTTTCTACAGCAGCTGCGGCGCTTAAGTTTATTCAGAATACTGGTTTCTTTTTTGAACCATCAATCGTTCTTCTTGCAGATAAGGACAAAATATTCTCTTTGGAGATAGAAAAAAATAATCTAGATATCAAAGAATTTTGTGATAATGTATGCCGTACAAATCACTTTTCCGTGTTAAAATTTGGACCAAAAGTCTACACAGAATACCCCTCTAGTTTTGAACGCTTAGCATCTGCTGAAAGTATGATCAGCAGAGTCAGATCTATTGAACAGTTGAAAGAGTCTCTATCTAATCATGATGATAAAAATCCCGATTTTAACATCTGCCGGCATTTCATTTCAAGCACTATTTCTTCTTGTATCATAGACGTAAATGACAAATCACTTTGGCATTGTAATGATAGTCCATGCAAGGTGGGGTATCAGCTATTTCAACTAGATAATGCTAATAATAAGGGAGATAGAAATGAGTAAACCTTCTGACTTAGCACACCAAAATTTGGAAGATGTTGTTGTTAATCATCAATATTCTGATGTAGAACACCTAGATTTGGGAGATCTTGTCACCATTCACGATCAGAGTAATAATATTTCATCTAAGAAGAAGGTATTAGTTGATACGATAGGAAATATAACTTACTCATTAATTGTTGGGACTTGTTTAGATTATAATGCAGGTTTAAATCTTGAAGGGATTGCTGCTTCCAGATTCTCTGCCACCATTCTTAATACCATCACTGGTGGGGCCTATGGGTGGTGGCGAGAGCAAGCTTATAAGATAACAAAGACAAAAATAGGGAGCGGGATAATAAAGAAAAAGTTGGTTGATTTAATTGCATTTAATACCTTTCAAGTACCGGTTTATGTTATTGGAGTGGTTATTGGCGGGTTTATCTCAGAACCTAACATTGATTGGAAAAAAGTTCAAGATGGCGCTACCTCTTTAGCACTTATTTCTCCAATTCTTGGTCCAACTATGGGCTGGTATCTGGATTTTTTCCGAAAATGTTTTGGGATTAAACCTGCTTATGGTGGAGATAGCACTAAGAGAGATATAACTAGAGTAGATTACTAAAAAAACGACTAATGGTTGTTTTCTTGTTTAGTAGAGACAAATTATTATGCAAAAAATTTTGCTGGGTGTAAAACCCCGCTCTTCAGAGCGAAATTTTTGCATCATAAAAATGCGTGAAACCATCTCAGTTCAAACCACGCACTTTAGTGTGTGGTGAGACGGTTTCACGCATTTTTATGATATTAAAAAACATAATTAATAATCTAAATAGTTATGTTTTTTATATACAAAAAATGAAAAACTATTCATTT
>CAZNUS010000010.1:0-43968 GCA_964576385.1 uncultured Methanosarcinales archaeon | reverse complement strand
TGTTATGCAAAAAATAGCCAGAAAACCAGCGACTTTAGTCGCTGGATGAATGGCACTATTTTTCTGGCTATTTTGCATCCTAAAAATGCGTAGTTTAGAAACCGTCTCAGTTCAAACCTCGCACTAAAGTGCTAGGTTAGACGGTTTCACGCATTTTTATGATTTCCTATAGTACTAAAAAACATAATTAATGATTTAGATTGTTATGTTTTTTATACTTAGTAGCGACAAATTATTAGAATGAAATCAATGTTCGCTACTAAGTAATCTCAGATATTATTCACTTAACCATATCCTGCTTAACCTTATCAGTAAGATCATACAAATGAAATATCGCCTCACTATTGATGACTTAGATGTACTTAGATTTTTAAGTGATCCATTGCATGAATTACCAAGTTATCCTCAATTTTATAGAGATGCAGTAGATGCTTTAGTGAATGCTGTAAGTATTTTGGAGGTGCAAATAGTGTTCAACACTTTAGAAGCTGTTGCACAGCAAGGAGCTTGCCAATTAGCACGTAGAATGAGTTATGTAGCTATTTTAGATGTTAAAGATTCAATACAACGAGGAGATATAGTGTTACCTGTAATATTTGTAGAAGGATATGGCGAACATATGTATCACTAAGGAAAATATTATTTAAGTAAATATTATAAACGGTATTTCATTTTGATTTATCATGCAACTATCACCAGAAGTAAAAGCTCAACTTGCTGAACAAAAAAAACAATGTGTTTTCTGTAAATTGATTTCTGGAGAAATGAAAGGAAAAACTGTCTTTGAAGATAGCAATACTACTGCCATGCTGGATATCTATCCAGTAACTAAAGGGCATACGTTGTTTATGTCTAAGGAACATTATCCTATCATGCCATATATCTCTGATAATGATTTTAGGCATTTATTTGGATTATTGCCTTCTTTAACAAAGGGGATAAAAGAAGGATGTGTTAATACTGGGATCAATATTTTTATCGCCAATGGCGGTGTAGCAGGACAACAAGCATCACACTTCCTGATGCATCTCATCCCTAGGGATGAGCATGATGACTTTTTTAATTTTTATCTGAAAAAGACAGCTGTTGTGTCAGAGGCAGAAAAAAGGTTACTTCTCAGCAATTTTCCTCTATTTATGGATAATCACTTCAAGAGCCATAAAGCACCGTGGCATACGGGAGCAGGTGTTAAACCATCTTTTCTTCAGGAAATTTCCAAGTATGGGACGGTGATGTATGAAGATGAGAAATTAATGTGTATTCTTCCTGAAAAGGGAGCAGCTTCTGGACAGATTGATATTTACCCCAAAGCGGAAAGCTCAGATATCAGTAAGCTGTCCACAGAGGATTGTATTCATCTGTTTTATACTGCGTCTTCTGTAGCGAGTATCTTATTTGAGGGTTTAAAGGCGCAGGGAACAAATATTATTTTAAAATCTGGGTTTACCAATGATAATCCTGATGGCAGACTGGTTGTGATAGTGCTTCCTAGGAGGCAAGATGATGCATTGCAGGAGTTAGTGTGGAAACAAAAACAGGCTAGTTATAATCTAGATAATGTTGCTGGAAAAATAAAAGACAAAACATGGAAAGTAAAGTATGCGGAAAGTAAATCCGTAGATGCTATAGGTATTGTACAAAAAGATAAGGGCAAGATTGAGGCTCGAGTGGGCGGAAAAACGAAAGAAATGGTGGAAAGAACTGGTTCTAAAGAAAAGAGTTCTCCTGTTGATGAGATCAGACAAGCGATGGAAAAGTTAAGATGATTATCTGTTATTTTAATGGTTACAATTTTACTTTTACAGTTTACTTCATTCTCCTTCAAATTCAACCAGATTAAAAACATCATAACACTCTAATTTTTCTTTTCCCTTCAGTTCAGGAAGGTCAATGACTACAGCAACTCCTGAAACTATTCCACCTAGTTTCTCTACTAATTGGCAGGCAGCAAAGGCTGTACCACCTGTTGCTAATAGATCATCAATGATGAGAACTTTTTCTGCAGGCTCTATAGAATCCTTATGGATTTCTATCCTGTCTGCCCCATATTCTAGTTGATACTCTTGCGAAATAACTTCCGCTGGCAGTTTTCCTTTTTTCCTAATAAGAATGAATGGCAATCTTAATTCGTGGGCAAGAGCAGCTCCAAAGATGAACCCACGGGACTCAATACCAGCAATTTTTTGGATACCTTTATTTTGGTAATGTTGTTTCAATGTTTTGATAACATAGTCAAATACTTCCGGATTTTTAATCAGGGTAGTGATGTCTCTGAACATGATGCCTGGTTTAGGCCAATTAGGAATAGTACGGATGTATTTTTTTAAGTCTAACTTTTTTGAAAAGTCTTGTTCTTTTGAAAGGTGACTTCCTTGTTCTCTTGGACTGCGGTTTGTTTCTGTTGAGAGCTCATTTACTAATCCGCCTTCAGGAGCAACTAATTTCCACCCAATTTGTGGGATTGTATGCGTTAGTAATTTAGTCACTTTTTCTACATTCTGCTGGAAAATTTCTAAAATGCCTTCCCAAGTTACTGGCTCTTCATCTTCCTTCCAGCAATCATAATCGGTACTCATAGCGACGGCTGCATAGGGTATTCCTGCTTCTTTAGCTAACGTAGCTTCAGGCGCGATACTCATATTGATAACATCAGCTCCCCATAATCTAAACATGTTACTTTCAGCTTTGGTAGAGAAACGCGGACCCTCAATAGTTACCACTGTTCCTTTAGGATGGTGTTTAATCTTTAGCTCTTGGCAGCTTTTAATTAAAACTTGGCGCAATTCGCTACAGAAAGGTTTAGCCATAGGTGTATGAACCATCTTTCCGGGAGCAAATTGTTGATGAAAGGTTATTTTCCTATGTCTAGTAAAGTCAATGAATTGATCGATAATAACTAAATCTCCTCTCTCTATTTCTTCCCTGAGGCTGCCGCAAGCAGTGGTGGCTAAGATATGCGTACAGCCGACATCTTTAAGGGCTTGGATATTAGCACGGTAATTTACTTGGGTGGGCGGAATGGTATGCTCTCTTCCATGCCTAGCTAAAAGAACTACGCTAACTCCGGCAATATTTCCTATCCTTAACGGAGATGAAGGTGTGCCGAAAATTGTTTCTATCTCTAAATCTTGGACATTCTTGAGGATATTGGGGTTATCTAATCCAGAACCGCCGATAAGACCTATTTTGAGCATGGATCTATTTTAGATATGGGGGTTTATATGGATTGTTAAACTTAAGAAGATAGAAACATTAGTGGCTATGTTTTTTTATCGTAAATAAAGTATCAAACCTTTATTTACGGCTAAAAATCAATCAGTATTTTTATCAATCTTTGATTGATTTTCTTAAATTAGTCTTTTTGAGCTATTCTATTTTTTCAGAGATGTTAATCATCACCACAATGTTAATAAACTGCTTAGAGTTTACTAAAGATAATTCTTATTGATCATAAAGGAGGTAGATATCATGTTTGAGAATAGAAAAAATAGAATAGCCGCATTAAAAGATGGTAAAGAAATATTTTTTCATCTTAATATAAATCTAACCGCCGAATTAGAAGCAAAATTTCTTGATGAATTTAACAAGAAATATAAGTATATCAAAAAAGACAGTGCTGTGAGAGGACGGTTTGTTGGAACTGAATCTGCTAAAACAGACTTTATTTCGGGCATGGATTGGAAATTAGATCTAACTCAAGCTGGATTTGACGGGTTTAGTAATCATCACCCAACGCTAGATCCGATAGAAAATTTAGTAGGTAGTTTAGGAAATGGTTTGGGTGGAATTCTTGGGATTATACAATTTTGGGTTTATTCTCCCATGATGGTGCAGTCAGAAAATGTAGGGATGCTTGCTTCTTTTTCAGAACAGCTGAAGAAAAGAATGACTAAACTTATGGCAATATTGCAGAAAGAAAATAAAAGTATTGTTCTTAAGAATATATCTAATAGGGCCGATGATTTGTCGAAAGAATGTAGGAGTAACAAAAGAAGTAAGGGATTAGCTTATGGTGTACTAGTCCATATTGCTGCTGCATTTCAAACAAAAGGATAGGTTGATCATCTATTTTCTTTTTTATATTTTTCACTATCCTAATCTTTATATTGATGCAGTTGTGAATTATCGCATGGTTAGGATTGAAGTCACTTCTGATGGTGATGCCAGAGGCAGAGTAATACGTGATATCCTTAGAAGGCAGGGTATCAATGCCGGAGTAAAGTTAGCTGATGTATATACTCTTGATGGAGAACTTTCTCAAGAAGAATTGACTGCTGCCAAGGCATTATTAATCAATCCGGTTACAGAAAAAACATTAGTTAATGACTCGTTTGATTATGCGTTGGAGATCGGATTTTGGCCAGGTGTAACTGATAATGTGGGTACGACTGTTAGAGAAGGACTGGCTAGTTTAGGTATAGACGCACAAGCTTACAGTTCTCGATTGCTTTTTCTTTCGGGTGTAACAGAAGAAGATGCTAGAAAAGCTGCAGTGGTTTTATCCAATCCAATTATTCAAAGAACTCAAATTAGAAGTTTTTCTGATTTTATTAGTGCTGGAGGGATGGGTGAAATAATCCCTAGAGTAAGTTTAGGCACTAGGCCGGAAGTTAGTTTAGTTGATCTATTAGGAGCAGATGATGAAGAGCTTACAGTAATCGGTAAGCGAGGCATTGCTAATACCGATGGCTCCAGAAGAGGACCGTTAGCATTAAGTTTTTCGTATATGAAAGCAATCCAAGCATATTCTGCTAGGATTAAAAGAAATTTAACTGATATTGAACTAGAATCTTTAGCTCAAACCTGGAGCGAACACTGCAAGCATACTATTTTTGCCGATCCTATCGATGATGTCACTGAAGGTTTGTTTAGAAAATACATCCGTGGCGCAACTGAACGTATTCGTGCAGAAAAAGGCGATAAAGATGTTTGCCGTTCAGTGTTTGTAGATAATTCTGGAGCGATTGACTTTGATGGTCGATATTGGGTGACTCTTAAAGTTGAAACTCACAATAGTCCATCGGCACTAGACCCATTCGGCGGCTCTATTACGGGAATAGTAGGAGTAAATAGGGATGCGATGGGATTTGGGATGGGCGCTAAGCCATTTCTAAATGTTTATGGGTTTTGTTTAGCAGATCCCGACGATGAGACGGTGGTTTATCGAGATGCTGAGAAAATTAATCCTATGCTCTTACCTAGACAGATCTTGGATGGAGTGGTGCAAGGTGTAAATGTGGGAGGAAATTGTTCTGGTATTCCCACGAATTTAGGAGTTCTTTCATTTGATCATGGATTTAAAGGAAAACCGTTAGTTTACGTCGGTACGATGGGAGTAATTCCAGCTGAAGTTAATGGAACAAGAGCTGATGATAAAAAAGCAGAAGCTGGGGATTACATTGTCATGCTCGGTGGAAGGGTAGGAAAGGATGGTATTCATGGAGCTACGTTTTCTTCCGAAAGTTTAAGTTCTGGCAGTCCGGCTACAGCAGTACAAATCGGCGATCCTATAACACAAAAGAAAATGTCTGATGCGTTGATTAAAGAAGCGCGTGATTTAGGCTTGTATCGAAGCATCACTGACAATGGAGCAGGCGGGTTATCTTGTTCAGTAGCAGAAATGGCTAAAGAGAGCGGTGGGTTTAACGTAAATCTTGATCAAGTGCCTTTGAAATATCAAGGGTTAGCAGCATGGGAAGTTTGGATTTCTGAGTCCCAGGAAAGAATGACGTTAGCAGTTCCTGCAGAGAAATGGGATGAGCTGTCAGATTTAATGCGGCGCAGGGGAGTAGAAGCTACAGTAATAGGAGAATTTACCGATTCAGGCCGAGCCATAGTAACTAGCGCGGGAAGGGAAGTGATGGATTTAGAGATGGATTTTTTACATCATGGGCTTCCTAAGAAACAACTTAAAACTACGTATACTCGACCAGTACATGAAGAACCAGATTTACCTTTACAGAAAGATTGGAGTGATGTTTTACATGCTTTACTGGGAAGATTAAATATTGCCAGTACAGAATTTGTTGTTAAACAATATGATCACGAAGTACAGGGTGGTTCAGTATTAAAACCGATGCAGGGAAAAGGTCAAGTAGTAGCTAACGCTACGGTAACTAAGCCTGTTTTAGACTCTGAAAAAGCATTAGCGGTTGCTTTTGGAATAAATCCTTCTTATAGTTCTATTGATACATATCATATGGCAGCAGCAGCAATCGATACGGCAGTAAGAAATGCAGTTGCTGTCGGTGCTGATATTGAGAGAATTGTCTTAATGGATAATTTCTGCTGGTGCAGTTCCAACGATCCGGAACGGCTAGGACAGTTAAAAGCAGCAGCGGAAGCTTGTTACGATGTTGCTACAACCTATCAAACCCCATTTGTTTCTGGGAAAGACAGCATGTTTAATGATTTTAACGGTTTTGATGTCGATGGTAATCCTATCAAAATATCTATCCCGCCGACATTGTTAGTAACGGCGGCAGGAGTGATGGAAGCTATTAAAGCAGTTTCATTAGATGCTAAACGTGATGGTGATTTAGTTTATGTTCTTGGTGAAACGCATGCAGAAACAGGTGGTTCAGAATATTTAGCACTGGTCGGAGAACAAACAAGAGGATCGGCGTATATCGGAAATAGTGTGCCTAAAGTTGATGCGGGGAGGAATTTAAAATTATATTCAGCATTATCTAAAGCTATACAGAAAGAATTAGTAGCTTCTGCACAAGGAGTAGACAAAGGCGGTTTGGCCATAGCTTTAGCTAAAACTGCTATCGGAGGAAAATTAGGATTAGATATATCACTTGAGAATTTACCGGGGTCATATGCTAGAGAAGATCAAGCTCTATTTTCAGAAAGCCAAGGAAGGTTAGTGGTTACTGTTGCGCCAGAGAATAAAAAAAGATTTGAAGAGCTGCTGCAAGGAAATGCTTATGCGATGGTTGGAACAGTCACTCGAGATAATTTAGTGGTTCGGGGGATACAGGGTGATACTATCATTGATACTGGAACTTCCAAGATGTTCCATAATTACAAAGAAACATTTACAGGGTACTAAAAGGCGTTAACTAAACATTGAAAAGGTTTTAATCGAGCTTTAAGCTCTGCAGGAAAATAAAATGGCACAACCAAAAGTATTAATATTATCCGGAAACGGAATCAATTGCGAAGAGGAAACTCAACGCGCTTTTGAATTAGCAGGAGGAAAAGTAGATATTGCTCATCTTCAGGATTTGATTGATGGGCATCGTGATTTAGGAGATTATCAGATTTTTGTCTTTCCTGGAGGGTTCTCTTATGGGGACGATACAGGTTCTGGAAAAGCTTTAGGACATAGAGTAAAAAATGAATTAGGAGATCAGCTGTTAGATTATGCTCAAAGTGATTCTTTAATTTTAGGAGTTTGTAATGGTTTTCAAGTATTAACTCAGATGGGATTACTGCCTGGATTACCGTCTCCGGGAGTAATAGAGTATCGTCCAGAAGTTGCTTTAGTGCATAATAATTCCGCTCGGTATATGTGCCGATGGGTTGATTTAGATTTTACCGGAAATGGTCCATGGCTTAGTGATTTAGGAAGAAGAAGTTTACCGATAGCTCATGGTGAAGGAAAGTTTTATGCTCCTGATGAGGTGTTAGCACGGCTAAAAGATAGTGGACAGATTGCTGCGCGGTATGTTCTGGGAGAGTTGTGTGAACATTTCAGTTTACCAGCTAATCCTAACGGCTCTTTAGAAGATATTGCTGGTATCACTGATCAGACTGGAAGAATTTTAGGAATGATGCCTCATCCGGAACGGGCAGTTCAGTTTACGCAGCTGCCACATTGGACTTTATTGAAAGAGCAATATCGTCGGGAAGGAAAAGAATTGCTTATGGAAGGACCGGGATTACAGTTATTTAGAAATGCTGTGGGGTATTTTAAGTAAGATGGGGCTAGAATTAAGAAAATTATATTCTTCTGAAGATGGTGATAGTTCTGATAGAAGAAAGATGAGAGTTGCAGGATTGATTGAGGATTAATTACACCTCTAAATATGAATTAAAACTATAAATCAGCATTTTTATTTCTATTTTCTTTGTTTATATTTTGATGTATCAGTTTAGCTCTCGACCAATTACTTATAATTCTCTGTTTATCTCTTTCTTTAATTCTTCTGCATCTACTTCATTTATCTTTACACCTATCTGCTCGACAACTTTAGAAGCGAATAAGGAACCTAACTCTCCTGCTTTTTCCATCTCCCAGCCATGGGAAAAACCATAAAGAAAACCAGCAGCAAAAATATCGCCTGCTCCAGTTGTATCTATAGCTTTGGCGGGAAATGGTTTTATAGTGTGGATAACATCTTCATGAAGTATCAAAGATCCATTTGCGCCCAGCTTTAAAACTACCGTTGGGACATATTGTCCGAGCTCAAGCAATGATTCTACTTGGTCTATTTTCTGTTCTTTATTTTCCTCTTGATTCTCTTTACCTTTTGCATTCTCTTCAGTTGATAAAAAGGCCTCTATCTCCTTCTCATTAAGGAAAATAATATCTACCAAACTAAATATTTCTAACAAGGTAGTTTTATTTCTTCTGATAACACCGGCGTCAGCTAAATCTAATGAAACTAATGTTTTGTGCTTTTTAGCTAAATCTATCGCGCGCAGCACAGCTTCTTTTGTTTCTCCTTCTAATTGGTATCCTTCTAAATGTACTATTTTGCTTTTTTCAATATCTTCTTCGAGAATTTCTTCAGGAGCTAAATGAGGCGCAGCTCCTAAATGGACGGAAAAAGTTCTTTCAGCATCAGGTGTGATGAATGTTAAAGCTTTTCCGGTAATCTTATGATGAATATTTATTCTTGTCTTCACTCCTTGTTTTTCTATCTCTTCTAAATAGATCTCCCCATGCTTATCTTTTCCAATCTTGCCATAGAGAATAACATCGGCTCCAAGCAAGGCTAATCCACGGAGAGTATTGGCTGCAGAACCACCAGGGCAAAGCTGCACTTTTAATTGTTCATGCTGAACTTTATTTAGTATCTCTTTTATCTTTGGTTCGTCAACAAGAGTCATTTCTCCTTTTGTTAGATTAAGTTCTCGTAATTTAAGATCATCTAATTCGATCAAGAAATCCATAATAGCATTGCCTAAAGCCAAGACATCATTAGGTTTATTTAGGTTTTTAAAGGTATTCATAATACACCAGATAGTTAACGGTATAAATAATTTGTCTAGTTTTATACTTTCAATATAATTTGCTTTTTCCAATGGTGGTTGCCGACAAGCAACTCACGAACGCTAGTGATTTGATGTTCACCAGTGGTGAACCACGATATTTACCTCTTGGCCATCTAACTAAATATGTACTTTTCTTAAGAGATTTAATACCGATAATGATCCGCCTTATATGGTCCTTCTTTGGGAATATCCAAATATTTAGCCTGCTTATCAGTCAGTTGATCTATCTCCACTCCTATTTTGCTTAAATGCAATCTCGCTACCTCTTCATCCAACCTTTTAGGCAAAACAGTAACTCCAATTGGATGATGTTTCTGCCACAAATCCATCTGCGCCAAAACTTGGTTAGTAAAACTGCTGGACATCACAAAAGAAGGATGTCCGGTTGCACAACCTAAATTTACAAGCCTGCCTTCAGCTAAGATATAAACTTCTTTGTCTTTTCCAGAACTCTTCTCTGAACTGCTTTTTTCTGCTGGAAATATGTATTTATCGTACTGTGGCTTAATGTTTTCTTTTCTTGCGCCGGAGTTATGATTTAGCCAATCCATATCAATCTCATTATCAAAATGTCCAATATTGCAGACAATCGCTTGGTCTTTCATCGCTAAAAAATGCCTATCAACAATAATATCAGTATTGCCTGTAGTAGTTACAAATATATCTCCTTCCTTAGCAGCGATATCCATTTTCTTAACTTCATATCCTTCCATTGCCGCTTGTAAAGCGTTAATCGGATCAATCTCAGTTATTATAACTCTGCAGCCAAATCCTTTTAGAGACTGAGCACAGCCTTTTCCTACATCTCCATACCCGGCTACTACTGCAACTTTTCCTGCGAGCATAACATCGGTAGCTCTTTTAATTCCATCAACAAGGGATTCTCGGCAGCCATAAAGGTTATCAAATTTTGATTTAGTTACTGAATCGTTGACATTGACAGCTGGAAATAATAATTTATTTTCCTTCATCATTTGATATAACCTATGCACCCCGGTTGTTGTTTCCTCAGAAACTCCTTTTATGTTTGCAGCAAGGGATTGCCAATTCTTATTATTTTCCTTCAGGCAAAGCATCAATTCCCGAAAATCTTCCCCTTCTGTAGAATAATCCTTATGTAAAAGTGAAGGATTCTTTTGTACTTCTACTCCTTTATGGACCATTAAAGTTGTATCCCCACCATCATCGATGATTAAGTTAGGTCCACCGGGAAAATTCAAAGCTTGAAGCGTGCACCACCAATATTCTTTAAGTGATTCACCTTTCCAGGCAAATACGGGGATGCCTACTTTAGCAATAGCGGCAGCAGCATGATCCTGAGTAGAGAAAATATTACAAGAACACCATCTTACCTGAGCGCCTAATTCTACAAGCGTTTCAATCAGAACTGCAGTCTGAATAGTCATATGCAGGGAACCGACAATTCTTGCTCCTTGAAGAGGTTTAGTCTTACTATATTTTTCTCTAAGGGCAATCAAGCCGGGCATCTCTTTTTCAGCAATAGTAATTTCTTTCCGGCCCCATTCAGCAAGAGTGATATCCTTGACAGCATAATCTGTGGTTAAGTCCATTTTACCCTCCTTTAAGTTAAAATATATCCTTTTTTAGAAAGAGATTTATAAAAGTTTGGAAAGAGAGTATTACTACCCAAAATATCTCCGAAAGTTATTTATCTACATTTTTTCCTAGTACGTATTTAGTTGGCCGTCAATTTAGGTGAAAATTCGATGTTACATCAATGAGATCTAGTAGTGATCTCGATGATTTTCACATTTGTGCCTGTCACAATTGCTCAGCAAAATTGACCCTTGGCCATCTAACTAAATACGTACTTTTCCTATCATAATTTATATAAAGGCTTTACTTTTATTCTTTCTCCATGGTTCAAACAAGCGATAAACGAAGCAACAATGATAAAAGAGGCAGGGATAAGGTTAGTATAGAAGTTAATACTCCTAGAATTGTTAACCTAGAAGTTGGAGATAAGGTAAGAGTAATTACAGAAAAAGAGAAGTTGGAAGGGATACTGATGCCTTCTTCTGATGAAAATGTAGTGGTAATAAAATTAAAGACTGGGTACAACTTAGGTATGGACAGAAATGAGGTTAAAGAAATTACTTTTATAGAGAAACCAGCGCTCAATATCAAGACTCCGATAAAAGTAGCTATTAAAAGTAATCTACCTACAATTGTAGTTCTCCATACCGGTGGAACTATTGCTTCTAAAGTTGACTATGTTACGGGTGGTGTTACTGCTAAATTTACTGCTGAAGATCTGTTAGAGATGTTTCCTGAGCTGAAGGATATTGCTAATATTGAAACAAAATTAGTCTCTAATATGATGTCGGAAGATATGATGTTCTCAGATTATCAGAAGATTGCTAGGGCTATTGAGGATCATTTGAAAACAAAAGAAAAGGAGAAAAAGATCGCTGGATTTATCATCGGGCATGGTACAGATACTTTAGGATATTCAGCGGCAGCACTTTCCTTTATGCTAGAAAAAGTTAATGTTCCAGTGTTATTTGTCGGTTCACAACGGAGCACGGATAGGGGTAGCTCTGATGCAGGGCAAAACTTAGTCTCAGCAGCACAATTTATTACCAAAACTGATTTTGTAGGAGTAGCAATCTGCATGCATCATTCCAGCAATGATGATTGGTGCGCAATATTACCAGGAACAAAAACCAGAAAAATGCACACTAGCAGAAGGGATGCTTTTAAAGTAGTTAATGATTCACCTATCGCTTTAGTAGATTTCAATGGGAAAATAGAGTATTTAAAAAAAGATTACTCCAGGAAATCAATGGAATTATCTACTTCTTCACCATTTATCCTAAAGGATAAATTTGAACCACAAGTTGGTTTGTTAAAGACTCATCCACAGTTCTCCACTGAACTTGTTGAATTTTACACCAATCATTTTAAGGGGTTTGTGATCGAAGGTACGGGCTTGGGGCATGCGCCAACGAATCTTGGAGAAGAAAATTTGAGAAAATACGAGTTGATCAAGCAGTATATTGCTCGAGGAGGAGTAGTAGCGATAACTTCCCAGTGCCTTTTTGGCAGAGTTCATCCTAATGTCTATTCTAACTTACGCAGGCTTTCTGAAATCGGTTGTATATTCTGTGATGATATGCTTCCAGAAACTACATTTGTTAAGTTAGCGTGGCTGTTAGGGAATTATAGTGCCGATGATGTTCGAAAACTGATGGTCCAAAACTTAAGAGGGGAGATAAATTCACAACTACCATATGAAGGGGAATTTTTGAAATGAAAATATATCATTTATCATCATGCTTAACTCTGATCCTGACATTTTTTTTATTTCTATTAACTTCTTGCGCTTCTATTCCTGCAGAAAAACAATGTTCTTTGGATGATGAATGTGCTGCTGTAGAATGCTGTCATGGTGAAAATGCAGTAAATAAAAATTTTGCACCAGATTGCTCGAAAATACTCTGTACTTCAGAATGCGTTCCTAATACCCTTGACTGCGGGCAGGGGGAAGTGAAATGTGTAAAGGGAGAGTGCAAAGCTGTTATTAATTGAGAATCTATTGATTGTACTATAAACTGTGTTTAAATATTAACATCAATAATTAACATATATCTTTAACATATATCTATTAGATGATGGCATATACCATAGGTATTTGTGGTGTTAGAGGGGCGGGGAAAAGTACCATTGCACGTAATTTAGGTTTGATTATCAGAGCTGATATTATCAGTTCTGGTCGAACCAGAGATATTATTCGCGCTCAATACACACTACAAGCATCACAAGAATTATTCCAAAGCGTAACTAATGCTAATTCTATCATTGATGCACTACATATTCTCTCAGTACAAGCAGAAATATTAAAACACTCGTTGTTGGCAGTTATTGAGCATTGCTCAAAACGAGATGCTAATTTAATACTAGAAGGGACCCATATCTTGCCAGATATGTTCATAAATGAGTTGGACTTAAATATTTTATTGACAGCTCCAAAAAAAGTGTTAGCCCGTCGGATCTATAAAGATAAAAACAGAAATGTTTCTGAAAATATGATTAAATTAAATTTTGAGCTCCAAGAGCAACTAATAGATCAAGCTAAAAAGAATAATATTTCTATAATTGATACTACTTCAATACCTTCAGCTATAATTGAAATTATTAAATTACTGCCATCTAAAGCAATTTATACTAATTTTGAATAGATAATCTTTTAATTTGGTATGTTTTTATTTTTTAAAAATGAAGAAATTGTCCAATTTTTTTTTCTCTCGCAACACAGTTCAGGTTGCTAAGGATCTTTTAGGAAAAATAATCTTAGTAAATGGTATGACTGCACGCATCGTAGAAACAGAAGCTTATGGTAAAGATCCAGCTTCGCACGCTTTTAAAAGGACGGAAAGAAGCGCATTGATGTTTGATACTTATGGGTATGTTTATGTTTATCTTATTTATGGAATGTATGAATGTGTAAACTTTACTACGGAAAAAGTTGGTGAGCCGGGAGCGGTTCTAATAAGAGCGGTAGAACCATTATCAGGGATAAGGGTGATGGAACAAAGAAGGAAAACTATGAAGAAACTGAATCTATGTTCCGGGCCGGGGAAATTATGTCAAGCATTAGGAATAACGAGGGAATTCAATGGAATCCCTTTAGGTCAAAATATTAATGGGAAACGGATTAGAATTCTTGATGATGGTTTTTCTGTTTCAAATATTGCTTCTAGTTCCAGAATTGGGATAAAGGATGCTCTAGATCTTCAGTGGAGATTCTTTATTCAGGGAAATGAATTTGTGAGCAAACCTGTAAATAAATAAAAAAATAAATAAAATAATCATATTTGTTTAGCTTTCGGCGGTCGTGAATTTTGTCGGTTTATTGATGGTTAAGTCCGCCCAAAGCTAAACTATTTTATCTATGAAACCGAACGATAGGCCTCATAAACGATAACTAGTCAAAATCCACCAATTGACCGCGCCGAGCTAAACAAATACAAAAAATCAATTCCACGTTCCTAGGATTAAACCAATGATGATAAGTGCAATTAAATAATGGCTTCCATTTAAGATATATAGGCCCCAAGGCTTACTCTCCCAAAGAACTGGATTTATAAGTGTAGTTGCTAAGAATCCTAACCAAATTATGAATCCAAATACCGCTCCATCAATTGCAGTAACGTTTCCAGTCATCTGCAAAAGGTAGGCAAGGACTGCAGCCATTACTAAGGTGCTAACAAAACTGATAACAAACGTTGCTGTCATCCCTTTTTTCTTCGATTTCTCTAAATCTGTTTTGCTTAAACCCATCAGCTCTATCCATTTCTTGCCAAACAAAGGTCCATACCAAAGCATCCCTAATGCCATACTAACTATACTTGCTACAATTATTGCTAATACATTGACCATATTTTTCACCTCTTATTTTTTTGATCGTATCTTATAGTATATAATTGTTTTGTGATGAAGGTTTTTCAGCTAGAAAATTATTTAAGCAGTGTTATCATCCCTAATACTATGGCGGACTTTCTGTATCTTAAAAAATATCGTCTGGAGGAAAAGACCTGGACAAGAAAAGGATTCCATGGTATAGTGCACTATCTTTTTCCAGTAGGGGAACAAGCTCTAAAACCGCTGAAAGATTATTATGGGGATTCTTACAAGATAACTGTTTTTTTCTTCAAAGGTACTTATGGAGAATGGTATTGGAATGATGAAGATATGGTTCGCTTAAGGAAATCATTTATCAAAAAGGTAGACGAAAACCCTGCCATCCTAAAAAAATTAATTAGGGATTGGCACTTACGGCTGGTAAAATTTGATAAGATCATGGAAGAAATAGATGCAATAGATCTTTCTCAGCTTTCGAATCATAAATTACTTAGTTTATATAAAAAATGGTATGAGGCGTATTTACAAGAATACGGCATCTCTATCGGGATACAAGATGCATTTTCTATGCATGCTGAACATTTTTTAGAGCCGCATTTTCGTAAAATAATTGATGCGAGGGGTTTTGGCTCAACGTTTTCTGAATATTATCTTACTCTTACTAGCCCAATAAGCGATTCTTTCTTAGCTCAAGAATACCATGACCGTTTAAAAATATTGAAGAAAGCAAAAACCGTCGGAGAAAATAAAATAAATGATAGATTGATTGATCATGCTAAAAAATATCACTGGATACATAATAATTATGCTAAAGATATCTGCCTTGACTGGAAGTATTTTGCTGAGAAGCTAAAGGAAGTTCATAAGATTGATCCTGATAAAGAGCTTAGAAGCATAAAAAGGAAAAGACAAGAATTGATTGAACATAAGAAAGGATTAATCAGATTATTAATGTTAGACAAAGAATCGAAGAATCTTATCAAGATAACGGAAGCATTTGCTTATATCCAGGACAAACGTAAGAAATATGTTCTGATAGCCAGCCATTACCAAAATACTTTTTTGAAAGAGCTGCAGAACCGGCTGTCGCTTACGCGCGAGCAATTAGAATTTACTTTCATTCATGAATTAAATGATCTGTTAAGGGGGAAAATAAATTCTAAGGTTTTTGACGAGAGGAGAAAGGCCTGTCTAGTTATTCAGACGCAGCATAGTTATGAGATATTTGCGGGGAAGGATGCTGAAGAAATTCATAGTCATTTCTTTAGTCAAAAACAGCTTCATCTTGCTGAAATAAAAGGCAATATCGCTTCACCTGGCAAGGCTATAGGTAGAGTGAAGATTGTTTTAAAGACACATGACCTCGTTAACATAAAAAAAGGCGATATCCTAGTAACGACAATGACTCGCCCGGAGATGGCTATTGCTATGCAAAAAGCTGCAGCGATAGTTACTGATGAAGGGGGAATAACTTCTCACGCGGCAGTGGTTAGCAGAGAGATGAATCTTCCATGTTTAATCGGCACTAAGATCGCTACTAAGGTGCTGAAGGATGGTGATTTAATAGAAGTTGATGCGGAAAAAGGAGTTGTAAGAATATTAAAGAAGTAATTGGTATTATCATGGCACATCAAAATATTGAAATAGAAATAAAGTTACCTTTACATAATCCGGCAGAGGTCAAGAATTTTCTTAATGAATATGGAAAATTAATATCGAAGGATGTTTTTCAAAGAGATACTTATTATACTCCTTTGCATAGGGATTTCTTAAATATCAAGTACCCTTTTGAATGGTTAAGACTAAGAGAATCGCAGAAAGGTTCTTCCATAAATTATAAGCATTTTTATCCAGAGAATGTTAAAAAAACTGATTATTGTAAGGAATTTGAAACTAAAATAGAAAACATCGATGCTGTCAGAAAAATCTTTGAGAGTTTAGATATTAAAGAAGCAGTAGAGGTAGAAAAAGTTAGAACTACATGGATATTTCAGGAAGTTGAAATTGTGATTGATGATGTCAAAGAGTTAGGTTCTTTCATTGAATTGGAAGCAACTACTTCTTTTGAAAACCCTGTGGATGGCAAGACATTTTTGTATGACATTCTTAAAATATTAAATGCAAAAGTAGGTGAGGAGGACCTTAGAGGATATCCTTTTAGGATCTTAGAAAATAAAGGATATCAATTTGGAAAATAATGTTCAATTAAGAAGATGCTTTTTAAATGATACTTCATTCGAGATTTGTGTTGAAATATTTTACATAATTCTTTTAAATACCTAGTTTCTTTTCAGATGGGTGCAGGGGTGGGAGAGCGGTCAAATGAAACGGTTTTTACTCTATTAAACCTATAAATAAAGACTATTTTAGACCAGATCCGCTACCTTGAGGTTTTTATCTGAGAACAAATCTTAGGTAAGGGATGAAAGGGTAGTGCCTTAGTGGCTTCGCGTGTTCAAATGCAAGCAATCTATGCAAGTAGGGCGGTCTTTCAGCCCACCGAGCAAAATAGGTTGCTGGTGAAAGTCACGTCCCCTGCATTTTTCTTAAAAAGATATCACGTTTAGAAATTATTTATAGTTCTCTTTTTGAAAAAAGCCATTTATCAAGGATACTTTTCCTTCTGAAGAGATTTTTTTTCTTAATCTCTTGAAAAGGCAGTGAGGACTCTCCATAAACTGCCCATGCCATCGCTGCAAGCCAACCGATAATAGTCCAGCCCAGAAAAGTGTTGAACAAGAGAATGTCAACAATATTTTTCTTTTTTTTCATACCGGCGATAATAGTCGGCAGGAAATATAATGCTCCTAGTGTTGCTAGTGCGCTCGTGAGAATAGGCATGTCAAGAGTTATTTTAAATGAGAATATAAAGTTTACTTATGCAGAACATGACACTTTATCAAAAAATAAATAACGGGGTATTTGTTTAGCTTTCGGCGGTTGTTGATTTTGTCGGTTTATTGAAGATTAATTTCGTCCAAAAGTGAACTGTTTAATCCTAAAAACCGAACTATATTTCTCATAAACGATAGCAAGTCAAAACCCACCAATTGACCGCGCCGATCTAAACAAATAAATAACGGTTTATAATCCAAAAATAGTTACTAATCAGCAAACTATATAAATCAGAATAATCTTTTTAGGTTATGACTTGGGAAATCACTAAAGAATCAAAAGAAAAAGTGGACTTGAATACTCCTATTTTAATCGAAGGATTGCCAGGGATAGGAAATGTTGGAAAAATTGCTGTTGATTTTCTGATAGAAGAATTAAAAGCAAAAAAGCTGTATTCCTTTTTTTCATATAACTTTCCCCATTCAGTATTTGTAGCAGAAAATAATTTAGTAGAGATGCCAAAGTTAGAAATGTACTATGTTAAAAATTATCATGTAAAAGGGAAGAAAGGAAAAAAAGATTTACTTTTGTTAACAGGGGAAATACAACCAATCAATGAAGAAAGCTGTTACTCTTTTTGTGATGAGATTTTAAAGATAGCTAAAGGATATTCTTGTTCAGAAATTATTACGACGGGAGGGATTGGTCTTCAGAGCATCCCAGAAAAACCCCGTGTATTTTGTACGAGTAATGACAAGGAACTATATAAGGTGTATGCTAATAAAAAGCTACAAGTTGAACGTGAAATCTTTGGAGTCGTCGGTCCGATCATTGGTGTTTCCGGCATATTGTTGGGGCTGGGGAAAAAGAGGGGCGTTAAAGCAGTAGCATTGCTGGCGGAAACGTTTGCTCATCCGATGTATCTGGGAATTAAAGGAGCAAAAGAACTGCTCAGAGTATTAGAACAAAAATTTAATTATGGCATAGACCTAAAGAAAATGAGCAAAGAGATAATAGCGGTAGAAAAAGAACTGATGAAAAAGACAAAGCTGTTAGCTTCAGAAGTAGATAAGGTTACGGTTGCTGGAGCAAATGCCAAAAGCAAAGAAGCAGGATATATTGGATAATAATATCAGTACTTAATATTTTTTCTTTTTAAGTTATTTCTTTTTATGATATTCTTAGACGATAACTGCGTGTTCATCTCAGCACAAGCTTTATAAACAAATAAACTCTACTTCCTGTGATGTACAAAAAGGGGTTATGTAGAGATAGAAATAGTTCTGAGAGTACTATTAATTTTAAGTTTAATAATACTCATCGTAAGCATAATCATAATAATCATAATAATAATAATAATAATAATAACAAGTTTAATCTAGTGCAATTAAATAAACAAGGACAGGTAACTAAAAAAGGACAAGTCACTATGTTTATTATTTTGGGTATGGTGCTATTGTTAGGTGTGGTATTAATTGTTTCTTTGAAAAAGGAAGTTATAACTATTAATCCTGAAGAGTTGATCCCTACGGAAAAAGGAAAAGTTGAAGAATATATTTCTACTTGCATGGAAAAATTAGGAGAAGAAGCACTGTTTAAGCTCGGGCTGCAAGGCGGTTATATTGAAGTGCCGGCAGAGGTCAGCAAGGATGCCAGCCAGCATCTAAGAATTTCTCCATTCCAAGTAATTCCTTACTGGGCTTATGGGCAGAATAATCTTGCTCCTTCTTTGAGCCAGATAAAGTTTCAGATAGACCATTATATCGAATCAAATTTACGAAGCTGTGTTATGGGTCTAGAGCCATTTAAAGAGGTTTATGACATCACTGAAAAAAGCGGAATAACTTCAAATACCGAAATTGTAGCCAGCAGGGTTATCTTTAATGTGCGTTGGGAATTGCAAGTAAAAGACAAAGCCGGAGAATTGATTTCTGAGTTGGTCGATCATGTAGCTGATTCTAATGTTAAGTTGAAAAAAGTGTATGATACGGCCAAAGAAATTGTAGACAAGGAAATGGGGGAAATGAAACTAGAAGATATTACTCAAGATTTGATTGCGCTGGAACATGAAGATCTCCCTGCTGCGGGAATGGAGCTAAGCTGTAAAAGAAAAACGTGGAGCGTGATCAAAGCCAAGGAACGACTCCAGGATATGTTAAGGATAAATATTCAACAGCTGAAAGTTGAGGGAACTGAATTTGTAGAGTTTCCCGATACGTTACCTTACTACCAAAATCATTACATTTGGAATATTGGTGATGATTTTTTGCAAAGTGATGTCAGTGTTTTGTTTAATTATGAAAATAATTATCCATTTACGTTCCAAGTTACGCCAACTCAAGGCGGTAAAATGGTCAGCGGATTAATGGGGGGCACGGATCCAGAAAGGACCAGCTTACTGTCAAACTTATGTGTGCAATCCTGGAAGTTTACGTATGACGTGATGTATCCAGTGATGGTAAGAGTTCGCGATGAAACAACAGGATATAATTTTGATATTGCTTTTACAGTGCACTTAGTTAGAAATATGCCTAATCGAAAGACGGAGCTTATCGCTCGTACTGAAGGCGCTCTTCCTTATTATATCAATGATGAATATTGTGATCAAGCAAATAATCTGATGTCGATAATCACTTGGGAAAAAGTGGATAATTGGCAGGGAGTTTCTATTATTGAGCCGCTTGATGAAGTTAATATCAGTTTTTCCTGCCTGAAATATGGCTGTGATGTCGGAGAAACCAGCTTTAATTATCAAACTGGCGGGTACCAGGCCATGCTCTCCAAAAATTTCCCTTACTGTGTTGGCGGCATTCTACGAGGAGAAAAGAAAGGTTATTTAGACAGCTGGGAAAGAGTTGTTACAGAAGGTGGGAAAACAGTGGAGCTTAATCTTGTACCTTTGTTCTCTTTTCCTTTATCTAAAGTAAAGATCGTTAAGCATGAATTTGATGATAAGAGTGAAGGGCTGAAGGTATCTTTTGGTGAAGAATTAGCTGAGGAAGAATTAGCCTTGTTGAGGATGAAAGCTTACAAAATAATTCCTACAGATACTTCTTTAGGCACACCTGCAAGTAAGGAGAAATTTCATGAAATACAGCAGGTTGTTGGTGAAAGAGTGGCGAATCTAGATGAAGAAGCAGGGCAGAGGAGTTTAGGGTATGAAGGAATGAATATTGACTTTTTAGGAAAAGCTGATTTTACTTATGAAGTAGAATTAGATCTCTTTGATGGTGAAAAACTAATAGGGGGATATAGGGGAAATTGGACTGTTCCTTGGAGTCAGTTAGAGAATGGACAGGAAATTACTTTTCATGCCTTGACTAAGGGAAGGGCAAGCGAGGCAGAACAGTTTGAAATGATCGCTGGGTTAAGCGAATATAGTAAAAATCTGCCACTGCCAGAGATAAGGTGAGTAATGATATTTGTTAGCTGAAATTTGTTAGTAAAAAAAATGATTAAAGATAAAATGATCAACTTAAAGTTAATATCAGTTTGGATGGTAATATTCCTTATAGTTAATACTAGCTTTGTTTCTGCTTTAGAAATATCTAATGTACGAACGGAAAGCATTACCCAAAATAGTGCAGTAGTAAAATGGGATACTGATGAACCGGTAGATAGTTTTGTAGAGTATGGGACGGATAAAACAAATTTGAGAAGGATTGGAGACAGTAATCTCGTTCGTGAGCACCAGATATTTGTCAGCGCATTGAATCAAGAGACTACCTATCTCTTCAGTGTAGAAAGCAATGCTCAAGAAGATAATAATAATGGAAATTACCATTCGTTTCAAACCTTGCCTCCAGATACGGTTGCGCCGGCATTATTAGTAAGCCTGCCGGAAATGGTTCAAGGGAATAAAGCTGATATATCTGGAAAGACGGAAGCAGGAGTAAAAATCAAATTATTCCTTAATGGAAATTTAGTTAGGAATACTGAAGCTTCAGCTTGGGGCGCGGATGGTAGTGATGTCACTTATTCGGATGCTATTTATACCGGCTTCTTTAATTTTACTGCAGTAGTTCTGCCAGAGAATGTTCTTACTACAGTAAAAGTGGAAGCAGAAGATCTGTTTGGAAACAAAGCTAATTTTGATGGGGTTATTTTTGCCGATAGTAAAGCTCCGGTGTTGAGCTTAGCAGAGATACCCGCAATCGTTGCTGAAAGGACGATCAAGCTCAATGGCACTGTTTCTGAGAATAGCAGTTTAGAAGTTTTTGTCAATGAGAAATCTCGTAAAAAATGGGAAGGAAATATCATCGCTCAGGACATAAATTTAGACGAAGGAGAAAATAAAATTAAGATTGTTGCTAGGGATCCAGCGGATTGGGAAACTGTTATAGAGATGATGGTTCATTCTGATACCCTGCCGCCGAAAGTAAGCTTTGAATTGGTCAGCGGGACAGAATATTATGAAGGCAGGGCGGAAACGGATATTAGCGGGGAATCAAAAGCAGGAGCAAAATTATACTTGTATATCTTTAGAGAAGGAGAATCGCGGAGAAAGGCAGATTTTGGCAAGGCAGTTGATAGTGTAGAAGCGGATGCGGAAGGGAAGTTTGTGTTTAAGGAAGTCAGTTTCCCGCCACCACCTTTTACCAGCTGGAAAGATCTGGCGCCAAAAGAAGTCCCTTCAGGCTTGGAAGATATCCTGATCTCTCCCGTCGGCCAAGTTGAGCAGCAACAAAGAAAAACCTATCGGGTATTTATTGTAGCTGAAGATAATCTAGGCAGGAACAGTTTTGCAGAAAGAAAAGTAAATATCAATACTTGTTTTTCTTCTCAGACGTTTGATCTCGTTCCTTTGCCACAGTTTCAAGCACCATTCCGGCTTGATCCGGGGTTGATGGAAGAAGGAAGGGAATCAATTCAGGCAGTGTTTAATTTGAGTTATCGGGGAAGCGCTTTAGCTTCTACTGATAAAACTGGACAAGCGGTTGAGCCGTACAGGATAACACAAGTGCAGTTTACCAAAGCTTGTACTCAGGATACTGCTGATAGCGATGATTATGCTTTTGGCTGTAAATTGTTGCCGGGCAATCTGAAGGCGGTGCCGAATAACGCCAGAAATCCTTCAGCTTATTTTGTTACTGCGGATCTAGGGAGCGCTGCCGATTTTTTAGATAAGGAAGAAGATGCTTGGGGGGATTTTAAGAAAAGGCAGTTAAAATTTCCGATTAAAATAATGATCCATTATAATGAGCGGGATGCAACCGGAGGATTTAGCGCAGCAAAAACCGATGTGATGTGTTATGACCTTGCTTATTTTGTGGACGTTCCTATTGAAAGTGAAGACATGGTTCCTGATTTCTTAGTTGATCAAGGAATTCCGGCATTGAATACAACCATTAATGCTATTGAAACGATTAAACCTTATCTGCGCACGGCAATGATGGTTACAGGAATAAGCTGTGTCGGTTCGTTCTTAACGAAAATGGTGGTACGTTTTTACAGGATATTTATCTCAAATTTTGAGCCATGGAAACCCTCGGGGGGAGAAGAAAGCTGTCCGTCAGTGTTAGAGCAAAATAAGGGATTGTACTTGCAGAGCACTATAGATGATTGGGATGATCTGAAAGGCAGTGGTCATCCAGATCTGGGTAATGATCGGAATAAAATACCTGATGTAATGGAATCTTTAGATGAGAAATGTCCTCAGACAGCGCTTGCCTGGACAATGGAAGAAACATTGGATAAGTTTTATAGGTGGACGTGTGATCGATTTTTTTGCAGGGCAGTTCCGGCAGGTTGGACTGCGGATCGTGAAGTAGCGGAGATTGAGACAGTTATCCAAGAACAAAAACAATGTACAGCTACGGCAAATTGCGCAACATTAGAAAAAATAGAAAATTGCCGGGAATTTATGAAACGTAATCCTACTAATTCAGAGATATTAGTTGAAGTTGGTGATAGTGTAGGCACTTGCTATCGTGATTCTGAAGGGTATATCTATTACAAGGATCCAAGAATCCAAGTACCTGAATTGGAAGATAGAGGAATATCAAAATTAACTGGACTTATGAAAATTGGAGAAGTGGGAAGGATTACTAAACCCCCCTTATTAGCTTATCAGGAATCGGGATCTGATTCTTTTTGTGTAGCTCCGGACATCTCTTGTGAATCAATGTGTAAACGAGTTGGCGGATATCAGGCAGTGAATGATGGTTATAGAGTAGATTTAACAACTGGAGATGTGGAAGGAGGGAGTGGCGGAACGGGTGGAGATGCTGAGTTAGGGGGTGTTACAAGTGGGTTGAGAATTAGTCCACCTAGTACCCCTATAACTGGTTCTTCCGAAGAAAATCTTGGGAGAATAATAATAGAAGAAACTGAAGCAAGTGCTCTTGCTCTTACACCCTCAGGAGAATTAGAAACGGGTCGCGCCATTTCCATCTTCAAGAATAATTTATTTGGATTAGCGTTAACCGCGCCAAAGAACAGCTGTTACAAGCAGGTATCGGCTGAAAGTAATATCATCTCTTTTGCACAAGGCCAGGATATGAAGTTAGTTGACGGAAGCGGTAATCAAATCAGCGGGAAAACAAAAATACCTGCAGGATACACTAAAGATTGTTTTGTAGATGCTGAAGGCGCAAGATACCAATGCGTCTGTGATACTACCCAAAAAGCTGCTTTAACTAAACTTGGCGGGACGGCAAGGGAAGCGGTCAAGAAAACAGATAATGCGGAAGAAAAGTGGGATTATCGGCAAGCAACGATCTTCCGGGAGAGTAATGGCTTTTCCGGAGTCTATTATCCGAAAGAAAGGTATTATTCCGGAAGGGATCTTTCGGGAGCATTCGGCTTAAGTTTCGGGTTAGATAATTTTGCGCCTAAAGGAGAAGAAAAAGTAGCTGAAGTCAATCCGCACACGCAGACGTTTGGGGCATTTCAATCCTTATGCCTGCCGGGAATAAATGCCCGGTTAGAATTATTACAAAGTATTTTAGTAGGGTTAAGAAATTGTATCGTGGAAGCTAAGTACACTGGTTTACATGATGCAGGAATGTGTAAAACAATATTTTCGCAGTATGTATGTGGATTAGTTTACAAAGGAATTACCTTATTGACGAGCAGCTGTTCACCAATCTCTCTAAAAGATATGGATAATACCGGTGTAGAATTGGAAGGCGTAGAAGCATTCACTAAATCTGCTTTTGCTGCTGTTCCTCAAGCGATGGACTCTTCTATCGATGAAGTGAGAAGCGATTATGCTAATTCTAATGTGGAACAATTTTTTGCTTCCGGTGTGCAAGGGTTTTCAGAATCGTTATGCATGGCTGCGTTTGGTTATGATTTCCCAATGGGGATGGATTTTATCATGGATTCCGCGTACAGTTTCCCTATGAAAACAAGCGTTATTTTTCCCATAGCTTCCAGGGAATTATCGACGTTTGATCCGGTAAAAGGAACGGCTACATTCAATTATAATCTGGCAGGAACTATTTTGCCAGGATGCAATCTTCGCGGGTATAAAATATCGCTGAAATGCATCGGTCCGGAAGATTTAGGACAGCCGAACGTGCAGTGCGGTGATGAAGGCTGCGACTGTATACAAACTTCGCAGCAAGATTCAGTGTTTGGAGCGGAGAAAGTGTTTAATGGGTTACAAGGTGGAACTTCTTTTGGAGGAGTAACCAGGCACCAGATGTTTGATCTTCCTTTGCCTTCACCGCAGAAAGTCAGCAGTAATTTCCGTTATGATCATGTGGTTGTAGAATTATTTTTGGATCAAGGTGAGAAACCAGATGCTTGTTTTGATGAAGGTTACCGGACAGCTAATGGCGGTAAATTCTATTTTCCGATCACTGCCATCCAAGTTCCAGCGGGAGTTAATTGTTATGTGCATGGAGCATCCGGGAGATTTATCTGCCCAGACATCGGTAAAATGTTTGGTGGTGGAAATACGTATTTTGAAAATCCTTACCTGAGATGTTATGATAAAGATGCAGATGACTATGTGAAATGCGATTCTACGAATCTTTTTGTTCAAAATCGCGGTGATGGTAGAGGTTCTGACGATATTGTGATTAAGCCGTATATAAACATGGCTGGGCAAGGAGTTTGTTTACGGGTAACGGACACGAGAAGAAATATTGTGCTGCATGAGTCGCCCATACCGGAAGGAATTAATGGGCCGTTGTCTCCATCAATAAACTTAGGGCCGATCACTCCGGAGATGATTGCGGGAAGCGGCGCTCCTACGATTTCACCTAAAGATAAATGCGGAGACAAGCCAAACCAAGTAGAGATCGTCAGCTCGCCATTGACCATTTCTGGAAAAACATACAGTGATTTCACGTTTAGTTATAAGAAGGTAGCGGATAAATTTGAATTAACTTTTCCTGGCGGACCTCATGGAATTAATGTTGTTCCACCAAGTACTGCCTATTCAGCTGTTCCTGTAACTGGTTCTAGTGGAGTAGCCAGCGGGATGTATCAATTACAGAGAAGTGGGGAGACAAGCTTTACTTTAGATGAGATTAATGATGTTGTCTTTAATTATGGAGAGTTTACCTTTAAGAATATTTTAGGAAGTTTGGTAAGCGCTACTCCAGAAGGAACGTGTACTTACACTGTGTTTCACGGAGTAAAAGGATCAGTATCAGGCTCAACAAGTTTACCTATTAAATTAGAATTGTTTCAATCTCCGGATGGAGGAGCTAGCTGTCTAAAAGCAAGTACTCTTATGCCGAAAGGTGCATTAGGAGAGCCAGTGCATACTGATAAAATTTTAATACAGGCTCAACCAGTAGAATTGGAAGAGTATGCGGACATGCACAGTAATTTCATGGCAGGAAGGTACAAAAAAGTGATGGATATTGCATTTGGAATAGTTTCTGCGAAAAGAAATGATTTTCCCCATGTACTGGGATTGTATTATTGGATTGCAAGCTTAATCATGCAGAATGATGCCAGCAAAGGAATTGATAACAGTGCACAGATAAAGGGTTTGCTAGGATTATTCTTTAATAGAATATATACCGATGGAGTGGAATTATTAGATTATCCTGAAGATGTGAAAAGCAGACAGGAATTCCAGAAAATAAGCACTTATCTATGCTGTGTAGCTGGGAAATATGCTGCGGGAGAAGTATATTCGGAATGCAGCGGAGTGGTCTGCAATTAAATTAGTAGCTGTAAAATTGGTAGTTACAACATTAATAGTACATTAATAATGGTATAGTACAATAATAGTATAGTACAATAATAGTAGTATGGTTAATAGTTAATATAAAGAAGAGTCGGCTGGGAAAAAAGAGGCAAGATGGATAAAAAGGCGGCAGGAATCGTAGAAATATTGGTGCTGATGATCTTCGTAGTAGTCATCAGCGGAGTTATTCTGCTGTTGATACAGACAGGAGTGATAACGGTAAAAGCTGATGGAGATTATGATTCACAAGAAATACTCAATGCGGAATTTTTGCCGTTGGGAAGGGAAGGTTATCTAGCTATAAAAAGTTTCAAATTTTGTGAATCAGTAAGCGCTGATTACCGCTGCTTGGGAGAAAAGAGCAGCTTTAATTTTGGAGAGCCGATATATTTCTTATTTCAAGTAGAGACTAGTACTTATGAAGGAAAAATTATTATTGCAGAGAATTACTTGTTGAAAGATCCTTTAGGAAAAGTAATCTTAGATGTGGAAGCGAAAAATGATTTTAATTTTGAACTAAACAGCCGAAAGGAGCGGGAGATAGTTGCATTTAAAGATTACTTCACGGTTTATCAAGGAGCGCCATCCGGTAGCTATACTTTAGAATTAGTTTTAGAAAATCCTTTATTAGGGAAAAAAGTAGTGGTGACTGAAGAAGTGAGGATCGGGTAAATGAGAATTAAACGGGATATGTTTAGTTTTAGGTAAAGATGATGAAAAAAGCAGTGATGTTGGGAATTGTAGTAATTTTATTTGTTCTTTTTAGTGTTAATGCTCTAGCTGAGCATTCTACCGTAGATATCACAGATGATAATTTACGAGCACAGGTTCTAGAAGAAGATCATGCTGAGCAGGATGAACTAGTTGCTTTTTTTCAAGAAGTAGAAACCATTATTCAGGAGATCAAAGATGAAACTGGTGTTTCTATCAATCCGATGCACTTGTTAATTGTAATGGATTTTGAGAGTTATGATATCCATAATGATGTGCACTTTAGTCCTTCTGTTCAAAATCCTACCTCCACAAAAGCAACTGGATTAATTCAGATTACTAAAAGTAATGCGATTAAATTAGGAACCACTGTTGACGATTTAAAAGAGATGAGCAGAATAGAACAATTAGAATATGTAAAACAGTATTTCTTAGACTTAGATAAATTTAGTCAGATACGAGAAAATAATCTGGGTGATGTAGCGATGGCTATATTCGCACCGAGTGTAGGTATTGGTAAAGTAGATACGTATCCAATCTATCAATGTTATACTCCACCAGGACCAAATGATCCTTGTTCACTTAACC
This sequence comes from uncultured Methanosarcinales archaeon, assembly GCA_964576385.1. GTDB lineage: Archaea > Nanobdellota > Nanobdellia > Woesearchaeales > GW2011-AR9 > JACOZM01. The sequence continues at coordinate 16,067 of CAZNUS010000010.1, read as the reverse complement.
CTGGTGCAGATAGGGATGGTGATAATAGGATTACTCGGTTAGATTATCTTGATTTCTTAAAAAAAATCTCTTATCGTGATACAACGGCAACCAGCATCTTTGAACAAGAAATTGTTCCTACTCCTGGTACGTTTTACTTTACTATTCCAGAAGAGAATTATGCTGCAAATGTAATGGTTACCAGAAGAGGGGTGGTAGTTCACGAAACTGCTTCTAATTTGCGGGAACCAGAAAGAATAGGTAATATAGTATTATTTGATGAAGATTGGGTTACAACAAATGTTTTAACTGATAAGGAGAGTATTGCAGCGATTAATCATTTTTCCTATTCGGCTGCAAAAACTAGCGCGCATATGATTGTTAGCAGAAGCGGACAAATTTTTATGGCTGCAACTGAAGATCATAAATTACTCGCTGATGAAAGGATTAGAGCTTATCATGCAGGTGCTGTGGGAAATGATCTCTTTGGGGTAGAATTTTCCGTGCCTAAAGATGGGAGCTTAACTGATGAACAAAAATCGGTATTAAAGGATGAAGTGATCGATTATTTTTCTACATTTGGCCCTCATATCTATTATATCTCTCATAAACAAATCAGTGATTTTTATCCAGGTACTACTGATCACGGGGATGGGGATATTGTTTTAGATGCCTTGGAAGGAGTATCGGCCTTTGATATTTATTTTGTTGAGAATAAAGAAGATATGGGAGGAATTACTCTCATTGGAACAGTTGATACTCCAGTACCAGAACCTGTTCCATCTACAACTCCATCTACAACTCCGCCAACAACACCAGGGCCTTCTGTTCCGGCGCCTTCTCCACCTGCACCTTCTCCATCTGTACCTTCTCCACCTGCGCCAATAGAATTACCATCCCCATCAAGAGATGCTGAGACAAGCGAACCTCAAACTCTTGGAGATCTTGGTTTTGCAGCGATCTATGAAAACAATGGACTGTTATATTTTGGCGCAAATAATCCTAGCTCACTGTTGTACGGCAATAAATTATTTACTTTAGAGAATGGAAACCTTCGCAATGCGCCAACTTCAGCCACTGCTTCAAATAGTATCAAATTATGTTCAATCAGGTCGGCATCATCTGGTTTTAATTTGGATGCTCAAAAATGTAAGGATGATATTAGTAGGGAGAAATACGAAGAGGTTTATGATTTAGTTAGGACTGCAAATACTGTTTTGGGAAAGCAAACAGCTCCTATTGATTTAAGCAAATTTTCTGGTGCTGGAACTAGCGGGGGCACGGCTGCTCGCGGCGGTGGAAGCGCAGGAGTAGTTGACGGTGGAGGGATTGGTTCAGGCGAGGACATTCCTTTAGCTGTAGAAGGGTTCTGGATACCTCCATCGGAGCAGAATTTTGGCGCTATTTCTACTCGAAAAGTGCCGGTGCAAATTGGCGGTGTTCATTATGAATTTTACCATAACAATGTTGTCGGAAGAACTGGTTGGGGTAGGCCAGGCTTTGTCTATTACTCTCCGTTGGCGGCAAGAATGGATACTTTTGGGTTTACGATACCTTATGATCAGCCAGATGGAATAATCAGTGAGGCAGAAATAGAGGAAGCAACGACTAAAACTTCAGCAGAAAGGGATGAAGCATTGGAACTTTTTGGAATACTTCTAAACTTATGCGGAGATGATTGTAAAGATATCAAAGCACTTCCTTTGGCAGAAGCAGTAGTAGCAATATCTTTAGAAAGAGAATTGAAGGATACTTCTGGGAAGATTGTTTATTTCTCTCCGAAAGATGTGGCAGAGAATTCTGCAAAAATAAGCAGCGTATCCGGGGAAAGGACGAAATCTGTTCAAGACTATTTAGATGCAAATAATTTGGAAATAACGGAAGATGGTGATTGGACTGTCGTTAAAAAGAATGGGGAAGAACGTTCGCGGATAGAAAAGCTTTCCTTAGGAATCGTCTTGTTTAGAACGCCAGAAGGAATTAATGTAGGATTAGTGCAAACAAGCATGACTAGTTCTTTATCTGGAAGAGCAATTGCAGGAATGGCAACTGCATCTGGAGTCGGGAGTGTTCAAGGAACGATGAGCATTAATCCTAATGGGCAGGTGTTTGCAGCAAATTTACCACAAACTGCTTATGAAACCAGAACTGAAGAGGTAGATATCGGTGGAAAAAGATTTTATCAGAAAAAAACTGTTTCTGTTTCTGGCGAGGAGACTATTAAACTATTTAGCGGGAATAATGAAGTTAAAGTTATGCAAGGATGGGAGAGAGTTGATCCTTTAGCTTTAGGCGTTCCTAGAGGAGAACTGTTTATTGATGGGCCTGTTGCTAATCCGCAGTTGTATTCTAATGAGATAGAAGAGTTAGCCAGGTATTTTCCTGATGCAATTGCAGATCTAAGAAGAATGCAGGCAAGTGTGAAGTATGGGAAAGAAGTTACTTCAGAAGAGTTGTCAAATGGTTTTTGGGTAGCTCCAGATAGAAGTATGATCGGTGCATTTCCTGGTGAGGAGTTTGAGATTGCAGATTATCCTCAAACAAATGTTGTCTATACCTTAAATTTTGCAGAAGGTATTATTGAAGAAATTAATATCAATGGTGTTCCTACAAATGTGTTGTATCATCATCCAGTATTAGTTCAATATGATGTGGATAAGGATGGAATTGTTTCCAAGAGTGAATTTGATTTAGCTTATGCAGATAATAATTGCGGCTCTGATTGTATATCTGTGTTAGAGAATCTGCAAGCATTCCAAGAAAAAGGCGTAGTAGCCTTACCCTTGACGGAAGCGCTGCAGAAGATAGTTTTAGCTCGACATCAAGTAGAACCATTGTATGACAATTTTGGATTCATTGTCGGTAAAGTGCCGGAAGTAGTTTGGCCTGGGGTAGATTTTATCGGTGGATTGCCAGGGACGGAGGGAATGGTGGAACAAGATGTTACTCTTTTCACTAATAGCTACAAAGTAATGGTTTATGAAGAGATGGCAGAAGATGTTTTTGGAGAGGTGTACTATTTGCCGGATATGGAGCTGAAAAATGTGAATACTGATGCCGATACTATCTTATCACCTAAGGAATTGAAAGAAAACGGTGCTCAGGCAGTGTTAGATATTTTATCATCGCATCCCGGCGGGATTACATTAAAAACGGTCAAAGAAGTTGCAGAACATTATTTTAGTTCTTTTGATGTGGTTAATGGCTATTTGGTGCGTAAGGAATTAGTCAGAGGAGCAGGTGGTGAACAATGGATTCCGCCAGAAAGAGGTGTGGTTGGCGGTGATAGTGGTGATGCAGTTCAAGTGAGATTCCCAGGAGCTGTAACAAAGAGTGTTAATGTTATAGGGGATTATCTTAAGGAAGAAAGAGATACCGTAACTAATCAAGCAACTACCTACCTTTATCCTTATTCTTGGCTAAAAGAAGTTGATGTAAACAATGATAAGGTGATCGGTGTTGTAGAATTAGAGGAAGCTAAACGCAATGGATGTCTGGGATGCGATCCTACTCCTACAGAAGTCTTAACATGGCATCCACAAGGCTTGTTCATAAAAACTTTAGATGAGTCAGTACAGTTAATGTTTGATAACGGGATCTTAGTTGTGGATGGGCCTAACTCCTTGAAGCTAGCAGATTTGGAATGGGCTGAACCGATGGAACTAGATAAAATTGGGTTAGCTAATAGCGCGGTAAATCATAAAGAGTTTACTGTTCCTAGTATTACTGTTAATATTGATGGTCGGGAGGTTACTCAAGATTTTAAAATTATCATCTCTGACAAATATTTTAAACAAATTGGCAGTGAGGTTTACCTTTATCAGTCAGAATGGGCTAGAGTGATGGATAAAGGTCAAGAAATCGGCAGGGAAGTTTCTGACGGGATAATTTCTACTCGAGAATTAAAGATAGCAAAAGCAGCAGAAATTGGTAGGGTAGTTTCAGAAAAGCAGACGATTTATGATAGATATCTCTGGAAGGGTTTTATAGCTCTGCCACTTCAGGAAGCGGTGCAGGAATTAGTTGATGGAGAAGCGTTATTCGCTTCAGGGGAAAGGTTATTGCATGTTGATGAAGTTGGAGAGCAGTTTCAATGGGTAGCTCCAGATGCTTGTATCGTAGGGGAAGACATTGGAGATGTAGATGCAAAAAGAATTGAATTAGAGGGAGTAGAATACACTATTCATATCCCTAGAACCATTTTAGGAACTGGGCAAGTACGGGAAGGAAGATTAGATTATTTATATCCCAACGAAGAAATGAGAAGATTGGATAATTCTCCTTTGGATGGAGTGCTGGATGCTTACGAGTTGAGTCAGGATGCCAATTGTCAAACTTGTGGATCGTTTAGACAGAGACATCCTCAAGGTTTTCGCGTCGAGCAATGGGAATTAGTCATTAAAGATATGATTAAGACGAATGAGCTGGTGAACGTTGAACCGCTAAAACTACTTTTATGTAAGATGCCAGATACAGTTGCGATTGCTAATGATTATTGTGAAATTGGCGGCGGGGATGGGAAAATTTTTGTGGTTTCGGGAAGTCCTGGGTCAGAAAAAACTGTTACTGTTAATGAAAGTATATTAGGTAGCATCGAAATAAATAGTGCAATGGTAGATTATATCTATCCTATGAATTTATTTTCTTTTGATGCCAACAAGAACGGGGTAATCACTCCTGGAGAATTGAATGATGCTGATGAGGAAATACAAAGGAGATATCCTAATGGCGTGTTGGCAAGACCGGTTAATGATTTTATTTTAGCAAATGCAGGGGTTCTTGACTCCTTTGGGACAGCTGAGAGTTATGTTTGCAGAAAATTATTGACTCCTGTACCATCAGAGCATGATTTCTATAGGAGGGCAAATATAGGGCAGGATGTAGTGGTTAAGGAATTAAATTTAGGCGGAACTGTTTATAAATTTAGATTAAATCCTGCTATTTTTGGTGATGATAATGTTGGAAAAAAAGATATGATCTATGTTTCTGAGTTTGCAAGAAGCTTAGATGCTACAGGTGTATCTGAATCAGATTTATCTACTATACCACCAGATGGAATTGTTTCTGCAGGAGAGATGAAAAATGCTGGCGATCAAGCTAAGGATTTATTGCAGGCTAATCCTCTAGGATTACGGGCATTAACGTTAGAAGAAGCCTTAGTGAAGACTGCGGAACTGGATACCTATATAGTAGATGCTAAAGGAAATGAAATTATTTTTGAAGGAAATGATATCAATAGGCCAAAAATAGTGAGAGCAAGGCCAGGTGAATTACCTGAAGCAGAAGAAGGCATTTATGATTTAACCAGCGGTGAGCCGGTAGTTGTTCTATCTAAAGGTAAATCTGATACATTTAAATTTAAAATTGAGGATAAAATATACCAACTAGAATTATTGGATATCATTGATCAAAATTCTGAGGATGTTCCTGTTGATTATACGAGCATTCGCTATCTCAGCAGGTTTCTTATCGAAACAAAAATAGTTCAAACTTCTCCAATCAGCACTTCACCATATCAGATTAAAGAACAGGATCTATTTCCCAGTGAACGAACACTAGTTGATATTGCCCCATATGGTTCTCCAGAGTTGAATATCAATCCAACAGTGATGGTCCAAGGTGAATTTTTTAAAATTTCATTCACCTTACAACGGCATACTGCTGAGCCGACTACTGAAACACTTCCTTCATTTAACGTCGGAGAAGAAATACCTTCAGAATTACAAGAAGAATTAGAGCGACGAAGATTGTCTTTTGAGATTGATGGAAGTAATATAGTTATCAAAAGAGATAATAAAAACGTTGGTGAAATCAGAAGTAATGAAGTAACGGTGAAATTAAAAACAGAGTATTCTGGCGGAGAAACTAAAAAAATACTAATAGTAGAGCCTAAAGATAAAGGAAGTGTCAACTTAGGAGAAAAGGAATATATTTTACAGGATAATCTGCATGATGTTGCTTTTGAAATAAACAGCGATCTGGTCTCTGCTGGAACTAGTAGTTTCTATGTGAAATATATCAACGATCGTTCTATGATTGATGAGAAGATCTATTATGATGGAACGGTTAGTAATGGAAGAATTATTGACTTTCAATTAAAGGCAGATCCTACTGAGAAAGTTTATTATTCTCTCGTCGGTATAAAAATGCATATCGGGGAAGGAGAATTGGCTGTATTACATGAGGCATTTCCTAGACCTACGCAACTATTGGAGGATCAAGCAGGATTGGTAGCAACCAGGGAAAAGAAACTGACCAGTGCAGAATTGATGCGGTATGGGTTTATCTCAGCGAATTCTTATTGTGATGATGTCGTAGAAGTCTGTTATTACTTTGCTGACTATGGAGGTAAAGGAGATATCTTAGAAGTAGCTGCTGATGGCAGTGTAAGCATCAGAAGAAGAGTGGATAATTGTGAATTGTACACCATTAAATTTGAAGGTTTTATCAAGAGCATGGTGGAGATGTATATCGATACTTTAGTTAATGAGATTAGTGATCAAAAAGGCAGACATTTTATCTCAGAACTAGCAGAATTAGAATTGGTTGATGCTGGATTAACAGCTGACGATGTTTCAGGTGATACCGTTGATTCCCTGAGGAGTAATGCCCAGGCAAGAGGAGCAACAATAAAAGAAGGGGAGAAGTGTGTTCGAGATGTAGAACCTAGTAGGATATTATCTGGTGATAGATTTGAGCAGAGAAAAACACATATCTTAGATAGGTATTGTCTTAGTTCTGATCCTACATCATGGCAGGATTTGACTGATTCTTCTACTATTTCTTGTGATGGTGTACCAGGGCATTCTATTAAAGACATTGAATTGAACAATGATGGTTCTGGAACATTAACTTGGAAAAAACAGTCTGATCAAGCTGTACTATTAACTGTAGAGTTTGATCCTTTAGAAGGAGAACAATTAACTAAGTTGAATATTGCAAAAATAAGGGATTTATCAGGTACGATCACTGGTACGGCTAATAGTGATACTGCTAATAGTTTTCTATTGAGTTTGCTCCAGAGATTAGGATTTTTACCAGAAGCTAGTTGGGATTATTTAATAGATATTCCAGGAAGCACTACAGGTAGAGCTGCTTCTTCTGGAGCAACCATGATCCAAGTAGCAGAACGATTATCATCATTAGAGGAGTTCTTAGAATCGGATTGGGACAGCCTAGATTTAGGAGAAAAGGAATCACATTGGTACAAGGAAATGACACCGCTACAGCAGGGGTTCTTTGGCACGATTGATGCTTACTATCAGTTTATGAGCAGGAATGTCGGGTTAGCGCATGGTGTTGGTTCGGATGGGTATCCTCTACTTGTATGGGATGATGAAAATAAAAGATTTGAGCTTTTTAGAGGAGAATTCTATTCAAAAGATAACATTATCGATGCTAGATGGTATGGAGAATCACAATCAAATAGGGGATTTGAGAATACCACCAGGATTGCACGGATTTTAGAACATAATTGTCAAGCTGATATTCAGTGTAAAGCTTATTATGCAACGGCTGAAATGGTTGCGGCTCCTGGTGCGCCGGAAGCGGCTCCATTAACAGCAATCAGTAGGGAGCCAGGATGTCTCTCTATCGATTGTAAAAAGATAGATGAAGTTTGGGCTTTAGTACGAGTAAAATTAGGAATGCATGAAGCGTTTGGATTATGGGATACTAATATGGGCTGGGTAGCTACAAGCGCGAGCAGCTTTTATACGGTTTCTGCTATAATACCTGAAACTAGGCCTATCATTATAGAAGATGAGCCGGGATTGTTGGAACCATCCCCTGGACTGGAACCCGAGGTTAGAACTCTGGGAGAAGTAATAATTCCTACAAGTGGTGGAGATGCTACTATTCTTGTTGGTATCTATAATAAATATAAAACATTTATCGACACTGCTTCAACCGCAAATGGAAACTTTGACAAGGCTACTATTGCATCAGTTATCTATAAAGAATCCCGTGGAAATCCTACTGCAACTTCTGGAGTTGGAGCCGTTGGATTGATGCAATTGATGCCAATGACGGCACAACAATATGGATTAAACCCAAGTGAAAGAACAGATCCGGAAAAGAATATCAACGCTGGTGTAAAATATCTGGCTGCTTTAAAGGCAAGATACAGAGCTGATGAATTGGTGTTAGCAGCGTATAATGGAGGGGATGTTGCTGTTGAAGACAGCAGTGATTGTCCTGGGCAAAAAAAATATCAGTGTCTATGGGATAATGCAGCTCATAGTGTTAGAAATACGGGTTATCAACAGACTAGGGATTATGTAACAAAAGTTACTGCTTACATTAATTTGATAACGAATAATAAACTATTACACTATGAATTAATTAATACCATTGATGGAGTGAAATGTAATGCTGTTGTTCAATGTATCTTAACGAAAAAAACAAAAGAGGCTTTAGTAATAGCAGCAGAAAAAGCTAAAGAAAAAGGCTATGCTTTATTACTCAATTCTGGATTTAGGACCATTGAAGAACAACGACAGTTGTATTCAGATAATAATGGACGAGGAACATGCAATCCTGATACTAGCTCCGGATGTCCGCATGTTAAGGGGATAGCGGTAGATGTTACCTTAATGAAAAATAATGTAAGATTATCTCCTTCAGAAATAGGCTGTATGGGCGCTAAATGCGCTATCATGGCGCCACAATTTGCAACGTATCCTGCGCAGAAAGACCTGAGCGATATTATGAAAGCGGCAGGCTTTACGCCATTACCATCTGAATGGTGGCATTTTGAGAAAAGTGATGGTGCAGTCTCTTAACTACATTATTTTACCCCTACAGAAAACGAAATGTTTAAATAGGTGTAGGGGTAACTACTACAGATGGTATCGGTGCAGGAGAGAAAATTGAAAGGGAACAGTTATCTTTACCTAAATAAATCAGTAAGGATTAAGGATAAAGTGATCAAGTTATCAAAGTTTTTAGGCAAAAAATCTGATTTTTCCAAAGAACAATTAAGTATTGAAACTAAGCAATTTGCCTTAGACGCAGGTGATTTAGTCATTAGTTCTTTAGTAAAGGAAGCGCAGAATAAGTTTATTTTTAAGTATCCTTTGAGTTTAGAAGAAGTAAAAAAGATAGAAGAGATGAACTGGAAGTATAAAGCGATAAAGCGTCATCTGCCAAAAAAAGATTGGGGGGACCTTATCAAAAGGTTTGTGGCAAATTTTGTATTTGAATCCAACGCCTTAGAAGGAAATTCTTTAACACTTAAATCTTTTTCTGAAATTGTCTTTGAAAATAGAGTAAGCAAGGCGGCAGACTTAAGAGAAGTATATGATGCGCAAAACTCTTATGCTATTTTCAATAAGATTTTAGGCTCAAGGAAGGATATGACTGAAGAATTTATTATTAGTCTCCATAAGCAGATGATGAAAAATATTGATGACAGAGTTGGCTATAAACAGATACCTAATTTTCTTTTAGGAAGAAATATTGATCTAGCTGATCCGAAAGAAGTGGGATCTGAGATGAAAAAATTGTTACTGTACTATCACCAAAACAAAGAAAAAATATATCCTTTAGAATTGGCGTTTGTTTTTCATCATAGATTTGAAAAAATACACCCTTTTGCAGATGGCAATGGCAGAGTTGGCAGGATGCTTCTTAATTACATTTTGATTCAAAGTGGTTATTTTCCGGTAATTATTAGGAAGAATCAAAGAGAAAAATACCTTAAGGCATTAGAAGCAGCTGACAGGGGTAATAATGTCCTGTTAGTCAGGTTTGCCTTAGAAAAAGCGAAAGAAACATATCGAAAATTTTTTGAAATTTATTATCTCCATACAAAATTAGCTTATAGGAAATAACTTTAATTTTCGTATATTAGTTGTTATTTCCTAATAACCAAATCACAACGAAAAGTTACGAATATTAGTGTGATTTGTTATAACTAAAGGTGATACCATGTCAACAATAGCTCAAATCAAAGCAAGGGAAATATTAGATAGTCGTGGGAATCCTACTATCGAAACGGAAATTCTCGTAGAAAATAATCTATTTACAGCAGCAGTGCCTAGCGGCGCATCAACAGGAAACCATGAAGCTTTAGAGTTACGAGATGGAGGGAAACGTTTCTTAGGGAAAGGTGTTAAAAAAGCGATCAATAATGTTGAAAAGAAAATTGCTCCACTATTGCGGGGAATACATTGCACCAGACAGCAGGAAATTGATTCCTTGATGATCGAAGCGGATGCAACAAAAAATAAAAGGAAATTAGGGGCTAATGCCATACTAAGCGTTTCTTTAGCTAGCGCAAGGGCTGGTGCTGAATACAGTAATTTATACTTATTTGAATACTTAAATAAGCTTCTTCCGATGAAAAAGAAAATGACCATTCCGCGCTTATTTTTTAATGTAATCAATGGCGGAAAACATGCCGATAACGAATTAAGCTTTCAAGAGTTTATGATATCTCCACGTTCTACAAAGATTTCTGAGGGTTTAAGGATGGGTAGTGAGGTTTATCATATACTCAAAAGAGATATCCATAAAAAGTATGGCAAAGGCGCAACTAATGTAGGTGATGAAGGTGGATTTGCACCGGAACAGATGCGTGATTCTTCTGAAGCGTTAAATATGCTGGTGCAAGCTATCAAAGATGCTGGCTATCAAGGAAAAGTAGATATTGCTATCGATTGCGCAGCTTCTGAATTTTTTAAGAAAAATAGTTATTTTGTCGATGGAAAAAAAATGAGTACAAAAGAACTGTTTCACCATTATCTGTATCTTATCAAAAAGTATCCGATTATCTCTTTAGAAGACCCTTTTGAGCAAGAAGATTTTGAAAGCTTTACTGAGCTGACTAACAATCAATTGATAAGAAAAAGAGGCATTCAAGTAGTCGGAGATGATCTGACGGTTACCAATGTTGAACGGATGAAGAAAGCTATTGAACAGAAAAGCTGCAATTGCTTACTGCTTAAAGTAAATCAGATAGGTACTCTTACAGAAGCGCTGCAGGCAGTGAGGTTAGCTTATGAACAAGGATGGAAGGTAATGGTGTCGCATCGCAGCGGAGAAACAGAAGACCCTTTTATTGCTGATTTAGCAGTAGGTATCGGATGCGGTCAGATAAAAGCAGGAGCGCCTTGCAGAGGAGAAAGGACGGCTAAATATAATCGGCTGATGCTGTTGGCAGAGTTAATGGGATAATTTACTCTTTTACTAACATTTTTAAGATATTTTCTTTAAGGGATATTTTTCTTATCTTTCCGTGAGCAATAATATCAATCAACTTTTTTTCCTGCATCTTCTGCAAGGAACGAAAAGCTTTGACCCTGTTCATTTCAGGAAGGCGGGAGATATCAGCTTGGTTTACTGTGCCTTTGTTTTTAACTAAACAATTAATTATCTCTTTTTCTTCCTTATTTAAGAAAAGGAGCAGCATCTCCAGCAATTTCTCCGAATCTTTTTTAGTAGTAGTCAGCTGTTTGTATACCAACGAAGAGGAAATATATCCTATAACTACGGAGAGTATAATTAAAATGATGGATATGGACAAGTGATTTTTAATTGTCCAGAAAATAATAGAATTTTTACTGGTTGAATTCTGATGGAGATATGTTAGTATATAGATAGAAACTGCAAGTACTATTATTATCATTAAGAAAATGATGCTGATGGTTTTGTAAACTTTAGTTTTATTCTCTGTCATGTCTCCTACTTAAATAACCCTTTTATTTAAATCTACTTCTACTATTGAGCTCTCTCGCTCCAAAAATTATTCTTGTTTCAAAACTATTTATATATTGTTTCATCCTTTGAAACATTAACATTTTGGTTTAATCATCAGTTTAATGACTGGCTTAATGGCTTGTCTAATAACTAAAAGAAAATAGATGTAAAACCAATAATGGAAAAGAGAGCAGCTAAAAAAAGCGGCTAAAATAGAGGTGAATAAAGATGGGTTCGTCAAAAGGTGTTAGTTCAGTAAAGGAAAACTATTCCCCTGAAAATTATTCCTCTGAACAGGATATGATGAAGCAGGGAATGTTGCAACAGGGTGAGATACGGCCAAAAGAGGAGATGGTTACATTAAGTAAAACAACTATCTGGAAAGCAGTTTCTGGTGTATTGAGCATTTTATTGATTCTCTCGGTATTTACTGGTGGTTTTGGAACAGGAAATGATCCTTCCCCAACAGGCGCGGTGGTAGGTGTGCCAAGCAAAGATGCTGGAGCTCCTAGCGCAGGAGTTACAGACATGAAAGCACTTGCTGATGATGACGCTTTTTTAGGAGATAAAAATGCGCCTGTAACTATTGTAGAATTTAGCGACTATGAATGCCCTTTTTGCGAAAGGTTTTATCAGCAAACATTGCCTCAAATTAAGAGTAATTATATAGATACGGGAAAAGTTAAATTTGTTTATCGTGATTTTCCTCTTGGTTTCCATTCACAAGCAGAACCGGTAGCCATAGCTGCAGAATGTGCAGGAGAGCAAAAAAGATATTATGAGTTTCATAATAAGATTTTCAGTAATGGAGGCGCTGGAGGGAAAACCCCAGTAGATTATAAGAAATGGGCAAAAGAACTTAAGTTGGACATGGTAGCATGGGAAAAATGCCTCGGTGATCCAGCTATTAGAGAAGAAGTTCAGAAGGATCTTCGCGATGGTTCAGCTGCAGGAATATCAGGAACACCCGGTTTCATCATTAATGGCAAGCTGATAACTGGAGCGCAACCATTTGGCGCCTTTCAGCAGGTCATTGAAGCTGAGCTTTCTAGTTAGGCCGGCATGGTGAATAGTTTAGTTGCAATGTACCAATTAATGTAAACTAGGGGTAAAGAAATGATCAAGCCTATGCTAAGATTACTAAGCGCCTTAAAGTCAGTGTATAGTTTTAAGATAAGTTTAGTGCTCACTGTTATAGGTACGGCCTTTTTTTTTATTTTTCCACTAGTCATAAATAATATTGGGATACTTTTTTCTGAATTTTCTCTTTCTCTTTTTTTTTCTTTTGTTTATGGAGCAATCAGTGTGATGAACGTATATTCCCTTGTTTTATTGTCTTTAACATCAGTTCTAGCAGGGATAGTGATGACTATGATCTTTTTCTTGTTGCAAAGACAAATTTCTGGAAGTATAGGTCTAAGTTTGCCGGGAATGTTTTTAAGTATAATAGCGCCGGCATGTCCATCTTGCGCTTTAGGGCTGCTAGGAATTTTAGGGTTAGGTGGGTTGTTAACTATTCTTCCATTCAAAGGATTAGAACTAGGTTTTTTAGGGATATTACTTTTAAGCATCTCTTTAGTCCATCTTGTAAATAAAATAAATGCAACGGTATGCATTCCAGATGCTTTCGTTAAAGGTAGTGATGATCAGGTTTCAAGGGGTAATATGTTTAGACGGAAAGGTATTTAAGTGTTAAAAAAAGAGAGGTTAGAATATGGAAAATAATAGCTCAAGTGAAGGACGTTTAATTAAAAAATCCATGCTGTGGAAGCTTGGGATAGCTGCTATAGTAGCATTGTTTGTTTTTTTAGTAGTGCAAAAGAATCTATCAGGAATTACTGGAAATGCAATTTTAGGAAGTTCTAATGATGAAGCAGGGGATGTTCAGGTTATTGATGTAGGGATGATCGGCGGAAAATATACACCATCAGTCATCACGGTTGAAGCTAATAAGCCAGTCATACTCCAGGATGATGGAAGTTTAAAGGGATGCGCGCGGGTTATGATTCAACCGGAATTAGGGATGAATGCTAATTTTGTGAAAAACTCTAGATATCAGTTTACTCCTACTAAAAAAGGTACGTTCACTTATACCTGTTCCATGGGGATGTATAAGGGTGTTATTAAGGTGATTTGATCTTTTTTTGAATATATTTTCTCTATTTTTTTTGTATGATTTTTGTTGTATGATTTAATCATAAGTATTTAGTTGGCCGTCAATATAGGTGAAAATTTGAGATAGTACCTATAAGGGATTGTCATATTCTTGACTATTTTCACATCTGTGCCTGTCACACCAGTTCAGCAAGATTGACTTCTTGGCTGTCTAACTTAATACATACATTTTATCAGTGCTTTTAACATAACCAAGATGATATAGGGAACACTGATATAACTAACAATTATTCAACCAACACCTTTTTTAACTATAACTATTTCTCTAAATTTATGGATGAACAAACGCTGTTAAATCTTTGGATTGAGAAAGGGTACCAAAAGAATCTCATTCCGCTATTAGAAAATGCTCTGGCTTTAGCTAAAGAACATTTGCACAAAAAAGTCAGGTTGGCAGGAGATTCTTATTACGATCATGCTTTAAGGTTAGCAGTAATACTTTTAGAGAATAAAGCTGATCCTTCCAGTGTTATTGCCGGCATTGTCCAGGAAGTATTCTCTGAAAAAGAAGTTGGTTTAGATAGCAGGTTCAGCCGGGAAGTTGTTGAATTAGCAAGAGGAGTAGCAGAAATAAAAATAATTAAATCAAAAAGCAAGTCTTTACAGGCAGAATCCTTGAGAAAAATTATCCTTGCTACCAGCAAGGACTTGAGGGTGATGGTCATTAAATTAGCATGCAAGCTTGATAATCTGCGCAACATCAAATGTCTTCCTGAAGAAGAACAGCTGAGAATAGCTCAGGAAGTGATCGAATTCTATGCGCCAATCGCCTACCGCTTAGGTATGGAAAAAATGAAGTCAGAATTAGAAAATTTAGCTTTTGCTATCGTTAATCCTAAAAAATATCAGGAGATATTTAATTATCTGCAGGAATCACAAGAAGAGAGGGAAAAAGATGTTGAACAGGCCATTCAAGAAATAAAAACTGTTGCTAAGAATATAAAGATCCTCAAAATAAAAGGAAGACCAAAACATATTTACAGTATCTATAAAAAGATAACCAAGCGAGGAGTTCCCTTGGATGAACAGTTTGATCTGATGGGTGTACGGGTTATTGTTCCGGACGTTGTTGATTGTTATTCTTTACTGGCATTATTGCATGAAGAATTTACTCCTTTAGAAGGCCGTCTTAAGGATTACATCGCCAAGCCAAAACTTAATTTTTACCGTTCTATCCACACAACTTTGCAAATGCCTGGGGAAAAAATTGTAGAAGTACAAATCAGGACGCCAGAAATGGATGAGTTTGCGGAAGAAGGTATCGCTGCTCATTGGAAATACAAAGGTATAAGCTCTGAAGATATATTTGAGAAAAAGATGTCCTGGCTCCGGGGAGTGTTAGAGCTGCAAAAAGAGGAAAAAGATTTTCTGGAAGCAGCAAAAATAGATGTATTTGGTGATTTTATAACTTGTTATACGCCTAAAGGAGATATCAAAGAGCTGCCGGAAGGATCTTCGGTGTTAGATTTTGCTTATCTAGTTCATGAGCAGGTAGGAAATACTGCTATAGGCGGAAAAGTCAACGGAAAATTTGTACCACTTAAGCAGGTGTTGTCAAAAGGTGATATTGTTGAAATAGTCACCAATAAAAATCAGCGGCCGAGAAGGACTTGGCTTAAGATTGTCAAATCTCAGAAGACTAGGCAAAAAATAAGAAAATACCTTAGGGAAAGCGAAAAATTGCCTGCATTATTTTACCATAAATTAAAGCCGTCAGTTACCGAAGATCAAGGTATCTTGGTCGAATCAAAAGATTTTCCTACTGCTTTTTGCGTGTTAGCCAAATGCTGTATACCTTTACCGGGAGAAGATATTGTAGGAGTAGTCACTAAAAGAAGAGTTATCTCTGTTCATGGAAAAGATTGCCGTCTGGCTTTAAAGGAGGAAAGCAGATGGGTAAACGTACAATGGAAAGAAACATTTAACCAAAAGATAAGATTTTTTGTTCAGTCAGAAGAACGAAGCGGAGTGTTAGCAGATATATTACACACTATTGTACAAGCAGGATTCGAAGTAAAAGAAGCAAAAGCGAAAATGGTCAGCAGGGATATGGAATGCTCGTTTTTAGTAATCCCAAGGGATTTAGGACATCTTAAAGAAATGTTGAAAAGAGTTAGTAAAGTAAAGGGTGTCAGGAAAATGTTTTTTGAGTAAGAATTTATCAAAGAAAATCGACCACTACCAGTCAATAGACTGGTAGTATGCTCGCCCTT
>CAZNUS010000009.1:28825-44077 GCA_964576385.1 uncultured Methanosarcinales archaeon | reverse complement strand
ATTTTTGAGATTTAACTAATTTGTGCAATTTTCTATATTGACGGCCAACTAAATACGTACTATACTTTATCTGGTAAGGAAAGCTCAAAAAAACACCATAATGGAAATTCTTTTGCAAACAGTGTTCCACGCAGATCAGTGTTCTTAAAGTTTTCATCAACTGGAATATCAAGCATATTTTTGATAATAAACCCCCCGTTAATAAAAGCTTGTATTGCCTGAGAATAGTGTTGTACAACATTATACCAAGGCTTATTATACTCTGTAATGATAGTAAAAGGTCGTTCCATTTCTCCAAACCATGGGCGAAAGAGAAACAACCCATTAGGTTCAACGCTGATAAATCTACCACCTGGTTTTAAAATTCGTTGGATATCAGAAAAAAGGATATTAATATTTGGCTTCTGTTGAGAATTGGCCGCAATGTACGTTGCTGGAACAAAATAAAACGAAAGCGCATCACTCATGAACACAAAGTCAACACTTTGCGAAGGTATCCAATCCAAATCTCCCTGCCCGCCTATATTTGATTTCTTAAATGTGACATTAGCTGGTGCTTCTTGTTCAGCAATATGGATATATTTGTCACTAGGATCAACTCCCAACACGGTAGCACCATTTTCTCCCATTAACTTTGTATAAAATCCCACACCACAGCCAAGATCAACGATATGATGGCTAGAGTTTAACCGTGAACGGAAGAATGATTTAAGAAAGTTACCCTGGATTGCTTTATAGAGTGTGTTATTTAAGTCTTTGTAATCTGAAGTAAACTTTTGCTTTGTCCACCACTCAGAAGGATCAACCCTCTTTTCAAAAATTAATTTCTTTCCGATTTGCTGATGAAAATTTCCGATATGTTTCTTATCAAGAAAAGAGCTCTTAGGCGCAAGCATACTTGCATAACTAGTTTCATCAGTTATCATAAGCCGTTTCTCAATGAGATAGTCAATTAAAGAATATATATCTTTTTTTTGAGGAACAGGCCAATCAGCGTAATTCCGAATGATCCTGGACGGATCAGCAACTGGGCTAGTAATATTTGAAAAAAAGCTGATATCCCAAACCAGCAATTCCTTACCTCCCATACTAGAGCCAATGCTTGACAATGATTTTCCACTAGTTAACTGGTTTAAAACCTCTAGCACAGGAGTATTAACAGCAAGCGAGTCCTGTGTAAAGACATTGTATAATATCCAGTTGCTTGACTGATGAAGCTGGATTATCACATCCTGCGGAACTTTAAAATTATTTTTTTCTTCTAAAAGATTCATTGTGCTTAACATCCCGATTCATTTTCATCGATAGACCATAATATCTCAGATTTCTCAAACAAAGACTAAAATCAAGCCTAAATCTGCAAAAAAGATTAGTCAAAAAATCATTTTTAAATATTATTAATTTTAGTTCTTTTCTACTAGTAAAAATCCCAACCGCAGCAGAGCTGCGGGGTATTCGGTAACAATGAAGCCAGGGATTTTTACTCTTGAATGCACAAAAATCAGTAATTTTTGGCACGCTGAAAATGCTTTTACATTTTCATCAAATGGGTCGCAGCAGAGCTGCGTGGTATCAAACCCATTTTCATTGAATGAATAGCCTTGTTTTTTAAATATTAGTATATCTCTATTTTTTCGTTCCAAAAAACAAAGTCAGCCGCTTTACTGCTTCACGGATATTTTCTTCGCTGGTTGTGAAAGAAAAGCGCAAATAATG
Organism: uncultured Methanosarcinales archaeon; assembly: GCA_964576385.1. GTDB lineage: Archaea > Nanobdellota > Nanobdellia > Woesearchaeales > GW2011-AR9 > JACOZM01. The sequence goes on along the minus strand of CAZNUS010000009.1, from coordinate 42,361 downwards.
ATCAAAATTCTTACCATAAGCAACCCCTGGAACAACACCAATCCCTAATTTTTCAAGAAGAATACTTGCCGCAGCGACAGAACCTAGGTTTAGAGAAGAAATATTCACAAAAATAAATAATCCGCCTAACGGTTTTTTACACTGAAAATGCATAATGCTATTCAATCCATTGACCATGAGATCCCTTCTCTGCTGATAAACTTGAACCATTTTCTTAATTTCCTCTGTTTGCTCAAAAGCTACCACGGCTGCTCGCTGGGCAATAGAATTAACGCAAGTAGCTACTTGTTGCTGAATCTTTAGCATGGCTTTAATGATAACTTCATTAGCAACAACAAAACCAACCCTCCATCCTTGAATTGCCGAACATTTTGAAAAACCATTCAAAGTGATAGTTATTTCTTCTGCTTCTGGTAAGGAAGCAATGCTTACAAATTTATGGTTATCAAAAATAATTTTTTCATAGATCTCATCAGCTATAATGAGTAAATTATAGGCTTTTGCTAATGAAACAATCTCTTTTAGCTCCTGGATATCCCAAACTGCGCCAGTTGGGTTGCATGGGTTGCTCAAGACGATATACTTTGTTTTAGAGGTTATCTTCTCTTCTATTTGTCGTGTAGTTGGCTTAAACCCCTTTTCTTCTTTACCGACTACTGGAACAGGAATACCATCGCATAGTTTAACACTTTCTAGATAGGTGAACCAATATGGTTCTAAGACTATAATCTCATCACCAGGGTTAATTAGGCAGGAATTTAGATAAAATAAAGCTTGTTTTACTCCTGGTGTAACCAATATATTTTTTCCTGGATCAGCTACAATCCCATTTTCTTCCCTTAATTTTTTACTAATAGCTTGACGCAGTTCTAAGATTCCCTGCGCATTGGTGTAAGCATTAACATTTTTAGCGATGGCCAGCATAGCTTCCTCTTTTACTTTGTCTGCCGGATAGAAATCTGGCTCCCCAATGCTTAGATTAATAACGTTTTTTCCTTGCTTGTGAAGAGATGCAATTGCTTCATTGGCAACAATAGAAGCCGATTGCTCAATATTGCATACACGCTGGGATAATTTTATCTCAAAGTTCATAATATTACCTAAGTATTGTTTTGGGAAATTATTGAAAAAGGAGCAGAAGTAATCATCTCTTTTAACGTATTCTTCTGGATCTTTCCGGTAACGCTTCGTGGAAAAGAAGTAGTATACATGAATTGCTCCGGAACTTTAAAAGAGCTTAGAAAGCGCCTGCAGTATTCTAATAACCGTGCTTCAGAGAAATCTTCTCCTCGATGAACAACCGCAACTACTTTTTCTCCCTGCAAGTCATCAGGAACTCCAATCACCGCAACCTCGCAAACCATCCTACTGTTCATGATTACTTCTTCTATTTCTGCAGGACTGATATTTATCCCGCCTCGAATAATCAAATCCTTTTTTCTATCAGTGATATATAGAAAATGATCTTTATCTAGAAAGCCAATATCACCTGTATGAAAAAATATAGAAGTGTCTTCTGGATCTTTATCCAAATTATTCAAATCAAAATAACCACGCATACGATATAATGAACGAGCAATGATTTCCCCAGATTGTCCGCAAGGTAACTCTTTTCCTGTTTCGTCAACAACAGAAACTTGACATCCTGGGAGAACTTTTCCAACACCGCTTTGGATCGAAAAAGATGGTGAATTAATTGAAATAAATAGTAATTCAGACAGGCCATAAGTGTTATGTATTCGCAAGCCAAATTTTTCTTCAAATTTTCCTTTTACTAAGTCTGGAAGTGGTGCAGTTCCACTAAAAACTAATAGTTTATTTTCGGTATAATAATTAACTACTTCTTTTGGATATGCAAAAGGAAGGAGGCTAGAGATAATACTAGGAACCACCCATAAGGCATTGATTTGATAATGCTTTATTTTTTTCCAAAAAGCAAGATTTACGGAGAAGTCAAATATCTTCTCGATGACAATACTTCCACCAGCAAGAAACGGCACGAACATAAGATTATAAAATCCAGCCATATAAGCCAAGGATAGGATACCATAAAAACGATGTGAGTTATTTAGCTGGACTGTTTCTATGAAAGCTAGAGCATTGGAGATCATATGTTTATACGTGAACTCTACTCCTTTAGGCAAATTTGTCGTTCCAGAAGTATGGACTATGATAATAGAATCATCATCATTAATATCCTTAAAAGAGATATCATGATAAGATCCATATTTTGCAATTTCTTTAAAGAGAGAGCACGATCCTTCTTCAGGATTATTATTTGTTTGCAGAAAGAAAGTGTTTAATATTTCTTGTTTAGCAATTTCCTTGATTTGCTCTTTCCATTCCTGTCCTGCAACGACCAGTTTGGCTCCAGAATTGAGTATGATATGGGAAATATCTTTTGTTGCAAGATGAGTATTGATTGGAACAGGTATGGCCCCTATTTGCATACAAGAAAAATAGAATAAGATAAATTCAATAGAATTCGGAAGAAGAATAGCGACCCTATCCTTTTTTTTAATTCCTTTTTGGGATAATAAGGAAGCCAACTGCAGGGAAAAATGCTCTATTATCTGATAGGTGAATTCTCGTCCATTCTGAGAATCGATAAGAAATATTTTATCCTTATTCTTTAAGAAGGAATCCCTCATTACTCTAATACTGATATCCTTATCCATAACTATATCCTTATCCATAACTGGAAATAGAAACAGCCATTATAAAATAGTTGTGAATTAATAAATTATAATAAAACACCGATAAGTAGTCCCTCAAGTTCCAAAAAATAAGCAGTTTGATAATATAAACATCCAGATTATCTAAACATTCAGGACCATACTCGGCTGAGGCTCATCTGAAGTATAATTTACCCTCTTCTTCTGATGTTCTTCAACAAGCAGTTTCCATCTTTTTTCAGCACGAAGATAGTCGATAACAGAAGTTCTATTGCAAGGAATTCCTTCCTCAGCCATCGTCTTGGCAAATTTTATTGCGCGAGCATAACCTTCCGCACGCGTAGGATTGGGATTCTTCAACTTAAAATACTTAAAGACAGATAATGGTAAATATTTCTCCGGCCAACGCTCAACCAAGCCGCCAGAACCGCTCATGAAAGAGTCCTTCCCTATTTCTCCTTCTCCATAAAAATAAAAGACAGCTAAGTCTACTTCGTAAAGGTAATCTTTATGTTTTTTAATAAAATCAAGCGTTTCTTCAAAATCTTCTTCTGTTTCTTCAGGATGTCCTGCAATCCAATAAGTAGATGTCCTTATTCCAGAACTAGCCAAAGTTTTAATAGCATCCGACTGCTGTTCAACCGTTACTCCTTTCTGCATTACTTTCAGTACTTTCGGTGAAGCGCTTTCCATGCCAATACGAACTCGATGCAATCCGCCACTAGCCCAATAATCAGTCATTTCACGTCTTGCACTATTAACATCAACCCTTAAATAACAATCAAATTCAATGTTAAGATTCCTAGATAAAACAGCCTTAACAAACGGGGTTAAAGAATGATTATAGAGAGCATCGGTAAAAAAGAATTTATTTATTCCATATTTATCTACCTGATATTTCACTTCATCTGCTGTTCTCTCCGCAGCTTTCATTCGAAATTTAGCCCACAACTTGGTTTCAGAACAAAAAGAACAAAGGAAGGGGCAGCCACGTGATGCAGCAATTCCCAAATGAAAATATTTTGTAAGATCTAAATCTGAAAAGTCCAATGGTGGAAGCACATTCATATCAATTTTCTCAATACCAAAATCCTTAGCAGTGATATTCACTTTCCCAGTATGGTCATCTTCTAAATAGGTTTTAAAAACAAGCTCTCCCTCTCCAAATACCACTTTATCAATGAAAGGACATTTCTCAATGAGTCGCTGCATATTCGGAGAATTAGCATCAAAACCATTATAAGGGCCAGGGCCGCCCAACATAGTTTTAATCTTTGGGTTGATTGCTTTCATTTCTCGCAAAAGAAAAAGAGCAGTGCCGATTGTACTACTTAAAATAGTGCAGCCAACATACTCAGGATTGTCCGCAAGCAAGGTAGGTGCTAATTCCCTAAGGTGGCTGAAATGTTCATCTAAAACTTCATTCAACTTTAAAACTAGATCCTGAACTTCATGTTGCGACACATTTTCTAGAAACGGAGAGAAATGTTCCCTGACAAGCATTTCTACATATTCATTATACAAATGAGGTGCATCGTCTTTAAATACACCAGCATTCATGTGAAATCCTAGGAGCTCTGTACCCAAGCGAGGAATTAGCCCACGGTAAGGAACATATTTTGACATAAGCCCAAAGTATCTCTTCTGGGTATTAAATATAGCCGCATTCTCATTCAGATTTACTGCCTTAACATCATGCCCATATTGTTGAAGAAATGATTTTAAGGAAATAACCCCTACTGGTGGAGCAATGATATCCCAAAAAGTAGGCATAATTAATAGAACCCTCTTTTTTTGCTTACCTTCTATGGTTAATTCAGCACCCATTATTTTTTTCCTCTGGATATTAAACAAAAGATAGGGAAGGTATATAAACGTTATGGTAAAATGTGCTTCTGAATTCTGGTTTAATTTTTATGTATTTAGGGTTTCATATTATGAATAGGTAGTTGCCCTTACTATATTTCCAAGTCATTACCAAGTCAATTGTTTTCCAGTTTCTATTTCAAATATCTTAATTACTTGAACTGGACACATCGTGGCTGCCGACCGAAAGGCTTCAAATTCTTCTTCAGTAAATTCAATAACCCAAATACCTGGCCTTTGCTGGTCTTCTGTCCCGCCAATGAGATCTGCCCTATTATCCTCAGCTTCATTCTTAATAACCCATCGTTCAGGTTGGACAGCGACACAGGCTGCTGCGCCTATGCAATCTGGACGATTATATTCTACCCTATATTTTTTAATTACGGTCATTTCTATTAACCCCCTTGAAAATATTCAATCGATTATCTTACTCTAAAGATAATGTGACATTGAAAGCTAGTGTAACATTGTTAAGAGAGACTATACGATAATATACTAAAATGCCATAGATTTCAAACAAGTAATGGCATTTTATATATATATAATTCGCTATTAAATGTTCAGTTTATTGCGAATTTTAATATAAGTATAGAAGTAATGATCTCCTTAAATAATTTTTGGAATTAGTACATTTTAAGGATATAAAATAGTTCTTCAGTTAAACTAACGAACCTAATTTAATGAATAACCAACCTGAGCAGAGCTCCGGAGTATTAGATCCATCTAGGAATAAAGAAGGTCATCGATAAAGACACACCCGCGCCGGTGCGCCATCGCCATCTTTAACTTTAATAGGGAATACAAGAATGCTCCAACCATTAAAATCAGTTACCTTATCTAGATTTGCGATATATTCTACTAATATTATCTTGTTTTGTAAAATAATCTTGTGCACTGGCGAGTCTTGTTCACTTCCCAATACATTTCCATGAAGCACTATCCTAGAATCATCAAGTGAGGGAGTATCAGTAGCAATTAAAGTCACACCTTTTTGAACAAGATATTCTGCTGCCTCTATTGACAAAAAAGGATAATCACGGTAGAAATTGTCAGTTTTCCAATGTAGCCCCCAGCCAAATTTAAAAAGGACCCGCGGAGTAAAATTTACTTTTTCTAACATTCCCTTGGTAACAATACCGTTTTTACCAAGATTAGTATAATCAAGAATTGTTACCGACCCCATTAGCTCCTTAAGCGGAATTTGGTCAATAGTTCTGCCATGTCGGATAAAATGGCTTGGTGCATCAACATGGGTGCCACAATGGGTTCCTAATGTTAACTCTCTGGACTCCCTCCCTTCAGTATCATGCTTTCCTAATCTATTGATACGTACAGTAGGATGCCAGTAGGCATTAAAAGTAGTCATCCCCTCTTCAATAACATATGTTAAATCAATAATTTCATTCATAACAACCCTCCTTCGTCAGATACCTTCCAGATAATAAGTATCTTAATAGGTATTTTAATAAATATCTCATTTACAAGTGGCCTCCTTAACATCAATTACTTCTATTAATTCTCCACACGGACCTAATGCAAAGAAGATTTTAAGTAATTTCTGGTTAATAAGCAAATGACCAACATCAAAAATAGTGATCCCAATCTTTTTTAATAAATCTTTCTCTTTATCAGCATCGCTGCTCAAAAATGAGATACAACTGACTCCAAAATCATCTAAATGGGGGTTTAGGTTTATGTTCTTCTCTTTTTGAAGGTATAAGGAGAATGGCGGTGTTTGCGGTAAAGGTGATTTTAAGATAAGAATAGCTTGGTCATTATTCACTTCACTAACAACAAAACGAAAATGTTTCCAAAAGAGAATGCTCTCCTCAAGATTACTTGTTTTAACAAATAAGCCATTGAGTTGTGCAGAACTATGTTCTCTTCTTAGGAAAAAAAATGGTAAATGTAACGTGGAGATAACACCTTTGAAAAAGGAAAATATGCCTAGTTTAAATTGTTCCGGAACTAAATCATTCCGAACTGAATATTGGTTTAGAAAAGATGAAGGTATATTTTGAAACAAAGGAACAAAATTAGACTCCTGCATGCTTTTATGTCTCCAATTCAACAGTTCAACGCCGACGCTTTCAGATAAACTGAAATAACGAAGATCATGACGCTCAGAAAAATGAGAGAAAAGGGGCCTCTTTACTTCTTTATTTGGCAGATTAGTTTCTGTAAAAATACATTGATATCCCAACAAACCTAATTCCCGACTATTTTCTTCAAAATTATTTGAAGAAAAGACTAAATGGCTTACTTTTATGATCATATGGCAGTGATTATACTCATTTTAATAATCATTTAAATTTATGTTATAGCAAACTACATTAATATTCATAGCTTTCCATTGTGATTTGCTGATAGATAATTGTGGTAATTATGTTGTTGAATTTTAGCAATTATCTATTTAGAAATGCATATTTTATGTCATAGTAGCGAACATTAATTTTATTCTAATAATTTGTCGCTACTAAGTATAAAAAACATAACAATCTAGATCATTAATTATGTTTTTTAGTACACTTAATTGATGCATTTCTCTATATTAGGAAATAACAACTAATATACGAAAATAAAAGTTATTTCCTATAGGTTATTTTATTTGTTGCGAATACCCCGCCGCTTGCGGTGATTGAAATTTTATTTAGATCTTCTCTTGCTCTCCCCCAATATACCTGCTAAAGCCAAATCCAGAAAGATAAACCACATCACTTGCTTTCATTTTTTTGGCAATGGTATCCAAAACACCCTCATCGACATTAACCTTTTCAAATTTGCATATTTCAGTAATTAGAAGCAAAGGATTAATCTTATACTTCGCAGAGTATTTTTGGATTAAGGGCATATAACTGGTATGAAAATCAGCATACCCGGAAATAATATCTAAAGGCATCTGTCCTTTTCTAGTTAACAGTGGATTGATAAGGGATTGGCCAATCTCCAATACCTTCAAGAGATTTAAATCTATTTTCCGCCCTTGTTTGTGAAGGATGGACACTATCAATTCTGTAGAAGCATTTCCCGCGCTTCGACCCAAACCTTGCAAGGAAGTATCTATAAAATCAACACCTAAATCTACTGCTTTCACGCTATTAGCAACGGCAAAACCAAGATTATCATGTCCATGAAAGCCCAATGAAATCTGAGAAACTTGGCGAATAGCAGCTACATATTTTTGCAAATCTTCTGGAAACATTCCTCCGGCAGAATCAACTATATAAACAACATCAGCACCATAACCTTCTGAAAGTTTTACTTTCTCTGCAAACTGCTCTGGAGGGAGGGCGTATGATTTCATGTAATTTGCGGTAACAAACAAGCCATATTTTTTTGCTCTCTTGATAAAAGCCTCAGACTTTTCAACATCAGTTACATTTGTACCGATGCGAATAAACCCCATACCATGCTTAGCAGCTAGATCAATATCCTCTAGTTCAGCAATACCAGGAATGCAAAACATACCCCACTTCGCTTTTTTTAATGCTCCTTTTGCAGCAATCATATACTCTTCATCAGTTGCAGCCGCTTTTCCATACCCTTTAATACTTGCACGCATCCCAACACCATGCCCTATTTCAATAAACTGAAAACCTGCATCTTCCAGTTTCTCACAGATAACAGACGTGTCTGCAGAGGTAAACGAATAATTGATAGCATAACTGCCATCACGTAAGGTTGTTTCCAGAATCTGAACACTCTTTCCTAAGGGGCTATTCATTGGATAATCACCACAGCAACCGCTTTATCTTTATCATGAGAAAGCGAAACAAGGTGTTTTTTTCCTTGAAATTGAATAAAAGGACGCATACCCTCCAAAGTTATTGGTATTAGCTTGTAATTGATCATTTTTTTGGTTTTATGTGTTTTGATTGCTTTCGCGAAAGCCTCTCTTGCGCAAAAGCGTACCGCAAAATGCTGTGAAGGATCTTCTTTTCCCAAGCAGTAAGCTATCTCCTCATCAGTAAAAATCTTTTCATAGAAGTGTCTATTTTCAGCAAAAGGAAGATCTCTAAAACGAGAAATATCCTCAATATCTATACCTATTCCTTTAATTACCACATTTAAATTCCTTCTGCTGGCTATAAAAACATTATTAAATTGAGTTCCTACTTAATTAAGAAAAGAGGAATAGTAATTTAAAACCATTACTGTTTTTGGTTAATAAAGTGCCCCTTACTATTATTGATTAACGATTGCTCATTCAGGTTTCTTGCCAATTCTTCAAATGATGAGATAAGTATATCAGTGTTCTCTTGCTGGTGATATATTTTTTGTATTTTAGAAAGGAAATTGAATGATTGTCCTTTTTTAACAGAAGTAAACTTCTCACGATATCCGTGGTTCCCAAACTGGATAAATGGAACATTACTAAACATAGCAAAGCAAGCCATCCCTGAACTTGGAAAAATGCTAAGATGCGATGTTTTAATAAATCCCAAATCATGCTCTATATCAGAAAAATAATCCTTTGAGATTAAAACATTATTTAATTGCCTGAAATCTTCAGGAATCTCTGATTGGTTGCAGATGATGATAAATTTGTACGCAGGATTATGTTCATAATGTTCTAGAAATCGCTTTATGTCTAATAGATTGGAGTTTCTACTGACATCATGGTTTTGATTAGACCTAATATTCAAGATTATCGGTAAAGCAGGATAAACTTTTGATTCATAAAAAGAATAGATCTCTTTTACTATTTCAGAAGGGAGATCTAAAAAAGGGATGAAGTTTCGTTTTTGATAGAATAGTTCTATGGCACGATAGTCCATAATTAACGTGCCAGATACAGTTGATGGCCAGCGGATATATTTTTTTTTATTCTTAATATAAAATTGTTCAAATTCAGAATTAGAACTAAAGGTCAGCACAGAGTCAATATTTTTATTAAGAATAAACAAAGATTTAAGAGTTTTCTTAAATTGATAAGTCTGTGAGAATCTCGGCTGTTTCCGATTATAATGAGTATCATCATCGATAAAGCAAAGATCTATATTTTTATGATTTTGATCTAATTTAAAATCATAGGTTAACATGCTCAAATACTCAAGATATGTTATAAAATCACCTAGCTTTGATACTCTTTGATTAAAATCCCAATATCCTAATATTTTCTTATGAGGATCTTTATTAAGGTTATAAAAACGAAGATGAATCTCTGTTAAAAAATCTTTTCCAGTAGAGGCAATCTCTTTGTAAACATAATCTAAGATGTATACTACAAAGTCAAATATTCGTGTTAGATTATCGTTTTTCTGGATATTATCTTTATGATTAACAAGTGCCATCTATGTTCACCAGCTTAGAAAGAGGTTATAAATTTTCTGAATCTATACCCTGGATTAACAGAGAGAACTATTTGCAGGAAGTGTCATATCGATGACAACACGACAGCATTGTCCATTTTTCATAAGATTTATCCCCTTATTGATGTCGCAGAGTGGTAATGTGTGGGTTATCATCTCACCTAATTTGAGCTTACCATCTAAAAAGAGATGACAAAATTTGTTAAAATCAATATCTGGATTACATTCCCCTCCACCAGTCCCTACAATACGCCTACCAAAATAAAGGGGAAATGGATCAATTTCAATTTTAAGACCTAAAGGGTTTGGAACACCACAGAAAACTGCTTTCCCCGAAAATTTCTTAACAAGATCATAGATAAATTCCATAATATCTTTCTTGCCGGTAGTGTCAAAAGCATAATCTAAACCTTCTTCTCCAACAATCTGTTGAATCATCTCTTTAATTTCTGCAAAGCTCTTCACTTTAGAATTGATCGTATGGGTAACACCAAATTTTTTTGAAAAATCTAACTTCTCATCGCTGATATCAACAGCAATAATAGGGCTAGCACCGCTTAATGCCGCCGCATGAGCCATATTGATGCCTATTCCACCAACACCGATGACAAGCACACTCCTTCCGGATTCCACCTTTGCATTATGAAATACTGCACCAGCGCCAGTAGCAACTGCACAACCGATAAGGGATGCTTCGCGAAAAGGCATCTCCAAAGGAATAACCGTAACACGATTTTCAGAAGCTAAAGAGTATTCATTGAATGTTGTAACAAAGCCAGCATTGATCTTTTTCCCGTTATAATCATACTTTTCTGGTAGCACATTCTGCCCGCTTCCTTTAATCCAAGAGAGTACAACATGATCTCCTTTTTTAACTTTAGTGACTCCTTCACCAACCTCTTCAACAATCCCTGATCCCTCGTGGCCTAATAGATTAGGATTCATTGGACCATTTGTATTTTTACCAGATATTTCTAATAATTGAGTATGGCAAATTCCCGTTGCCATTACTTTGACTAAAACCTGGCCAGGCTTAGGAGAAGGAACATCTAAATCTAATATTTTAAGTGGCTGATTTAGCTCTATTAGAACAGCAGCTTTCATCCTTCGTGAATGATGGTGATTCTCCAATGTATGCGAGGTATTGCTCATATTTAAAAGGGGAAAATAAAAGGTTATAAATGTTGTTAAATAAAATACTTGTTCAGCAGTGTGAAGCAAAGTCGTCAGGCGAATGAGCGAGCCATCGCTTGCGAGCTCTGGCAATTACCTGGCCTAAAGGTTAACTTTGCTTATGTATCTACAGGAACATCTCCGAAAATGACGATATCTTAATTGATATTCTATCGATAAAACATACAATTTTCGGCAAAGTTAACGGCCACGACGACTTTGCGTAACTTCAGGAAGCTGAACTATTACTAAATAAAATACTTGTTGTTAAATAGAACTTTCTTTGTTAAGAGAACTTTTCAAACTTCTCTTAAATACAATTAGTTAGCAATAGACATTTCTGCATTATTTTTTTCAGTAGGAGGTAAAACATTTTCTTTTGTAGTTAGATAGCTATTCATCTTCCCTTTTTCTCCAGAGATGGGATTATTACCTGGATTAGCTCTCACACGAGTAGCCCAACGGATTTCGTCTAATCTTTGTTCAGTAACATCCATCATTTTCATAATTTTCTCTTTCCTAGCTTGACTACTAAAATTAATTCTATCCCATTCATATGCGCGTAATATTGCCAAGTCTTTACCACGCCAATGAGGGGTATCGAATGTTCCACCAGACCAGTCATGCTTTGCAAAATCAAAATCTTTGTCCAAGTAGCCCATATCAACTGCCATTTGAAACATTTTTGTATTAGCTAAAGGAGTACAGATAAAAAACTTAACGTAATCAACTTCTAACTCTTCTGCGTATTTAATGGTTTGCCTTATTTCATCCCATGTTTCTCCAGGACTTCCTAAAATAAAATTAGCAACGGTATCAATACCCGCAGCACGCAATTTTCTAGCCATATCCTTAGTCCTTTCAAGATCTATTGGCTTTTTGATAATTTCTTTTAATACTCTTGAAGATCCAGATTCAACGGCAAAATTTAAATATTGACAACCGCTCTGTTTTGCTAACTCTATACATTCATCATCCATACAGAAAATTGCTGTGGCATCCATTTGCCATTTTATATCTAAATTCTTTTGGATAAGTAGTCTTAACATTTCTTTAGCTTTGTTTTTATTCATGAACATATTATCATCATCGAAAGAGAAGCATTTGATACCGTAATTATTCTTTAATAGTTCTATTTCACCAATAAAATGTTCAGCACTTCTATACCGAGTAGGTGCTCCTGAAATAGATTCAACTTGGCAGAATGTACAGCCGATAGGACATCCCCTAGTCATCGATAGCCTGGCAAATGGCAGCGCTCGAGGCCTTCCAGTTGCTTCCCTGGAGTATCTTGTAGCATATTTCAAGAAATCAACTAAGTGATATGCAGGGTACTTCAGTGAACTTAAATCTTTAATAAAATCATATCTAGGAGATAAAACCACTGTATTATCTTTTCTATAGACCAGACCTTTCTCTGGAAGAGGACCACCTTCATAAAGATAAGCTAAAAAATCTTTAATAAGTATTTCAGCTTCGCCTCGAAAAGCAAAATCTAAGTTTTTATTTTGCATTGCCAGCTGAGGAGTTGAAGTAACGTACACTCCACCCATGAGGGTCACAATTGAAGGATTTATCTGTTTGACAATATTCACCGCAGTATGCCCTGCCTTACTATATTCATGAGTAAAATTACTTACGCCGATAACATCAGGTCGTTCTGTTCTTACAATTTCTTCAAATTCTTTCTCACTAAAGTCATTGATGATACAATCAACTATTTTAACATCATATTTATCTTCGATTTGGGCTGCTAGTAAACATATTTGAGTAGGATGAATTAACCACATCGTATAGTTCTCTGCAGTTGTCGCCCAGCGATGATTAGGAAGAACAAGCATAATTTTTTTTCTGGGTGAAATAGTACTATCAACTTTTATTCCTTTATTGATTATCTCAGTCCCAATAATCTCAGTCCTCGCATTTAAACTATCTTCTGTGTTCATCTATGAAACCCCATAGTATTTTTCTTTCTTGATCTTGCAATAATAGTAAATTGCAAAAATAATGGAACTTTTGATATGCAATTTACTATTTAAAAAATCTCACAAATGTTCGATAATTAATGAGATTTGCTATAAGACTAAGCTGAAAACTACTCTACAAAATAACTTCTTAACCTTATCACTTAAATATCCATGAACTAACTGCTAAAACTGCAAGATTCTAAGAGATCCTTTAAATCCGCTAAGGAAAATAAAGAGGGATAAAGCCCACAATATTTTCATGCAATAATTATTATGGTGATAATAAATTGAAGCAATAAACTGTTTATAAAGTTTTTGTTATATTGTTCGTCATCCATTGATGTACAATTGCAACATAGTCAAGTGCACAAATTTAGTTCCAAATGAATAGGCACTTTACTATTAAGAAGAAACATAGTAATAGAATAAGAATTATGTTTCTGACTACACCACCATTTTTTAAAATATTGAACATAAATAGATAAACTTTATTAATATTAGATTATACAAAAAAAATAGATGATACAAAAAAATAGTTGTGAT
>CAZNUS010000009.1:27291-28815 GCA_964576385.1 uncultured Methanosarcinales archaeon | reverse complement strand
AGAGCAGTTGAAGAGAAAATTTGTGCTCTATATCCAGAACAGCAAATGCGCTGTCCCGTCCATATATCAATCGGCCAAGAAGCTACTGCCGTTGGGACTTGTGCTGCTTTATGCAGCGAAGATATGGTATTTAGTAATCATCGTTCTCACGGTCATTATTTAGCCAAGGGAGGTGATTTAAAGAAATTTTTTGCAGAATTATATGGAAAAATAAGTGGGTGTAGTAAAGGAAGAGGAGGTTCAATGCATCTCATAGATTTAGATGTTAACTTTATGGGATCAACACCAATTGTAGGAAATATCATCCCAGTTGCAGTTGGAGCGGCATTTAGTCTGCAGTTACAACAAAAATCACAAGTAGTAGTTGTTTTTATTGGTGATGGTGCTATAGAAGAAGGAGTATTTCACGAAAGTTTAAACTTTGCAAAATTAAAGGGGCTTCCAATTTTATTCTTCTGTGAGAACAATCTTTATTCAGTGTATACACCCTTGAACAAGCGGCAGCCTGACCGAAAGATTAGCAATATTCCTAAAGGACATGGATTATTATGTTATGAAATTGACGGAAATAATGTCGAAACAATTTACAAGGTAGTTAGTGAAGCTGTTGCCCTACTTCGGGAAGGAAAAGGCCCTATTTTTATTGAAGCGTATACTTATCGCTGGAGAGAACATTGTGGACCAAATTATGACAACCATATCGGCTATAGAACTGAAGAAGAATTTTTGAAGTGGAAACAACTAGATCCACTTGAAATATGTAGACAGCAGGTATTACAACAAGGCCTTATTACAACAGAGACTCTTACTGAATTTAAAAAAAAGATAGAATTTAAAATTAGCGAAGCTGTGAAGTTCGCTCAAGAGAGTAATTTTCCAGATCAAGAGCAATTAGATAAGTTTGTATACGCACCTTGATGGTTTAATGATGAATTCAAAATCAGAAACAGAAACTACTTGTACAACAAAACTGTCTGCAACCTCCCGAATATTAACGTATTCACAGGCAGTGAGAGAAGGGTTAGAACAGAGTATGAGTCAAGATAATTCAGTGATTATCTTAGGAGAAGGGGTTCCAGACCCTAAAGGTATATTTGGGACTACTTTAGGCCTACAACAAAAATTTGGTTCAGAGAGGGTTATGGATATGCCAGTTTCAGAAAATGGGATGACTGGTGTTTGTATCGGTGCTGCGATAACAGGATTACGCCCAATATTAGTGCATCAGCGAGTAGACTTCTCTTTACTATCATTAGATCAAATTATTAATAATGCTGCTAAATGGTATTATATGTTCGGAGGGCAACGGAGCGTTCCCTTGGTAATTCGTATGATTATTGGACAAGGCTGGGGTCAAGGAGCACAGCATTCACAGCAATTACAAGCTATATTTGCCCATATTCCAGGATTAAAAGTAGTCATGCCTACAACGGCATACGATGCAAAAGGTCTATTAATATCAAGTATTAAAGATAATAACCCAGTGATATTCTTAGAGCACCGCTGGTTGCATAATACCTCCAG
>CAZNUS010000009.1:13028-27281 GCA_964576385.1 uncultured Methanosarcinales archaeon | reverse complement strand
CAGCAAAGTTCCTGAAGAGATGTATGAAGTACCTCTTGGGAAAGGAAAAGTAATTCGTGAAGGAAAGGATTGTACCATCGTAGCTTGTTCTTATATGACGTTAGAAGCATTACGGGCAGCAGATTTCTTATTAGAAAAAGGGATCTCTATCGAAGTCATTGATGTGAGGACTTTGAAACCACTCGATGAAAATGTGATACTTACCTCCGTTGCAAAAACAGGAAGAATGATTGTTGTTGATTCTGGACATTATACTGGCAGCTTTGCCGGTGAGATCATTGCCCGTATTTCCGAAAAGCTATTTTTAAATTTAAAAGCTCCGCCTTCTAGAATTACTGCGCCGGACATCCCAAGCCCTTCCACACCAGGTTTAACAAAATATTATTATCCACGATATACTCACATCGCACTTAAAGTAATGGAAATTCTTGAAAAAAAGGAACTGTTAAATTTCCCTAAAGAGAAAGTACCATTAGATATTCCGGACAGCTCCTTTACAGGACCATTTTAATAGAAGCGATTATCCTTTAAGTCTTACCGCAAAATAAAGTAGCGAAGTCATGAGAAATTCGCCGAAAGCGTCTCACCCCGCCATATCCGCAGAAGCAACGCTTCTGGGACCCCAAAAATACTTTGGTATTTTTCAGGGAATGGCGGGGCTTGAACAGAGACGCTTTCTTTAATAGGCGAATTTCTGTGACACCAGAAAAGCAGAAACGAACGCATTCATCCTCGATCTAAAGATCGAGGCTTTCTGCTTTTCTAAGTGTAAAAAAAACCGCCCACCACTGGTGATCGCCTGCGGGCTCAACACCAGTGGCATGCTCGCTTCGCTCGAGGCGGTTTCTTACTATGAGATTTGCTATTAGCTGTAGGAAATATGCTCATTTATTTTGAGCCGGTCCCTTAGAGACTAATAGAAAAATATATAAGAACCGTTACTTTTTTAAAGAAAAGAATCTTTTCAATAAATAGATTATTAAAGAGAGGAATGTAATGGTTTTGAAAATATATTTAGGCGATTTAGTGTATGATACAATTAAAACTAATTATGTGGTTCCCTTAAATGTTGCCTACATTGCAGCTCACGTACTGCAGGAATATGGTGATCAAGTAAGTATTTCCCTCTTCAAGTACCCAAAAGAGTTAGAGCAGGCCATTGCAACTTCACCTCCTGATGTTTTAGGACTTAGCAATTATAGCTGGAACAACCGCTTAAGTTCAGTTTTTTTTAAGATGGCTAAGCGCCTCAATCCAAAAGTCGTATGTGTTGAAGGCGGACCGCAAATCCGCTCAGATGCTAACGGCCTCCATACCTATCTCAAAGAACACAAGGAAATTGATTATTACCTCATTCATGAAGGAGAAGAGCCCTTCGGTTATCTTATCGGAGAACTATTAGCTGGAAATCCAGAACCGGTCCCACCAGGTTGCGCTGCTCTATTTGGAAATAAATTCATCTTTAATCCTTTAAATTATTTGGAAAAACCAAAAGAAATTAGTCTTCCCAGCCCATATCTTACTGGTTTGCTGGATAAATTTCTAAAAGATCCAAATATGATCCCTCTGCTGGAAACAAATCGAGGATGCCCATTCGGCTGTGTATATTGTGTCTGGGGCGCCAAGACTCTTTCTAAAATACGACTTCGACCATTAGATGTCATCTTTAAAGAAATTGATTACATCAGTGAACATTCCGTAGGACAGGCTTACTGGATGATCTGTGATGCTAACTTTGGAATTTTACCAAGGGATGTAGATGTTTCAAAAAAGATCCGCGAAATAATGGACGCAAAGGGTGTCCCAGTGCATCTGACCATCTACGATTCAAAAAATACTAGTAGCAGAAATATTGAAATCGCCAAGATTATCAATGGTAAAGAAGGATATATCGCCATCCAGTCTGCAGATCAGGAAGTTCTAGAAAAAAGTGGAAGGGGTCAGATACGGCTTGATGACTTAAAAAAGAATATTATGCATTATATGGAAAATAACAAGGAAGTCTCCACTGACTTGCTTTTAGGATTGCCTGGGGAGAGTGCTAAAAGCCACCTTAAAACAATTATGGATGCTTTTGATATAGGCTTCGGTGAAATCTGTTCAGCCGTCATCAGACTATTGCCCGGCTCCCTTTATGAGACTGATGACTTTCGAATTCGTTATGATGTGAAAACAAAATATCGCCCAATTTTTGGTGCATATGGAATATATGACAATCAATTTGTTTTCGAGCTGGAAGAATCCATCCGTAGCACCAAGGATATTACTGAAGAAGAGCTCAACAGCTTCAAAGTTCTGCATTGGCTAATTTACTTTACTTGGAATACTGGGTTATTTAAGCCTCTCCTCCTCTGGGGAAAAAAGTTTGGCGTAAATCCAGGTTGGGTTCTTCACCAAGTCGCTAATAGCGACAACCCAGCCCTTAAAGAAGCATTCACCTACATGAAAGATCAGTCTAAGAACGAATGGTTTGATACACCCCGCAGTATGCTTTCTTTCTACGAAAAAGAAGAAAATTTTAAGCAGTTGGTAGATCATTTTACTAAGCTGAACTCCTCATATATTGCTTTATTTTACCAAAACAAAAATCTTCTTGATATTCTTCAGACTGAGCTGGTTCGGATTGTTCAACATCAGCTGGTATTATCCGGAGCATACAACGCAGATTCTTTTAACCAGGTCATTATGTTCTTAAATAGCGTCCTTTGTAAAGACTTGCTTGAAGGAGAAGTGAATAACAGGATGACATTTTCTGGAGAAGTGCTATCCGTCATTCTGAAAGATGAAAAGCTAGTTAAAAAAGGTGAAGTAGAGATCGAGGTCTATCGGCCAAAAGAATATGTTTCTTTCTGTAATTTTTACCTTAATCCAGGAGGAAAGAAAGATCTATCAGTTAAAAACCTGATTTGTTTCTTTGAGTTGAAAGGTCTGAAGATGCTTAAAAATAAAGTAAAGGTTTATCAAGAGAAGAAGCCGGAAATGGAACTACAGCCTATCCCAAATTTCGCAGAATTTAGTTCCTTGTGTTAAATCAAGAAATTCTTCAACAAACTAAAGCGAAAGCATCGACATGAGCTTAATTAAACAAAGGCTGTTTCTTAATCCTTTTTTTCAATCAGCTTAAGCGAACGAGCTGTCTGAAATTTATAATCTCCGGTATAGCCTACATGGTTCAATACTTCTACCCATTCATCTTCATGGAGAATTGTGCAACCTAGTACCGTCCAATAGCGGAACAAACGAAGTTCTTCTTCAGTGCGGTAAGCAGCAAGAGTAACAAAACTCTTTCCTTTGCTAACACGTTGAATCTCCCGTAAACATTGCATTGCATCTGCAAGGTTTAATGTATAGACAACACTGATGGCAAATACGAAATCAAATTCTTTATCTTTAAATGGAAGATGTGTAAATGGTGCATATTGAATAAAAGGCTTAATAGAGGACATCGCATTCTCCTTGGCGTAAGATGATATTTCTGTTCCGCAAAGCTTCATCTGAGGATAGAGAGTATGTAAATCGTGAAGAAGAAATCCCTTCTCACATCCAATATGAAGAAATGCAGAGGTATTATCTAAATTATATTCTTTGCAAATATCTTGAGCAATAGAAACCCAACGCTGATCATAATAGAATCCACCATACCCATTATTTCGATCACCATCATAATAATCCTTACCTCTATAAGCAGCCATGATTCTACTCTTAATAGTCCGTAAAGTCGGGCTCACATAACGTGGCTGCTTTGGTTCTGGATACGTCCTTAAGATGTCAAATTCTCTCATATGATATAGGCTCCATTTTTCATTTAATGAATATATGATCTTCCTTCACCAGCATCGATTGGAACAAGACAACCACCCATCATCGAAGCTTGTTCAGAACAGAGGAATAGTATAAGAGGTAGAAGCTCTTCTGCTTTTCCTAAGAAACCACGTGGCAATCGTTCTTGAATAAATTTTTCAACAACTTCCGGTTTATTTGCCGATAATCGTTCCCAAGAGTTACCAGGAGCATAAAAACCACCAGGTAATATTCCAGTAACAACTACTCCTGACCCAGCTACTTCACGGCCTAACGAACGGACATAAGCAGCAAAAGCGGCCTTTGCAGTATTATATCCAACTGAAGCTACTGCTTCCATTGAAGCAATGGAGCATACATGAACTAAATTGCCTCTTTTTCTATGTACCATCATTGGCAGGATATGGTGGTTCAATTCTACTGCCGCTTTTAAATTAAGAGCTAATAGCTTCTCCAAATCACTTGAAGACAAAAAAGGATCACGTAATCCTAGACCACCCCCAGCTATATGTAGAACAATATCAATATCTTTTAAAAAATCCTTCGCTTTATTAACGAAATCTTTAATGGACAAGGGATTCGTCAAATCTGCAGCCAAGCTTAAATGAATCTCTGGATTTTTACATTTTTTTCTAACTTCTTCTAATTTTTCAAATGTCCTCGCAGAAAGAACTAATTGAGCCCCTTCCTTAGCCAAAGTATAAGCACAGACTTCACCTAAACCTTTAGATGCACCAGTGATTATTACTTTCTTACCTTTTAAATCCATACCAAATTATAGACCATTATCTAGTATTATTAAACCTTTCTCATCTTAATTCTAGAAAATAATTTGCTGAAGAACAAAAATACAGTAATTTTATAAAGTGTTAATTAGTTAAAAATAAGATGGTATTTCAAACAATTTTTATTACTGGCGGTGCTGGCTATGTAGGCAGCGCACTTGTACCAAGTCTCTTAAAGAAGGGATACAACGTTATTGTCTATGATTTATTCATTTATGGAGACACGCTAGAAAATCATCCTAATCTAATCAAAGTAAAAGGGGATATTCGACAAAGAGATAATTTGGTTAAGGCATCAAATGGTGCTGATGCTTTTATTCATCTTGCCTGCATCTCTAATGATCCTAGTTTTGATTTGGATCCTACTTTAGGAAAATCTATTAATTTTGATGCATTTAATAATATCATTAAAGCATGTAGTACAAATAATCTAAAGAGATTAGTCGTAGCAAGTTCTACAAGTCAATATGGAATCAAACCAATAGATACAGAAGTTACAGAAGAAACTGAAGCAGAACCAATCACAGATTATGCTAAATACAAGATTGAATGTGAACAGTTATTAAAGAATAGTGATGTAGGGGAATTAGAATATGTCTTTGTACGTCCTGCCACACTATGTGGTTATGCCCCACGTTTACGCTTGGATCTTTCAGTGAATATACTTACTATCAATGCATTAATAAATAAAAAAATCAAGATTTTTGGCGGTGAACAAATGCGGCCAGCCTTAAATATAAAAGATATGGTCCGATTTTATGAATTAATGCTGGAAGCACCGAAAGAAAAAGTACATCAACAGGCATTTAATGTATCCTATGCCAACATGACTATTAGAGAAATCGCTGAACTAGTTCATAAGGTATTGGCTGATCCAGAAGTTATTTTTGAGGTAACAACTACCGATGATAAAAGGTCTTACCATGTAAATTGTGATAAAATGAGAAGAGTATTAGGTTTTGAATGTAGATATGACTTTACTGATGCAATCCGTAGTTTGATTGATGCATATAGGAAAGGTTTGATAGTAGATGGGTTGAACAATCCCTTATACCATAATATTAAGAGAATGAAAGAGATAAATTTAAAGTAAAAAGAGTAAAATATGTGATCTACTTTAGAGGAAGATAATGCTACTAAATATTGAATATAATAGTTCAAAATGTGTAGGTGCAAAAAAGTGTATTCAAGCTGCTTCTAATTATTTTATCTGGAACGGAAAGAAAGCAGAGCTTAAAGGAGCTGTAACCAGCAAGGGAATGCAACAACTAACTATAGAAGTAAACACTGATGAAGTAGAACAATTCATAAGAGCAGCATCTTCTTGTCCGGTTAATGCTATTAAATTAATATCTAATGAAAAATTAATAGTTGGAACAGAACTAATTACAGACAATATCAAAGAGATAGTTGCACACTACGATGACGAAAAAGAATTCGTGCTAGATCCTAAAGGATATTTTTTAATCAGAATCAATGCAGCAACAAAAGAGATAGAAGTAGGTTTTTGCAACGAAAGAAATAAAGTTGTCCTTAAAGTTACCGGAAAAAAGCCAATTGATATTTATCATACCATCATAAACAAAGAAAACCTTGATATCAGAAAAGACCACTGTGCCTACCTTGGCCGGGAATTGCAGAAAGCGTATATTGCTTTGCAGTTAAATATCAACTATGTCCAAGATGATGAGTTAAAATTTAAATAGAAGTATATTCTAAGTTAAGATATCACATAGATTATAGAGAAAAAAGACAATTTATGAAGTTTATGATTCATAATTTTTATAAAAGAGGTTCTTACCATCAAAATATGGAAACAGTCCTAGTTATAGGAAGTAATTCTTTCTCCGGCAGTCACTACATTACCCTATTATTAGAGAAAACAAAATATAATATCATTGGCATTAGCCGTTCTCCAGAGAAAAAAAAAGCATTCCTTCCCTACAAAGCATCGCCAGAAGCAGCATCTCGTTTCAGTTTTCATCAGCTTAACCTCAATCAGGATATCCCTGCAATTCTTCAGCTAATTGATGAACACAAGATCGAATATGTTGTAAATTTCGCTGCTCAGAGCGAAGTAGCGCCAAGCTGGCAAAATCCTTTGCATTGGTATCACACCAATGTGATATCATTAGTTCATCTTTTAAGCCAGCTTAAAGACAGGAAGCATCTTAAAAAATATGTCCATGCATCTACTCCTGAAGTATATGGTACCATGTCTGGAGTAGTAACAGAGCATACCCACTACAGCCCCAGCACCCCTTATGCTGCTTCAAAAGCGGCAGCAGATCTTTTTATCCAAATGCTGGTAAAAAATTTTAATTTTCCGGCAGTATCTACGCGTGTTGCCAATATTTACGGTCCGGGCCAGCAACTATTCAAAATTATTCCAAAATCAGTTATGTCCATCAAACTAGGAAAGAAAATTCCTCTTCACGGTGGCGGGCATTCTGTTCGAGCATTCATTCATGCAAGAGATGCTTCTGAAGGAGTGTTAACCATTATGGAAAATGGTAAACCAGGAGATATTTTCCATCTGACAACTAGTGAGTTTATCAGTATATGTGATCTTGTTAGAAAAATTTGTGATAAATTAGGTGTTTCTTTTGAAGAAAATGTAGTTATCACTGAAGACCGGGTTGGCAAGGATGCAGCTTATACATTGGATTTCACCAAAGCAAAAACGGAACTATCTTGGAAACCTATAATTGGTTTAGATCAAGGTATTAATGAAGTTATCAACTGGGTAGACCAAAATTTCTCAGAATTAAAAGACATACCTTTAGAATATATCCATAAAGAGTGATGATAAATGGATAATAAATAGAATCTAGAAATCAGCTTCTATTTTTCCAGTGGCTGCTAATTGACCTCCTGCCAAACCTTTTCTATAAACAACATGAAACCCAGGATTTTCAATTGAAGCTGATTGTCTTGAATCATTCATGTTACAAGTTGCCATTAAAATTGTAGGTCTTGCATCGCCTAAACCATTAAAAAACTGTTCTCTATATTCTCTTAATACAGAATTTACTGGATGTCTTTCACCATTTTCTGGAGCAAATCTAAAGTCTAAATCCTCTGTAGTATCTCCGTGAACATAAAAAAGTGTTAATGGCACATGTAATCCGGATGCAGTTAGTTTAAAATGATTATCAACTGCTGCACCTAAAGTTCTTGAATAATGGTTTGTAAAATGATCTGGCATTCTTTCAAATGGAGCTGGAACACTATTATAACCAGTTAAGTCTGCAAAACCATCAACAAATAGTGCATGAAAAAGAGTGGCAACATCTCCAATATCATATGCGTGAATGCCATTGATCTCGGACGGAACAGTAATATCTCTCCCTAATAAAATTCTAGCATTCAATTTTCTAAATGGCTCGTCAACTCTACCATCTCTTAGATAAGCTTCACCTTCAAGAACATGCATTCCATAAAAAATACCATTGTCTTTTTTAGAAAGCCACCTACCATATCCTTTATCAATTAGTTCTGAAATTCGCTTATCTATATTACCACTCATTTTACTTTTATATATTGCTAATCAGTTATAAATCTTCCCAAATGTTATTACAAACAAGTAACAATAGCATCCCCTCCTCCTGCAAACTAGGGCAGTCCCTGAAGTAGAGGCAAATCAAAAACTTACTTCGCTATCGCTACGCATCCTCCCCACTCCGTTCCGCTACGCTTCACTCTTAGGTAGGAGAAACTAACAGGAGTTATGCGTAATTTTTTATTTGCCTTAACAGGTACATCTCTTGACGAGAAACCGCTACTTCTTGACGGGACTGCCTTCGCATAATGGGATTATACGGCTACACTATGTTACAGCCCAATCTATGGCCCACAAATATCATTAGAAAGCTATCAAAAATTAAACAAATACAAAAAAAACGTATAAAAGCTAAAAAAGCTAATTTACAAAAGTTAATTACTCTTCATTAATATGCCTAAATATCTTTCTTTTCCTTCTTCAATAATCCAAGGTTTTTCAGCAAGTTTCTCACAAAAATGTTTAAAGGCGAGATTATCACCAATATCATCAGAAATAAAAATTCCGCCTGCCCGTAATCCCGCCCATAGTTTTGGATACGCCAACATCCTTGCAGAATAAGATTTATCGCTGTCATAATGACAGAGATCGATAATTCCTGCTTCTGTTAGAACAACTGGTAATAAAGTACGGTCTGGTCCACGCAATAGCGACCATTGCTTCCTCTCTCCTTCAGGAACAGCACAGCCTACAAATGGTTCATGATCTAAGCCAGGATAAGGCTTGTCTATACTCCATAATCTTCCCCGTGGTCGTTTTTTCAAAGATAACAAAAAAGCCAACGAAGACCATCCATAAGCTACCCCCGTTTCAACGATCTTTTCAGCAGCAATTCCTTCCGATAATGAATATAAAAGATTTATACTAGAACCACCGCCGATCATGAGACCCTTCTTTTTAATCTGCTGTTGAGCATAAGAAACACGTTGTTTGGCATACGTTAATTCCTTTTGAGAAATATTTGATAGAAAAAAAAGATGAATCGGAGAACCAATCTTCTGTCCAATCTCAGAAAAAGTAGTTTCAAAAGATAAAGAGTTTTCTTTGCACCATTGTTTGGCCTGCAATGTCTCACGTTCTATCTTTTGGGCAAATAGTATATCCGTAAGAAATTCTTTGCATTTTCTCAAAAATTCGCCATAATATTTTGGGCGAGCGATATACCAAGCTATTTCTTTGATCATGATTCATAAAAAATAAGACAGTTTATTTAAGTATTTTTCTAGGATAATATTATAGTTATATTATAGTTATATCATAAATTATTTTAACAGAGATACAATCATTTAGCGCCAACATTAAGATTGATGCTCTCCATTTTCTAGTTCTTTCTTCTTGAAAAGCATCTGAGTTAACGATTTTACTTCAGATATTGACGTTAGCTTAAAAGCTAGTAGAAGCAAAGGATAAGTTATACCGAGAACAACTAAGAATAACCCCAATTCCACATGATTATTGATGATGAGTAACTTAATTAAATATCCCATACCAAGAATAAGAACACTAATAACAGATAAAAACAAGAGTAATCTCCTGGAAAATAAATAGCCCAGGTTCTTCTGCAGGTAATAAGAAATAAGAAAAAATAATACTATAGAACTTACAACGGTGCCGATTATAGCTCCAAGATAGCCGAGATCTAATCTACCCATATAATATACAAGTGCCAACGTCAATACCGCATTAAGAATATTTGCTATAATAGTCACTGCTGCAGCAACTTTTTGTTTGCCAATTCCTAAAAGAACACTATAATTAACAATACTTAAACTATTAAAAATAAAACCAAACGCCAGAACCATCAATCCTGGGTACCCTTTTTCATACTCGATACCAAAAACCAAGCCCAATAAATATTTAGAAAATAGAAATAGTGTAATAGAACAAGGGATTACTAATATCAAAAGATGCTTATGGATTTTTTGAAGAAGAGAATTAATTTTTTCTTTTTGATCTAAAGTGTATAATTCAGAACTAAGCGGGAACATGATCCTACCAAATGGCCGGCTAAAAATAAGCAGCATATCTGCGGTTGGAACAACTACATTATATAGGCCAACTTCCCACAAAGGGCGAAAATAGACTATGATGATATTGTCTACTTTTGACATTAACACTCCAAAAAAATCTCGGATCATTAACGGAAACCCGAAGCTAAATAATTCCTTACTGTTTTTAATAGACAAATCTGTCTTATAGTGAAAAAAAGGAAATATTTTGAAAAAATAGAATATATTAGTTACCATATTTACAAAAGAAGCAAAAACATAGATATACGCAACCTGCATGATACTAACATCAGAAACTAAAAAAAGCAGCACTAAGATAATTGCACGAGTCATGGCGTCCCTTAACGAATATAATATAAACCAATAAACTGATAAAAAATATCCCGTGATAATGCTGGAGACACTATCTATAAAAACATAGGCAAATAATATCAAAAGAATTCCTCGTGCAGCTTCGCTATGGAAATAGGTAGTAATCAATTGTACTGGGATGATGTATGCTACAGCAAAAAAGATGAAAGTACTAAATAGAGTAAATGTAGTCACAAAAATAAGGATGGATTTTATTTTATCATTATTATTCTCCACCAGATATTGAGGGATGTATTTTCCAATTGCCGATTGCAGACCAAATCCCCTGATCCAGCCTATGAGCAGAATAATGTTGTAAACAGCAAAGAATAAGCCGAAATCATCTGTAGTCAGTTTCCGCGCAAGAATTACTCTGATAAAATAGCCGAACAAAGAGCTGAAGATACTGGCGATAAAAATAATTGATGCCCCTTTCAACAATTTAGATAAATAATCAACCATAATTCACCTAGTACTTTCTACAAAAAAAGGTATTTATCAATGTTCCGATTCTTTGATCTATAGCGGCGAAAGTAAATAAGTGTAGTTTATCCGGCGCTATATTCAGAGGAAATTACTCATTGGCTATCCGAATATTAATTTCCTCTCGTATAGTTTAGATTCTCTGAGCGATATCCTATTCTCTTAGTTATTTTAGATTCTCCGAGCGATATTAGATTCTCTAAGGTATTTTAGATTCTCAGGTCTATGTTAATTACATAACTTTTATTAAGCATTATTTTCTGAAGAAAAGTAAAAATGTCAAAATATCTAAAATCACCTCAAATAGAAGCATTGTACCAGAAAAAGGTTCTATTTATCTATGGTCATGGTGGTATGGAAACCCATGCCTTAAGATTATCGCAGGAACTAGAAAAACGATGGAAAATAATTTCTTTTTTTTCAGGCGGAGCTAAAGGGAGTGATTCAGTGCTTCTCAAAGCAGGGATATCACAAGAGCATATCCATACTGCAGAGTTTGATGATTCAAAGAAAAATTTTCCTCTGTCTGATGTAGAGTATATCCAAAAGGCAGAAGAGAAGTATGGCTTTACCAGTTGGGATGTCTGGCAGATTAGTGCTCCCCGTAAAAGAAGTAGAATGAAACTTAACTCGAACCAAGTGTTATATTGGATAGAATATTACCTTCGGGAAACAGAAAAAAGTATTAGCCAATTTAAGCCAGATTATGTAATATTTTACGGGATTGCTAGTTTTTCTGGGGTGATCCAGTATAAAATGTTCCTTTATCACAATATTGAGGTTATAGAAATAACGAATTCCCGGATAGCCGGAAGATTTGCAGTAAATAATAATACTGAAGCGCGCTGGCCGCTTCTGATTAAAGAGTATGAAAAAATAAAGAAGCGAGAACTAACCTTTGAAGAAAAAAAGATATCAGAAGAATTTATCAAACAATTTAAAGATAAACCGGTAAAGCCTGACGGCACCGCCAGTATAAAAATATCCCGCTCAGAAAAGATCAAGAAATATATAGGATACGCTAAAACACTAACCTATCGGCGACAACTTCCTGATCTTAAACAATTCATCTGGCCGATAATGGATAAGCTATTAGATATTTCCAGAACATTTGAAATGCCGGTAAAAGGTGAAAAATATGCTTATTTTCCTCTTCATGTAACACCTGAAGTTTCCGTTTCTTTCTATGGAAGATGGTATTCAAATCAGTTAGCACTTATTGAAACTATCTCTCGTAGCCTTCCCTGCGGCTATAAACTATATGTAAAGGAACATACCTATAATTATTCTAGTAGACCATGGTATTTTCGGAAGGAAATAAGAAAGTTTCCAAATATAAGGCTGATATCCCCGCATGCCAACAGCCAAGAGATCATCAGAGATAGTTCGCTAATTTTCACGATTTCTAGCACTACTGGCTGGGAAGCTATCATTTACCAGAAGCCGACAATAGTTTTTGGAGATATTTATTATGCTATATTTGAAGAGATCAGTAAGGTACATGATCTACGCAATTTAACAGCATTGATAGAGAAAAAAATAGGCACAACCGTCAACTATGTCAAAACATTAAAATTTATCACTGCGGTACTTGCTTCTTCATTTAAAGGCAGCGGCGCTACGCCTGGAGATTCAGGAAAAGTAAGTAACCAAGAAAATATTCAACTACTCGCTGATGGGATTGAACAATATATCTCCAGAATGCAGGAGAAATGATCATTTAAAAATAGTTAAATATTGGTTTAAAAAACAGGTATTTATTTAGTCGAGATTATCTGATTTTAGTAGAAAATATCTAATAACAGATTTTAAAGTTAATTATTAAACAATTGATCTGCTAACGTTAAATGAGAGATATGCTTTGAAAGATCAGAAAACCAAGTCATCTCCTGTGAAATCATTGCTCTTCTTAAGATATAACTGATCCTGCGTAGTGCTTCATCTTTAATAAAAAAAGCAAGAGAATGGTGTTCTTGGAGAGATAATGTATTTGATGAATTATATCCTTCTAAGAACACAGAGATTCCTTTTCTTGCCTTTTCAACATCTGGAAAGTGATGCAATGCATGACGAAAAGCACAAAAGGCCACTTCACGTGCTTTTTCTCCTCTGCCAACAAAATCAAAGTCAATAAAGCTTATAGTACCATCAACGCCAAAGAGGGTATTCCTATCATGCAGATCACGGTGAAGAAGTTGCTGGGGAAGGGAAGAATAATCTGCACTTTTCATAAATTCAGCTGAATGTCTTATCTGTGAAACGATTAGCGCAAAAGATTCATCACTAATTTCCTGTTGAAATATTTTTTTAGCCATCTGAAGTTCATGATCGCTAAGAATATCATAGTAATGGTCGTATGGATTATCAATAACAACTGGACATAAAGCTAGTGCAGCATGAAGTTTTCCAACACTCGCGCCAAGGGATTTCATTTGTGCTAAGAAACCACCATAATGTGTTCCTTCTAGATAAGATAATAAGGCATAGAACTTGCCATCAAAAGTAAGTAAGAAATTATCTTTGGTAGAAGCAATAGCTTGTGGAATAGGTATAGCAATTCCATCTTTAACAAGAAGGGAAGAAAGGTAGCTAGTGATTTGAAGAATTGCACTAATATGCTGAAGCATCTGATCTAATGAGATATCAGAACCTGTGAGGTGATAATTACGCAGGAGATATTTTTTTCCCTGTTCTAGAACTATCAGATAAGTAGTGCTATTGTTCCCTTTTAAATATAATTTTATAGAAAAATCCCTTTTAGGAAAATAATAATTATGTACTAATTGAAAGATAGAACTGGAAGCGTCCATAGAATTTATGGAGAAATATTCTCTTTTAATAGTTATGGAACATAAATTTAAAGAAGAACATCGATTAAAAGAAAATAATTATCTAAAGATGCCTGTTTAATAATATTTATATACGATAAACGTGAAAAAAATAATAACAAGAGACTATACTAACCATGAATACGGCCATTGAAAAATTGGATATTGAAAATGTTAACATAGAACTAGAAAAAGCTAATCCTGAAACTGTTTTGCGCTGGGCAGCACAATTATTTTCTGGAAAAATAATATTCTCTTCTAGCTTTAGTGCAGAGGATATGGTTATACTTCATATCATCCAAGAGTGTAAGCTACCAATTGAAATGATCACTCTAGACACTGGCCGCCTACCTGAAGAAACGTACACCTTAATTGATAGTATTAAAAAAGAATATCCAGCTCTTATTATTCTGTTAGCATAACTCATACCTTCT
>CAZNUS010000009.1:0-12976 GCA_964576385.1 uncultured Methanosarcinales archaeon | reverse complement strand
CCCAGAACCTCATTCCGGCAGCAGCCCATTCGAGGATTTTTTTCCTTCCGTGAAAGCATTGAGAACCGAAAAGAATGCTGTGCAATAAGAAAAATAGAACCTTTACAAAGAGCTCTTCAAACAGCAGAAGCTTGGATTACTGGAGTAAGAAAAGGTCAATCAGTCAGTAGAGAAAAAGCACGCATAGTTGAATATGATAGCCTATTCGATTGTATGAAGATTAACCCCTTGCTAAATTGGAGCGAGGAAGAAGTATGGATTTATATCAAAGAGAAAAACATACCATACAATTCCCTATATGACCTAGGTTATTCCAGTATAGGTTGTGCGCCGTGTACAAGAGCGATAAAACCTGGGGAAGATATTCGTGCTGGAAGATGGTGGTGGGAAAATGCGGAAGGAAAAGAGTGTGGAATACATGGGTACTGCCACAGGAAATGAACAATATAGAGCTTAAAAAATATCATAAAAATGCGTGAAACCGTCTAACCTCGCACTAAAGTCCTAAGAATTGCTTAACAATTCTGGGACGCTAGAAAAGTCGTTGCTTTTCTCCGCGTGCGAGGTTTGAACTGAGACGGTTTCTAAACTACGCATTTTTAGGATGCAAAATAGCCAGAAAAATAGTGCCATTCATCCAGCGACTTTAGTCACTGGTTTTCTGGCTATTTTTTGCATAATCTACTCTAAAAAAAATAATAAAATATTAAATAACAAAATAATCCAATAATAAATAGAGTTACATGATTTCTTCGCCAAAACGTGATATCACCATCCTTGGACTCAGTTTTGCATTGATTTTTTTCGGCTATGCAGGTGTTCAACAATATGTGACCTCTTATTTCTCAGAGCGTGGGTTCTATCATCTTGGGTTAATATCATTAATACTCATCTATATCTTTTTAGCAATTTCTACTCCGTTGGCTGCTTGGAGTGTGCAAAGGTTTCAACCAAAGAAAATTATGATCTTTTCAAGTATTTTTTATTTTGCCTACTGCCTTTCTTTGCTTGTACCATCAACCAGTTTACTGATGATTACTTCTATTCTACTAGGAATTTCCGCGGCTCATTTATGGACAGCACAGCAAAGTTACCTGATACGGAGCGGGAATGATACAAATCATGGCCAAAATGCCGGCCATTTTACTTCTCTGTATCTTTTTGGTCCGTTATTAGGTGTTATGATTATAGGGTTCCTTATTGAAGCTACGTCATTTGTAGCATCATTTGCAGCCTATGCCTTCTTCCCCTTACTTGGTTTTTCAATATTATTTTTTCTAAATGACTTACCAACTATAGAAAAAGAAAGAGTTGAAAAGAAAACAAGAAATAAAAAACAAAAAGCATCATTTTTTTTACAAAAGAGATTTTGGAATAAGAACGTATTTAGCCTCATTTTTTACTGGTTTACCATTGCTTCCTTTTTTGGAATTAGCATCAGCATAATTCCTATAGAAGCTAAGTATTATTTTTCAGTCAGCCAGATAAGCATCTTACTCTCAATGTTATACTTAATCCCTATCCTTACTTCCTATAGATTAGGAAAAATGTCAGATAAATTAGGAAGGGAAAAAATGATAACAATATCATATGGAATTATGCTCCTTTCCATCATTTTACTTCTATTTACTAAATTTTCAATATTCTTCTTTGTATTGGGAGTGATAACTATGTGTTGTAGTAGAGCTATCACTGCACCGATAAATACTGCATTGCTCGGAGACATTTCTAAGAGCAATAATCTTGAATATCTTAGTGCCCTTTCGCTGTCTTCACAACAGTTAGGAGTGGTACTTGGCTTATTTTCTAGCGCATTACCGTCAACTCCAGAAACATACACTATACTATTTACTATTATTATTCTATCGTTTGCATTAATGAATCCTTTATTAAAACAGAAGGTATCATCACTTAGAGAGATATTAGGGTAAGGTCATGAAAGTGCGGGAAATTATCTCACCTCGGCTTAAAAGCCGAGGCTTGAACTGAAACGATTTCTTAACCCCGCACTTTGTGACGCCGGAAAAGCAGGCATAAAAAGAGCATTCATAACCGGACTAAAGTCCGGCTCTTTCTGCTTTTCCGTGCGTAATAAGAAATGATTATTCTATCCATTCCCATTTCAAGAAGCTATTGATTGGTATGTTTTGCTTAGCTTTTTTACCGCAGACGAGTTCATATTCAGCTGCACTAATACCTGCATCACCTGGTCGTCGAAAGTCAATATCTTTGATACTAATTACTTCCCCACTATCGATATCACGCATAGCAACTATACTCCTTCTTCCTGCTTCATTAACATGCTTACTAAACATTATTCGTGGTTGACCTTTTGCTTCTTCAATAGCGCGTATCTCTTGGACAAACTCCTTTGCTTCTGTTGGTTCTAGGGACATAAGGTGCTCTATAAAATCAGTATTTTTATCTAAAGTAAGGGTTTTTTCCACCATGTCGGCTCCGTAAGCAATGGCTGCAAAATTCATCAGTTTCTCTCTTGAGTGGTCAGAAAACCCTATAGGATATTGATATATTTTTTTTAACGCTGCTAATGTTGCTAAGTTCACCCCATCATTACGAGCAGGATAACCGGAAGGGCAATGCATAATGATAATTTCCTGATTACCATTCCGTTCACATATTTGCACTCCCTGCTCTAATTCATCATATTTCGCCCGGCCATCAAGAATAATAGGCACTTGTTTCTTTGATGCATAATCTATAAGATAATAATGATTAACATCACCTGCATTAATTTTTATTGCAGCTGCTCCATTTTCAACAAGAAAATCAACTTCTTCAGGAAAACAGGCAGTGGCTATGAATAACACATTCTTCTTCCGACAATAGTTCATTAATTCGAACCATTGATCATTTGTTAATTCTCTTTTCTGTAGAATATCATAAAGATTGCCTACCCGCGGTCCTTGCGCAGTGGTATAGTTAATTGTTAAATCTTTTCTACCCATTAACCTATCTGCATCCAGTACCTGAAACTTAATAGCATCAGCTCCTGAAAGCGCAACTGCATCAACTAATTTTTTTGCAGTTTCCAGAGAATCAAAAGTAGCGCCGCACTCAAAGATGATAAAACATGGCTGATCCTGTCCAACTATTTTCTGTCCTATGTTTACAGTTTTCATAATTATCCTCCATTAATCCTGTCAAGTACATTATCTTAGATACAACTCCCATTAGTAAAAATCCCAACCGCAGCACAGCTGCGGGGCATTCGGTAACAATGAAGCCAGGGATTTTTACTCTTGAATGCACAAAAATCAGTAATTTTTGGCACGCTGAAAATGCTTTTACATTTTCATCGAATGGGTCGCAGCAGAGCTGCGGGGTATCAAACCCATTTTCATTGAATGAATACACCCTATCCATATATCTACTTGAAAGAGATATGTTTTGAATATACCTTAATTTTTAAATAAGATCCTATGATGTATCAGTAGATGATCCTATTGGTAATGCTTCTACAACAACACCACCGCCAGCTATTCCATTTTTACCTGCAATGACAAAGCGCCCAGTTCGTGGTAAATCTTCAAACCTATCTACAGCCAATGGTTTCTTTAATGATATAATAACTTCAGCAACTTCATTGCAAAGTACTTCCTGTGCATTCTCTTGTAAACAAATTAAACTTTCAGGATCGATCCTTCGTTTAATAGCTACTATTTCAGCCTCTACTTCTTGTGTAGTACATAACAGCATAAATCTACAATAGGCGCGTAATGGCTCTTTTCCTAACCAAAAGATACGAGCGCGTAATTCGGTAGTAATTGCTAAAGCTTGCCCTTTATTTGCAGCAATATTTCCTCGTTCTACAAAAATTTGATCCTTCATAGTGATCCCTATACTTTCACCAGCAATGCCAATAGAAAGAGATTTATTCCACTGTTCAACACTCTCAACGATCGTTTCCTTTAATGAAGGATAAAAAGTGATCATATCACCTGGGGAAATAGATCCCGATTCAACTCTACCTACAATATATCTCCTATCATTCCAGCGGTATACATCCTGTATAGGAAATCTTAAGATACCATTCTTTTCTGCCTTCAACTCCCATAAATCCAGAAAGTCATAAATAGTTTGTCCACTATACCACGACATTTCTTTCTGAGGGAGAGTTAAAAAATTTACTGCATTACGCGCAGATAAGGGAATAATAGCCGCAGGCTTAAGACCATTCTTTAAAAATAGATCATGAACTTCCTTCTCCAAAACAGTAAAGCGCGAAAAATCATATCCTACTAAATCCATTTTATTTACAAAAACAACTATCTTATTCAATCCTAGTAATTGCAAAAGGGTAAGATGCCTACGTGTCTGGTCACAAATACCTTCTGGAGCGCTTATTAACAGTATTGCTCCTTGCGCATTTGCTGCGCCACACACCATATTCTTTATAAATTCCTTATGTCCAGGAGCGTCTATCAGTAAGAAATTCTTATGTTTAGTTTGGAATGGCACCTGAGTAATATCGATAGTGATGTTTTGTTCTTGCTCTTCCTTTAATGCATCTAAAACGTAAGCAAACTCAACATCCCTAAATTGTCGCTGTGAAATTCTTTCTATCTCTAATAGCTTTGATTCTGGTAATTGCTTAGTTTCATAGAGAAGCCGCCCAATCAATGTAGATTTTCCATGATCAACATGCCCAACAACAACTACATTTAGGTATTCCTTTTCAATAGTTTCCTTTTCACTAGCTGCATTCATAGTATTTCTCCAAGTTTAGGATATTAATACATACATTATCATTCACATATACCCTCGCGCGCGTAATTTCTGCATCGCATACTCTTCGGCACTGTCCTGTTTTCTTCCTGATCTCTCGGGAACTTTAGTGATCTTCAGCTCTTCTATAATTTCGCGAACGGTTGTCGCTGAAGATTCAAAAGGCTTAGTTATAGGCATACACCCTAAACTGCGATAACGCTTTCCTTCTTTGGAAAAATAAAGTGGAACAACCGGGATATTTTCCTGTTCAATATATTCCCAGACATTTTGTTCTGTCCAATCAAGCAACGGGTGTATTCTAATATGAGCGCCAGCCGGAAAAAGATAATTAAATTGGTCCCATAGTTCAGGTGGCTGATTTTTATAATCCCACTGGAATTCCTTATCTCGAGGAGAAAAGTAACGTTCTTTAGAACGCGATCCTTCTTCATCTTTGCGAATTCCTAACATCAGCCCGTCTATTTTATACTGTTCGATAGCTTGTCGTAATCCATTCGTTTTTAGCTCTTCGCAAACTGTGAGTGGATCACAACGCTCATAATTTATTCCTCGATCAAGTGCCTCTTGGTTTACATGCCTAATAAAATGCAAATTCCACTCTTTGCTATATTGATCCCGATAGCTATACATCTCTGGAAATTTAAACGTAGTGTCAATATGGAGTACGTTAAATGGAACACGTCCAAAAAATGCCTTTCTGCAAAGCCAAAGAAGAACTGTAGAATCCTTCCCAAAAGACCATAGAACTGTTAAATTCCTAAAGTGCTTATAGGCCTCTCTAATGATAAAAATACTTCTATTTTCCAGTTCTTGAAGAGGAGGCATATCATTTTTCCAGAAGGAGCTATTTATAAGCATTTTGAATCTGTAATACTCTACAAATATTTTTGCAGTTGCAGAAGTATCTATGATATTTAATTGCTTGTCAAGGGGAGAGATATTTTAGATTAAATGGAAGATTTTGCTAATTCAACTGCACGCAGCGTTTCTGATGCTTCCGCCAAGTCATTCATGGACTTCTCTCCTCGCTGAATACAATCTATCAAGTAACGCATTTCTAAGAGATACATTTCATCTAGATCTACCAAAAACTGGCGCTGTTCAACGGGTTCACCATTTTTTCTAAAGAGAGTAATCGTTGTAATTTCAGGATTTTTACCTACGCTTTCCCAAATAATAGTGCCTTTTTCTGCAATGATCTCACAACCGCGCCGCTTAGTTTGTTGTAAGCAATCGGCATGGAGATGCCCTAATGCCCCCTGTTCAAAAGAGAAAATGACTTCAGCGCAATCTTCAGCATCGATTTCCAAAGCTCCGCTTCTAGAAACACGTGCAGTTATTTCTTTAATATTGCCCATCAACCAACGAAGATAATCAAATTCATGAATGCATTCCAAGAGAATGCCGCCACCTTGATCTGCCCTAGTAGAGTAAGTACTTTTATAATCAACTTTTCTCCAATTAGGTAAATAATGTCCGAAGTGAGCTTTAGCTGCATATACTTTGCCAAGTGTTCCTGAACTAATTGCCTGTTTAAGTTCCTGTACTCCACGATGGAACCGCATATTACAGCCAACCAGTGTTACTTTCCCTTTATTTTTAGCTAACAGAACTAATTTGTTTAACTCTGCAGAACTTTTTTCTGCAATTGGCTTTTCAATAAAAACATGGCAGCCTTCAGTTAATGCTTTTTGCGCAACATCTACATGAGTATAAGTAGGTGTACAAATAAGGACGAGCTCAAACATAGACATCGGTGAATCTAATGAAGAAAATAAGCCAACATTGTATTTTTCAGCAATTTCTTGCTTTCTCTCGAGAACCATGTCAAAAACAGAAACAGTATGGCCAAGGGTAA
Organism: uncultured Methanosarcinales archaeon; assembly: GCA_964576385.1. Taxonomy (GTDB): domain Archaea; phylum Nanobdellota; class Nanobdellia; order Woesearchaeales; family GW2011-AR9; genus JACOZM01. Next base: position 6,369 of record CAZNUS010000009.1, on the reverse strand, counting down.
GAAGGTTACGAACATGTCTTTCTCCAATAGAACCAACACCAACGACTAAGATATTCATGATATTTTTCCTCCTATCAATTTTTCCTTCATTCTTTTCTTTAACAATAAGGAACATAAGTCAAAGTCAATTTTTGTAGCGATATGGACAGAGCGTTCTTGTGGCATGACATAGGAGACTAACTTATCACTAAAGAAATGACCTTCTTTAGTTAAAAAATCAGTCGTAGCAATCTTTATTGCCCCATTAGGAAAATACATCGTTGGCAATTCTTGGCGCGGTTTCAGGAACATTTTCCCGAAATACAACTTTGAAAAGCCGGTAGCTTCCCTCTCAACAGCCCAGTGGAAATAATGAGGGTCAACTTCACAGACGCTAACTAAAGAATCTGCTTCCTTGAGCTTAAATAATTCATAAGCATCAAAAATATCCTTTCCCGTACGCAATGGAGATGTTGGCTGGAGACAAATAATATCATCAAATTCTTTACCACTTCTTTTTAATTCATGAGCAAGATAAAGCGAGGCTCTCACCACCCCAGTAGTATCTCCTGCCAATTCTTGAGGAAGAAGAAATGTTTTCATGCCATATTGCTCAGCTAAACCCAGCGTTTTTTTGCTATCAGAAAGAACATATATCTCGCTAGTGATTTCCGAATCTAATGCTGCTTTTATCGTATAATAGAATAGAGGTTTCCCCTGAAGTTTAAGGGTGTTCTTTTTACTAAGCCGCTTTGAGCCAGCACGCGCGGGGATAGTAATGAGTACTGATCTTTCTTTGTCTAAATTCATGTTAAGCCAACTGCTTCATTGAGATCACGTTCAACCGATGTTTACTTGAAGCTAATATCTTTTTTTCCCTCATTAAAAAAATGAGGATGTTCTGTTAAAAAAATTTTAATCATCTTAGCGATAAGCAGATCATCCAGGGTATCTATATCTATAGCATTTAGCCAATTTAACACGTACACACCTAAGTCATCAGGGTAGAGTGTCTTGGTATGAACAAACTTTTTGGTATCAATCCATTTAAATGCTCCGGATGGACAGTAAACTTTAGGAAGATTCTGTGACTTGGTTAAATATTTTTTAGAAAAGAAGAACTGATACCCTTGCTTAAGATTTCCATCTTCATCCTTATCAGAAAGCGCCCAAAAGGGATATGCCGTTCCGTAGGAGAATACACTCATAGCCATGGATCTTTTTTCTAAGAGGAATGATGCCCATGAGCTCTTCAAATCATTTGCCGTACGTAACGGACAATCATCTTCCAGCAGACAAATGATATCAAATTCAGGATGACGTTGAATAAATTCTAAACAAACATCTTTTAAGGTAGCAGCATCACTAGCTAACAAGGGATCACGAGAATCAACATCACAATACTTCTCTGCTATTTCTCTTATCTGTTCATCTTCTGTAGATACTACTACCCGTTCAAATATACTGCTTTGCAGTGCAGCTTCAATAGTATGAACAATCAAAGGCTTCCCTGCAAAATCAACAATATTTTTCCTTGGGATACGCTTTGAACCGCCACGGGCAGGAATTAATGCACAAACCCTGAGATTATTATGTACAATATTATCCATCATTTCCGTGATCTTATAATTTCCTATAGCAGAATGTCCTATAGTAGAATTTTTAGAAGTAGAATTTCCCATTGTAGAATTTTCCAAAGTATTATTTACCACTACGACCAACCTCATCTATCGCTTCTTTTAGGATTTTAGCCTGGTGTTGTGCAAAATCAATCTCTACATAATTTGTCTTAAACTGCATAAGCATTGGCTGAATTTTTTCTGCAACTGGACAAAGACCTGGTTTATACTCTTGTCGAGGACCATGATAGATCTCTGAATCAATTGGAAAAAAACCTCCCAAGAAACGCCGCTCCTGAAATATTGGTTCTTGATAAGTAAGTCTCCAAGCTCCATAAATAAGGTCGCCACCTTTTTGATAAAACTTCTCCCTAAACTCATACCAGCCACAGCCAGCCTTCTTCTCATCAAAGCGACAAACAAAAGTCCAATAAGAGTTTTTATAACCCGATGGTGTATATTGAGGAATTAGCCAAGAACAGCCAGAAACTGCATCCAGATATATTTCAGCAATCTTCATTCTTCTATCAACAAGCTCATCCATCCTTTCTGTTTGTTCTAAGGCTACTGCCGCTTGCAGATGGGACATTCGATAATTCCAACCCATGGATTCGTGACGGATAGCTTGAGGATCACAACGTATTTTTTTAGGGATGACCCTGCCGCTTCCACCTTTTAATGTTGCAAATCCGAAGCAGGCAAATTTTCTTACCTTCATCGCCGATTCTTCATTATTGGTAATAACTATTCCACCATCCCCGCAAGTTAAGTGCTTTGATGCTTGAAAACTAAAGCTGCCAAAATGCCCGATAGTGCCAGCTAATTTTCCATTACATTCTCCTAGCATGGTTTCAGCACTATCTTCAATAACTTTTAAGTTATAGGTTTCCGCAATTTTCATGATCTCATCCATTGCTGCAGGTAAACCATACAAATGTATTGGCATAATTGCCGTAGTTCTTGGTGTAATTTTCTCAATAATGCTTTTTGGATCGATATTAAATGTTCGTTCATCAATATCTGCAAAGACTGGTATTGCACCTTGGTGAAGAATTGCATAAGAGGGAGCTGCAGCTGTTAATGGTGTTGTAATAACTTCATCTCCTGGCTTTACACCAGCTGCAGCCAGACATGAGTGTAATGTTGCAGTTCCATTAGCATGGGCTATAGCATATCCTATCCCAAATCTCTTAGCAAAAGCCTGCTCAAAACGACCAGTCATTTGCGGTCCAGAGGACTGGCTAAATCCATCATCTACTATTTCTTTAAGATATTCCAATGCTTTTTCCGTAACTCTTCCAAAATGTTTTCCCGCCATGGTTTAACAGCCTCTTGATAGTATACCAAAAAGATGATTATTTATTTGGAATCTAGGGCATCTTAGTATATACTTGTAATATCTACTTCTTCATATTTATCTAACGACTATTCTTCTGCTGAACATATTCTGATTGAAGCAGGCCAAAGTAAAGATGCCCAACATATTGTCCATCAATAATATTTTGTGCTCTGAAATATCCTTCCCTACTAAAACCCAATTTGGTAGCGATATGCTGAATACCAGTGTTTGTTTCTTTGCATCCCATAGTTACTTTATTCATGCCTAATTGGCTAAAAGCAAAAGAAATAGCCAGCTGGCATGCCTCTGTTGCTATCCCTTTCCCCCAGCACGATTTTTCCCCGATGAGCACACCTAAATCAACCGTATGCGCTTTCCAATCAATGTTAGCTAGGCGGAATGTTCCAATAAAAAGGTCATTTTTAACTGATGGAAAATCATTTGATTGAGAATTATCGATATGTTGAACTTCATGATTTACACTATTCATCTCAATAGCCATAAAAAAATCAGTGCTACTCCCCCATTGCTTCTGTACATATTCCTCTGCTTTGGAAAAAGGCATTAAAGGATCATAATCATTCCTCGCCAGCATCATTACTTCTTTATCACGAAGCCAGGATAAGTATTTAGGATTATAGAGGTGATCATTAGTAAAAGGAACTAGTCTCACTTTTTCTCCTACAAGCTTTAAAGAACCGTCACGATAAGATCTCACACCATGAGGGAAATCAAGGTAATTAGCCAAACGGGAATTATTATTAGATAAATGAGAGATATTATTAGAGAAATAAGATTCATTGTTAGAAGAAGAAGTTCTTTGGGGCGCATTACCCCCTTTGACAGGAAAAATACTCACTAAATTATCTGAAAGGACATCCTGAGTTCTATAATGCTCTATCACCTTTTTCACTGCTCTAATCACATCATCTATATCTTGAGAAGTCATTTTGGGGAAAAGTGGCAGCGTTACGATTGATTGATAAATCTCATCCGTTACTGGATAGTTTCCTAGAATAGACCTAAAGTGATGCTGATAATAAGAATGCTTATGGATAGGAATATAATGAACATTGACACCTATATTTTCTGCTTTTAGAGCCTTGATAATCCCATTTCGGTCAGTAGTAAGCATTTCCTCCTTTAATCGAATGGTAAAAAGATGCCACGAACTTTTAACACAATCCTCTTCTGTTGGCAAAATGATTTCAGGCATACTTGAAAAGGCTTGATAATATTGTTGAACAATCACTCTTCTTCGTGCTTGGAATGCTTCTACTTTTTTTAGCTGAGCAATACCTAATGCTGCTTGAAATTCGGTCATGTTATAGCGATGGCCAAGATAACGCATATCATACATCCAGTCAGCATTTTTTCCATACCTTTCCATTGCTTCTTTAGTGATTCCATGCGTCCTATACATAACGCACAACTTTGCCAGCTCCGGATTATTGGTAGTTATCATCCCCCCTTCAGCAGTAGTGATATTTTTAACTGGATGAAAGCTAAAGATAGTGAGATCACCTATTGATCCTATCTTATGAGATTTATATTCTGCAGTAAAAGCATGAGCAGCATCTTCTATAATCATTAAATGATGCTCCTTAGCGATGGCTTCTATTTCATCCATAGAACAAGGGTGCCCGCCATAATGAACTGGTAAAATTGCCTTTGTTTTTGGTGTAATTTTTTTCTTAATTTCCTCAGGATCTATATTGTAGGTCTTTCTTTGAATATCAGCAAGTATAGGTGTTCCTCCTCGATAGAGGATAGCATTAGCTGTGGCTAGAAATGTAAATGGAGTTGTAATAACCTCATCACCTGGATTAATACCGATAGCTCCCATACAACAATGAAGAGCTGCAGTTCCGGAGTTGACAGCTATAGCATATTTAGCCCCAACTGCTTTAGCAAATTCTTCTTCAAATTGTTTTACCTTTGGTCCAGTAGTCAGCCATTCAGAGTTAAGAACATCAAGTACTTCTTTCTTTTCTTCTTCTCCGATCCACTGAGTTGCATAAGGTAAAAATGTTTCTCGTACTGGTTTTCCGCCATTAATGGCTAATTGTTCCATGATGTGTGTGATAACCTCGCTATTATTTACTTCTGTTATTTATTTACTTATGTTATTTACTTTTTTTATTCTTCCTATAAATTCTATTATGTCTATATTTCCTCTATTTTTTCTACTACAAGTTGTTCTTTTTCTGTTATTCCTTTTTTAGTTATTCTTTTGCTGTTATTCTTTTTCTATTATCCCTTTTCTAGTTATTCTGTTTCTACTTATTCTTTAATTAGATCTTGGTCCCCTGAACTTCTTTTATTGCGTGAACCATGATGAATGTATAAGGCAGGATGTTCTTTTCAACACAGTAGTTGTCAAAAAATTTCAAAAACTTAGCCAATTGATACTTATTTTTTCCCCGCAAACCTCCGATAATTTTATTAATGAAAGCATCGGATGGTACTTTAGAAACAATCTTGAATTTCTTTTCTATCTCCCCAACAATTAATTCTTCAGAAGCGCTGCTATTATCGCAAGGCGACTGTTCATGTTTGCCTTCATAGCGGTACTCTTGAAAAATATCTCGTACATAAGAGTCAAAAGCATCATTAGTATGTAACTCCTTCATTTTTTTAGAATGAGGTATCCATGTAGGAAGGATTACCCGAAGAAGTGCAGCAAATCGTGCTGTTTCCATAGTAATATGCTCATCTAAAGGCTCGCAGATGATAAGATTTCCTCCTGGTTTCAAAGCCCGATAGACTTTATTGATGATAAAAGGAATATCAGAAAAGTGATGGAGAGTGCCAAAAAAAACAATAGTATCATAACTTTCATCATCTAAAGGGGTAGAAATAATATTATCACACCGATACTGGAGCGAGCCAAAATGACTTTTGAAGGTATTTTCTTCAGCAAATTTCTGCGCATATTCGATACTTTTGGGAGAGATATCAACTCCCAATACATCTAAACCATTTCTAGCTAATTCCAAGCTAAGATAGCCATACCCGCATCCTAGTTCCAGTACTTTCCCACCCGTATTCTTTGCAATAGTAACTACAAAATCTACTTTTGGCTGCAGATGAACCTTCACAAAAAAAGGATCCCTCCAGACATTATTGTAAAACCAATCTACCTTTCTCAACCGCCGTAGATCAGGGATAAGCCCATTATTGATTCTTTCAGTAACCTGCTTATCAAAAGCAAGCGCTTCTTGCTGGAGCATTTCATCTGTTGTTTTTTCTTCCTTACTGGTATCTTTGGTAATGGTATCTGTTCCTTGCGCCATATTCTTTCCTGCATCAAATAGTTTATGTTATTCCAATTATTTGTGTCCGTTGAGATATTATTGCAACTTCAAATTACATTGATATCATGGTATTTTTTTTAATTTTTGTTTAAATCCTCTTAAACCACCTTCACAG
>CAZNUS010000008.1:44031-47888 GCA_964576385.1 uncultured Methanosarcinales archaeon | reverse complement strand
TTAATCCGGCTGTGCCAGACGTCATGCCTCTGCAAAACACTACCTACAATGCAACTAATACTATTATCATCGCCGCCAACATAACTGATGAAGTATCAGTCTCAAGAGTGTTTGCCAATATCTCTGAACCAAATGGAACTATTGTACAACTAGAATTATTATTCCGTTCTAGCAACAGATACAACAATACGTTCACAGCTCCATCTGGAACAACAGCTGCTATAGGTATGTACAACATAACTTTCTTTGCCAATGACAGCAGCAGCAACGAAAATAGAACAGTGACTACTAATTTCACTGTTCAGGATAGGATTAATCCGGCTGTGCCGGATGTAATTCCTGTTCTCAACAGTTACTTTAATGCAACTGATGTCATCATGGTTGCTGCTAATGTCACCGATGAAGTAGCAGTCTCAAGAGTATTTGCTAATATTTCCGAACCTAATGGCACGATAGTACAATTAGAATTATTATTCCGCTCTGGAAATAGATACAATAATACTTTTACTGCGCCTGCAGCTGTCGGAGTGTATACTTTAACGTTCTTTTCTAATGACAGCAATAGCAACGAAAACAGAACCATCAGCAGTAATCTCACTTTGCAGATTGGTTGTGGAAGCTTTAGCAACGGAGTTGATCTTACCTTACAAAGAAATATCTCATCTGCAGGAACGTGTTTTAACTTCCCCGCTTCTAATATCACTCTGGACTGCGCAGGATATAGCGTGAGTTATGGATCTAGCGGGTATGGGATTAATGTAACTCAGGCGAATAATGTAACGATAAAGAATTGTCAGATTGTAGAAAGCGTTGCAGGAACTAGCAGTATAGGTATTTATCTACGTTCTGTTCAGAACGTAACGGTACAACATAACAACATCACTACGATCGGCAATCAGAGTTATGGGATCACTATTGCCGATTCTATCGGTAGGATAACTCTTCTCAATAATAATATCTCCACGAATAATACTTATGGTATTTATGACAACTCAACTGTAAATAAGACTATATTGTACAATAATAGTAACGGGCAGATAAACTGGACCTTAGCGAATTTGACGACCAATATCTCACTAAGAGTGGGATCAACTATTTTTATTGAAAGCAATAAAGTTGGGTTGACAGATGATCCGCAGGCTCTTACCTTGGATGGCGCTGCAAGGGTACAATTGAGAGGGCTAACGTATACTACCCCTCAATTACTTAAGAATGGAGATAGATGTGATAATTCTAATGCTTGCAACATTACTTATAGCGGCGGAATACTATATGCTAGCATCAGCTCATTTAGCAATTATAGCGCTCAGGAGACGCCTGCTCCCTCCAGTTCTGAATCCTCAGGGGGTAGCAGTGGTGGCAGCAGTCTTCCTCCATCAGAGCCAACTGCGCCTACCACAGAACCAGAAGCACCGATAACTCAACCAACTATCGAACAACCAGTTACTGTTCCAACTGAAACTCTACAAGATGATTTTGCCGGAGAATTATCTTTAGATGTTACTGCAGTAGAGCCTACTGCAGTAGCTACTGAGTCTGAAAGTGTTTCTTTCAGCCTTTCCAATGAAGGAAGCAGTTTGCTGGTGCTTAAAGTAGAAGTAGAAGAGGAAGATGGGATAAAATTAGTGAATGAGGATAGTGTCAAAAAAAGGTTGAGAGAGCAATTACAGTCACAAGGATTAATGGGGGATGAATTAGAACAAAAACTAAAAGAACAGATTTACATCTTAGAGCTCATGGAAGATGAAAATGGTCAAACAATACTTGGGCGGTATCATAATATTTTTGCAAATCTTGGCGGGCTTACTCCTACCGGAAAACAAATCAAGGGCAAATTATTCATCCCCGAAATTAAAGATGGAAAAACGATCACTCTCCAGCCAGGAGAAAGCAGGGACGAAATCCTGGAAGTCCGGAGAGGGATTTCCTCCCAGCCTAAAAGGCTGAAATTACGGCTTGTTTCTGAAGAAGGAAAAGTGTTGGAGAAATCTATCCAAACTCAAAAGGAAAAGGTCATCGGCGGAGCAGTCGATCTCGATACTGAAAATCATCTGATGGATCTTTATTTAATCATTTCTCCTAATGCAGAGTCAGTAGGTAAAGATACCTATTGGATGGAGATGATGATAAAAGAAACTGAACAGTCCGATACTAATGATCTCACTGGCATGGCTATTTCAGATAATTCTAAAGGCCTTCAATTAACCTATGGTGATTATTTCGGTCCATATACTGTAGCAGGTGATGAGAATTTTGTCTTTACCCAGCAATTTACCTATGATGATGCTCAATTCTATGGGGATAAAGTAATCAATTTAAAATTGATTAAAGGATCGGAAAGAGTAGCTGCTTATGACTTCCCGGTCAATTTTGGCATACTTCTTACTCCTCCTATTCCCTTAACTAAAAAGATATCCTTAGCAGGGCAGTCTGTTTACCAAGCATCCACATCTTTTATTTCCCGCTCATTAGTAAGACCATCACAACAACTTGCTCTTAGCGGCCAAGCTTTCTTGATTGATGCGAAAGAAACTGCTGTTAATGTTAGCAGGTATTGGTTGACCATCATTAGTATTTGTTCGTTAGTGTTAGTTATTATCATTGTAATTCCTTTGATGAAGATGTTTCAACAGCGAACTACCACAGAACTATTTCAAGAACACTTCCCTAAAACTGAACCAGTGGTAATAATCCCTAAATTAAAGAAGAAAAAATTCTTAGATGAGGAGTTGCAATTAGTCCGGCGACATATACAGGAAGTAAGGGAATTTGAACCACAGCTAACTAAAATAACTAAACCAATTATTTCTCCTCAAATATTAAATACTAAGGAATTACAGCTTAATCAGGATTTAAGAAATATTACTCATAAACTAGGAGAGTCTCCTCAACTTAAAATTCCAGTATTCGAAGAGATGGCTGAAAATTTAGTTTTAGCAGAAAAGTTAGCTCAAGTAGAGAAAGAGCTTTCTAATTTAGATAAACCTCTGAGGGAAAAAGTAAAAGTCATTCTTTCTACTCCGGACACTAAGGGACACACCTCTTTTTCAAAAGAAGTGGAAAACAAAATAAAAATGTGGAAGGAAAGATCCATCCCTAAGAAAGATAAAGACCTTAATTCTATTCCAAAAGAACTAGCTGATTTACACGATAATACTTCTAAAGAGCTTCTAGAACAACCAAAGGATAAATCAATAAAAGAAAAAAAGTTGATTAAACCTAATACTATAAAGTTAACCAAAAAACAACCTAAAGAAAAACAAATAGATTACAGCTCTGAGCTTTCTAAAATTGAGAATAGATTAAAGGAAGTGAAAGGGCAATAATTTCTTCCTATTAGTTTAGTGCGGGTTGCTTTTAGCAAATGAATAATCTTTATAAACTATCATCAATATTTCTTAGCTATGGTGCTTGCAATCCAAGAACGGTTAAGATTAAAGAAGATGATCAGAGAGCTGCATAGTTATAGGGCTGCTCATACAGAGTTCGTTACGGTGTATATCCCTAAAGATTATGAATTAAGTAAGATCATTAACCATCTGGCCGAAGAACAAGGGACTGCTTCAAATATCAAGTCTGCTTCTACCAGAAAAAATGTGCAGTCCGCGTTAGAACGGATGATCCAGCACCTGCGTACGTTTAAAAGAACTCCGGACAATGGGCTAGTTGTTTTTTCAGGAAATGTCGCTTCTTTAGAAGGGAAACAAGATTTGCGTGTCTGGAGTATTGAACCGCCTGTTCCTTTAAACACCAGAATTTATCGCTGTGATAAAACCTTCGTTACCGATATCCTGGAAGAGATGATGATGGAGCACCGCGTTTACGGCTTGGTAGTTTTTGATCGTAGGGATGCCAAC
>CAZNUS010000008.1:0-44021 GCA_964576385.1 uncultured Methanosarcinales archaeon | reverse complement strand
TGTACTGGATAAACGAGACGCCATTTTAGCTTTATTGAAAGGAAAAACTATTGTCCCGGTGCAAAAAACTCATTCAGAAGTGCCGGGGAAATTTAAGGCCGGAGGACAAAGTGCTCAACGTTTCGCCCGTATTAGAGAAGAAGCATACAAAGACCATTTCAAAAAAATAGCTGATTATATGAAGGATCAGTTCTTGCCGTTAGGAAACAACCTTCAGGGAATTATCCTAGGCGGTCCGGGAACTACGGTGCAGGACTTTTTGAACAAGGATTACCTGACGGGAGACCTTAAAAAGAAAATTTTAGGGAATAAAGATTTGTCGTATACTGGTGAAGATGGACTGCAGGAGCTGTTAGATAAATGCCAAGATCTTCTGGCCGAAGAAGAAATTGCTCTAGAAAAGAAAGCCATGGGCGATTTCTTTAAGCAGATGTACGATAATATGAGGAAAATAACCTATGGTGAAAAAGAAACGTTAAAAGCTATGGATATGAACGCAGTTGACACGTTATTTCTTTCAGAATCTCTTCCAGAAGATAAGATATTTGAGCTGGAAGATAAAGCCAAAGCAGGAGGAGCAAAAGTAAAGATTATTTCTACGGAGACTAGGGAAGGGGTGCAGTTGAAAGATTTGGGCGGAATTGCCGCGATATTAAGGTATGAAGTTGGAGATTAAGTGAATTGTTATAGTCTAAGTTGTTATGTTTAGTGTGGTAAAAGATGGAATGGAAGAAATACCTCACCCGTGAATTCTCTTTTTTGTATATTAGCTATGCTGTACATTGTTACAAACTGATGAAAAGTATCATCGGCGCCACGATAGACTACGATATAGCTCATGGACAAGGAAAAATAGTAACATTATATGGTCAAGAAGATGTTTTCGAAAAATGTTATAATGATATCGAGAAGTTGTTAGCCTCTTCTCCAGAAAAAGGAGTCTATTTTTTAGACAGGTATGAATCACTTCTTGGATATTACCATGCTTTAGTTAAAGAAATTGAGATGGTAGCTTCCCGTGACGATATTGAAACAAATAAATTACGCATTAAAGGATTATTATTGAAGTTTGATGAGACATTTACAGAAGCATTATGCTACTATTTATTTCTAGTTTATGCAGGATATGGCGCAACCAGACCATTTACTAAAGCTTTCATTGAGAGAAATACGCAGAAGTTCAACAAGTTGCGGAACTCCAGCATCGATACAATGATGAATAATGATTTCCCACGATTATTTGCGTACTATGATCCAAAACTAAAAGAGATAGCTCCATTTCTTACTAGGGAAGAACTGTTAGGATGGTTAGAGCAAAGATTTCCCTCAACCGATAGACCAACTAAAAGGAAAATAGAATATTTGCTTATCACCAAAAAAGGTGAAACTATAGAATATTTTAGTGATATCAAAAATATCCTTAAACAAGAAATACCCCTCACAAATTTAAACTTATCAGAAATTACCGGAAAGACTGCATGCCCAGGGCTAGTGAAAGGAAAAGTAGTTGTCGTGATAACCAAAGAGGACTATAAAAAAATTAAGCCGAACGCAATCTTAATCACACCGATGACTAAGCCAGATATCTTGCCTTATCTAAAATCTGTTAAGGCAATTGTAACTAATGATGGAGGAGCATTATCACATGCATCAATTATCTCTCGAGAGTTAAATATCCCCTGTGTGGTTAATACCATCCATGCTACAGAAATATTTAAGGATGGAAATGTTGTAGAAGTTGATGCAAATAACGGAAAGGTTAGAAAGTTAAAGAAGGATAATTTTAAATAATTTTCGTAAGAAATAGACTATCCTTAAACTGCTTTTGCTTTACTCCATAATTCCTCGAAATAATCGCGATGTGATTTAGCGATATCACTATCATTGATCTTTATTGCCACCAACTTTTCTTTCTCCCAGATGATAATAGTAACTTTTTGACCATAGATATAAGTAGTAGTTGGGCTAGTTTTGTGCATCAGTCTTACTTTAGTATAAGGCTGCTTCTTAATAACTTCAGCTCTCTTTTGGGCAATCTTATCATCATTATAGATACCCCGTAAAGGTAATTTTTGCTTGATCCTCTGCCGATGAAATTGTTCGATAAAGAAGGGGATCAGGTGACTAGAGATACCGGTTAATCCTAGACAGAGCCATTCTTTATTTTCCTTCAAGACATCTTTTAAGACCGTTTTAATCCCTTCAGTCCCTTCAAAAACTTCTACCAAGGGACATTTTACTTCCAGAGAAGACAATTTGATCAACTCCGGCAACAACTCCTTAACTTTTTCCTGTTTTTCCTGCAGATAATCTAAAATCTTTTCTGGAGGCGCAGAATGAAAATACTTTTTTCCATTTTTAATCACTGAAGATACAAACCCCTTCTGAACAAGTTTATTTAAGGTATCATAAAGATGAGCCCTGTTCTCTTTAGTTTTCTTAGAGATATAACCTACGGAGGATTCCCCTATTTTCAGCAAACAGAGATAAGTATCAACTTCCCTGTTTGTCAAACCGGCCTGGATCAGCGCTTCTTTGACCATGAAAGCAATAAATAAATCCTATTTAAAAATGTTGTTCAATAATGTACAACAAATGTTTAAATAAAAGAACTATTTTATAGTAGTTATGATGGGCACAACAACTAAGGAAGTATCTCTATGGGACTGGAATGGCACCTTAACCACTATTGATAAATTTAGGGCATGGGTTAAGGATAATCACCCCGAACTATGGCAACAATATTATATCAATGGTGAAAACGATCCAGACGTAAGAAGAGTAGCCAAGCCAGAGATCCTGCGCCTATTTGAGCATGCTACAGAAAAGGGGCTTTATCCCGTGAAATTATTTTCGAATGCAGAAGCAAGATTAAGACAGGATGCTGATAGCGGATTAGTGACAGTAGTGTTTACATCAATCTCGCCAGAGATGGTAAGAACGAAAGCAAGAGAATTAGGAATTAAGGACTTATTAAATGAGGTTATTGGTTTAGATGAGGTTTTAGGACATTATGGACTACCCATGACAACAATAAAAGAAGACCCGATAGTTTATCAATGCCTGGCGCGTTACTTAAGAGGGGAAGGGTCTTTCACGGGAATTGAGAAATACATAGATGATGGATTACCGAGAGTTCAAGCGGCATTGAAGGCAAATCTTGAGTTGCGGGCACAGGGCGAATTGGAATTTAGAAGATTATATCACTTTGATCACAAAGCTAAGGAAAGAGTTCAACAGAGGGAAGGATATTCAGTGATCAGTGATTTGTTAGAAGCAAGATAATAAGTGTACGTATTTAGTTAGATGGCCAAGATGTCAATTCAGCTAAGCTATGTGGCAGGAACAGATGTGAAAATCATCGATAATAGTAGCTATTTCCGATAAGTACGCCTTAGGATTTTCACCTGAATTGACGGCCAACTAAATACGTACTAATAAGTTAAAAAATAATAAAACTACCATGAATTAATGTATTTCTATGATTGCGGAACTAATTAAATGGAATTTGTCCTTAAGCGCTACTAGGAACGTGAGCATTTTTGGAGCTACCTGTGTTGCATCAGGGTACTGTCAGCATTTGGAAAAGCATGTTGGATTTTCCAGTCCAGCAGTAGGTTTCCTGCAACGAAGAAACTTGATGTATTTTCTTGTCGATGAAAATTATATTGCTGAAAAAACTGAAGAGCTGTTAAAACAAAATAAAGAAAAGTCCATTGCAAGATTAAAACTAGCATCACTAGATTTACAAAATGAATTTGCTGAAATTATAATTAAAGATAAATTGTTTAACCGAATAGTTGACTTCTATCCTCGTTACTTTGGAGTTCTTGGCTTCCATAATTGTTTTTATAGATACCTTCGGCTAAAAAAAAGCTCATTGATTACTCCTGAAGAGGTAGTAGAACTGTCAAAAGAAAGGGATAGATTTGCTGAAATATACTTCAAAATAGAGGAGATTATTGCTTCTAGTAAAGGCAGATTCGATGGGATTACCGATGATGTTGGTTTAGATTCTTCGCTGCTGTTTTATTTTACTCATTCAGAACTGAAGCAATTTCTTGAAACTAAAAAAATATCTTCACAAAAATTATTAGAAATAGAACAAAGAAAAAATGGATGTGTTTTTCTTTACACAAAAGGGGAGGTTATTAGAGAAAATACTATTAAAGAAAATAAGAACGTAAATGAGATTTTAGAAACCAGCCAAGAAGCTATCGACAGTGTATTTTCTTATATTTTTCCAAAAAGACCTGAGACTGAACTAATTACCGGACAGGTAGCATACCAAGATCAAACAGATAGCAAGATTGTAGGAAAGATTCACCATTTTCTATTAAATAATAATCCACCGCCTGAAGGAGCGATCTTAGTTACTCCCATGACTAATTCTAATGATATTCATTTGATAGCAAAATGCAAAGCTATCATCACCGATGAAGGGGGAGTTTTATGCCATGCTGCAGTTATTGCCAGAGAATTAAAAAAACCTTGTATTATTGGTACAAAAGTAGCTACTCAAACATTCAAAGACGGCGAGATGGTAGAATTAAACATGGAAAACGGAGTAGTTAGAAAGATTTCTGAGTAATTACAACAAATAGATAGAAAAAATATAAATTAACCCATTAACGTGTGTCTGTAAGCTTCATCCCTCATCTTCTTTAGATCATCTACGTCAACTACTGTAGTATCTACTGAGTCCAAGCCCTTTCCTCGAACTAATAATCTTGGCGAACGACTATCCAGCATTTCCCCGGTGATGAAATCACTCCTTCCATACATCCCTGGAAAAACATCAGGTGCAATATGTGCCCTTTTCTTAGCTACATCAACATGTATGTATCCAAAGACCGCAGCAGCAAAAGCATCTAGAATATAGGTATGCGTTCCAACACTGACAAATTGCGGAGCATCATGATGAGAGCTCTCTCGTAATGCCGAATCAATTCCCGTTAACAAACCATCAAGAGTACCATATACGAAGCGAGCAAAACAAGGTGCTCGTTCGCCATGTGGAAAATAAAGGTCTTTAGCAAACTGCAAAACGGCATCAGAATTATCAATCGTAGGCACTAGGGGATGTTCCCAATCGATCCCATAAAAACTTAATTCTTGTTTCCGGTGCATAAATACACTAGCAGCTTGTGGATCATATCCAGCCCCTCTTAAAAGGGCATTATTAGTTTCTTCAACTCGAATAAAAGGAGAAAGTACAGAATGAATAACTCCATAGCGTTGACTAGAAGCGATAAGTTTACCTTCTTTACCTATCTTTTCTGCATCTTTAATCCCTTGAGAAGTAAGGTGGATACTATCCCGATCCTCATCAGTGCAGTAAACTACTTCTGTCTGTTCTTTTTCCTGATGCTTCCAGACTCCAAAATGGATAATAGGCATTATCCAAAAAAAGAAAGGTGTATTTATAAAACTATCTTTTTAAACCACTTAAAAGTAGTTAACTATCTTCGAGCTCTTCCTCCACGCAATATAGTTAAAGAATCCACAAAATCTATTTAAACTTTCAAACAGTCCAGTAGTGGATGGATATTATTCAGGAATCTTTCCAACGGTTATTTCCTGGAAAGGAATTTACGTATCAAACTGAGATGCAGTATAATCGGCGCTTGTCAGAGTTTAACGCTAATATACGGCTACATCAAAATAGGATTCAGGTTAATCTGAACCTGCAATGGAAGGATATCGATGAAGAGATCAAAATCGGCTTGATCCAGGCCCTTCTCTTAAAAATTTTTAAAAAAAAAGCGGACAGCCAAAATATTGAGTTATACAACAATTTTGTGAAAAGCATCCCTTTATTAACACCAAAAACAGATGCTGACCCTCTACTACAAGCATCTTTCCAGCGGGTGAATAGCTTATTTTTTAATAGCCAGATGGAACAACCAAATTTACGCTGGGGTACTGCTTCCAGAAGAAAATTAGCTTGTTATAATTTTCATGATGATTCTATTAAAGTGTCTACTCTATTTAAAGAATCAAGAATAGAGGTGCTGGATTACTTAATGTACCATGAATTACTGCATAAATATTTTAAATTTAAACATCAAAATGGCCGTAGTTCATTTCATACGACTGCGTTTCGGGAAGCAGAGAGGAAATATCCCTTATATGAATCAATGGAGAAGGAGATCAATAAAATTACCCGAAAAAAAGCTTCTGTTCTTGACTTTTTCCGTTAAATTTAAAAATCAACTGAAAAATGAACCTCTTATAACTATTTCGAGGTGTTTCCATGTACGAAAAAAAACTTGTTGACGTTGGCAGTTTAAAGAAAGGAGATACGATTATCTTAGACAACTCTCCTTGTAAAATTACTGATTTGGCTGTTTCTCGCCCAGGAAAACACGGGCACGCTAAAGTAAATCTAACTGCCGTAGGATTGCTTGATGGTAAAAAAAGGAATACGGTCATGCCAGGGCATGACAGAATAGAAGCTCCCATCATTGAGAAAAAGTCTGCGCAGGTTTTGTCTATTTCAGGAAAGACTGCTAATGTAATGGATACAGAAACTTATGAAACATTTGATATGGATATTCCGGAAGAGTTGGTAGGGGAAGTCAAAGATGGCGTGGAAGTGCTGTATTGGCTGGTGATGGGCACTAAAGTGATGAAACAGGTCAAATAAATTTAAAAGATAAATAATCCTTATATAACTAAATATAAGCAATACTTATATAAATAATAGTCCAGAAGGTGAAATACATTGGTAAAATTTGAAGAAGCAGGAAAAAGGATTTAGCGGAACGTATTTGTCTGCAAGATTTGTAAAAGCAAGATACGCGCCCCCAGTCTAAAAGTATCTCAGGGGTCTGTTAAGTGTAGGAAATGTAATTCTAGAAAACTGAGGCCAAAAAGGAAGAAATAGGGTTTGCAGCACAGCAAGAAAAAGGTCCAAATTCATCAAGTGAATAAATTTCTTGTTTTTCTGGTTATTTTTTACATCATTCTTTTCCTGTGACTTCATCTATTTCACATTTCTTTCCTTCTCTGGAAAGAATGTTTTTGGCTTTTGTCTTTAGCTCTCCTCGCATTCTTGATAGTCCAGCTCTATATCTTAAAATTTCTCGAAGCTCAACAATATCCAATGTGGGCATAAAACTTTCAGGGATTAAATTTGCTCTCAGTAAATCTGAGAGCGTATTGCTGTCAATCACATCTATTTTAATCCTTGCATTTGCAATAGCTCTAACTTTTAGAGGATGTGCCATTATTACTTTGTTACAATATGGTTGAATCAACTCGGCATAACGTGGCCAGTTTTTGGATGCTTCAAATACTGCGGTTATATTCTTTCGTTGTAGTCTTTCAAATAAGTTTTTAACACCGTCCTTAGAGGTCTCTACTTTGAGAACTCTTATTGGATTTCCTTTCTCATCTTTTATTGTACCTGTTGTTGTTTCGCCGTGCATATCAATCCCAGCATACAATTGCATTTGGTCCATATTAACCACCTCATTGGTCAAAAGAGCATAAATGCTCTTAAAGAATTCTCATCGCTTCACATACCCAAAATCGAAACATTTTTATAGCTGAAAGTAATTAAATTAGCTATGAGTTTATTCCACAAAAAAATATCACAGTTGGTGGAGATTTTAAATTCTAGCGAGAAGGATAAAGATAAGGGTCCGTTGTTAGATGGCTTTGCCGAAGAATTATTTAAAAAAATTGATCACGAATTTTCTGAGGTGCAGGAGTTGAACACGCTTCTGGGGGAATATAAAAACCATATAAAACGAGCTCAGGATATTTGGAGAAAAGAGGGAATAAAAAAAGATAAGATCATGGCTCTACTTCAAAGAGCTCACGCGCTAGTACTGCTTTTAGAGCAAAAGACTAGAGACCTTCTTGGTAATGAACACAAATTCCTTCGATAACTCACTTAATTCGTACTAGTTATACGAAATATTATTAAATCCAATAACTTTGTAATTTAGGATGAGCGATAACTCGGAGTTGATGCTTAGAAAGCAGGGATTATTCAAATATTGGTGGCTTCTTATTATCTTATTCTTCTTTTTTTTCTTGTACTTTATCGTTTCAGGAGCTGGTCAATTGACCCCTCAAAAACCACCCAGTGATTTTTTAATTACTCATAATATATTTGATTTGGATCAAGTTGTATCTATCAGTAGATTCCGAAGCTGTGCTGGACACCGCAGTATGTCGCAAGGCTCGAAAGAACCTGACAGTTCGATGGCAACCTATTTTAGGACAAATGTCAAAGAATATCCTGGCCGACTACCACAAATAAAGGTTTATGCGCCATTTGACGGTTACATCACTCCTATGATTGGGGGTTTTTCTTTTGTGCCAAAGTCCAGCAAATTTCCGTGGTGGCCTTTCAATCAATACAGGATCATTATTGAGCACGTTAAGCCTTTACCAGAATATGAGGGCACGGTTGAAGTTAAAGTCGGTGAGCTGGTAGGCTATGATGACTCAAGTGAGTTTTTTCCTGATGCTCCTGTGAAGAGCTTGGATATCCGAGTCGGCGTGGTAGCTTTTCCACCGGAAAGAAATTCCAATCAAATTGAGCCGTTTAAAAATATGGATTCAGTCTTTCGATATATGTCTGATGAGGTGTTTGCTGAATATACCAAAATTATTCCTGAGCTGAAAAGTCGTGAAGATTTAATCATTCCTGTTGAATGGAGAATTGATCATCCTTGTACCTTTCAAGATGATGGACCATATTTTGAGCATAACATTGCCGATAATTCAAATTCGAGATACTCAGATTTTGTTACTGTTCAAGGTAGCTAGGAACATTGAATAAAAAATAATTTTCGAGAAATAACTCCTGTTAAAAGGAAAAATGGTACGATTTAGTTAGATGGCCAAGAGGTCAATTCTGCTAAGCTATAGTGACAGGCACAGATGTGAAAATCTTCGGAATCATTACTATTTCTGATAAGAATTACTCCAGATTTTCACCAGAATGTTGCTCTCATCAGCAACATATAAAATTGTATTTTGGGGGTTTAACTAATTTGTGCAATTTTCTATATTGACGGCCAACTAAATACGTACGAAAAAGGAGAAAATTCAACTATTTTATCGACATTCTTTCTCACATTAAGCTTTAGTACGTAATTTCCAGCATCTTTCTAGCGGCTCTGTCTTTGCAAGACAGATGCAGATAATCCGCGCCAAAGTCTATGGCGGACTTGTCTACTATAACTTAATAAGTAAGTTTCAAAGACTTTTAAGACAGAACCAAAAAAATAGAAACACATAAATACCCCTAGAAAAGCCTTAGAAAAATGTTCGATGCGCTATCCTTTCTGATAAAGTACAAATCAATCATCTTATTCTACTTAGCTATTATTATTTTTTTAATTATCAAACGTAAAAGTATAGCAACTCAGGGGAAAATTATTTTTCTTTACCGGATGAAGTGGGGATTAGCATGGATGGACAAGTATTCTGCTAAATTTCGGGAATGGGTAATCATTCTTGGGTATATTGGGGTGGGAGCGGGCTATATCGGTATGATTGTTATCTCTTATGTGCTGATAAAAAATCTTTATGATTTAATTGCTAATCCTGCAACTGTTTCTGGGGTAGCCTTAGTGCTTCCTGGCATAAATGTTCCGGGAATGGGTGTCCTGCCTTTTTGGCACTGGTTAGCGGCTATTTTTGTGATTGCGTTAGTGCATGAGTTTTCCCATGGGATTGTTGCCAGAGCTCATAATATTACGGTAAAAAATACCGGCTTAGTTTTTTTTGGCCCTATTTTAGGGGCTTTTGTTGAGCCAGATGAAAAGAAGCTGCTGAAAGAAAAAGATATAACACAATATTCAGTTTTAGCTGCTGGTTCTTTTTCAAATATATTGCTAGCAATAGTGGCAATAGGCTTATTGAATTTTATAGTTATGCCCATCCAGGAAACGATGGTTACTCCTATTGGGTTTACTTTTGATAATTATGTTGATGGATCATATCCCTTTGCCCAAGCAGGAATTGCTCCTGGAACAATCATAAATGGGATCAATGAACAAACGACCACTAATTTTCAAAGATTTAATGACTATTTTTCCTGCCGTAAGCCAGGGGAAAATGTAACCTTAAGTACAGATGGTAAACGTTTATCTTTAACATTAGGTGTTAACCCTGATGATGCTAATAAACCCTTTATGGGAATCAAAGAGATTCATAATGAATTTGAGGTAAAAGATAAATACACCGTAGGGATTGGTAAATTTGCTTATGCTATTGTTAACGCATTAACGCAGTTTCTACGATGGCTATTTTTACTCAGTTTTGGTATCGCTCTCTTCAACGTACTGCCTCTGCCGATCGTTGATGGGGGAAGAATGGTGCAGACATTCTTGCATAAGAAAAAAGGGCCGGTTGAAGGAGAAAAACGCTACAAGCAGATAGGGTTATTCTTCTTGTTAATATTATTATTAAATCTATTTTATCCCTTATTAGCGAATATATTTTTCTAATAGATAATCTTGCTTAAATTCAATGATGGATCCATAGAGGGTCATAGAAAGTATTTTAAAGATATACATCCCTTCCTAAAGGAAGATGTTAAAAAGAGGAAATAAAGAAGTGTATGTTATTATTCTTGTAGTAGGTGTATTGTTTTCGTTAATTTTCCTAGGAGAAGGGATAACTGGAGCAGCGGTTAAGGATTCAGGCCAATTTTTCATTAGTGCGGAAGCTAATAGTAGTGAGTGTGGGTTTGTTACTGCTAGTTTGACCTTAACGAATAATGTTACAAATAGGACTACTTGTTTCTACATCAATGCTTCTAATATCGTTTTGGATTGCAATGGGTCTATTATTAACCATTCGACGTCTTCCTATGGGTTTGGAGTGAACATAACTGGTAAAGAAAATGTTACTGTTAAAAATTGTGTCATCATGGATGGCAATATCTCTGATTCAAATTATGGGGTAGTTCTTGATCGAAGCAACAACTCCAGAGTTTACAACAACTCTTTTCAGATCCATTCTTTAAATGGAATTGGTGTATACCTGAAAACTGATGCTACGGGCAATAATATTAGCAATAATTCTTTCTATATTCCGGAGTATAATCCTAATTATGGTGGATTTGTTATGCAATTAGATAACCTTGTGATTAACAATCTATTTTCTCGCAATATTATTAATTCTAGCGAAAATGGGATTAGCAGTGGTGCACTTCACAACGCGATTTACGATAATAGTCTTAGTCATACCAACAACCTTACTCACAATATATTTCGCATGTCGGGGCAATTTTCTAATGCTATCAGAACTAGCGCTGCATTTTTAGACCAAAATTTAATTAATATTACTGGTGCAGATAGTATCGGGATAATCATTGAAAATGGAGGCACTGACACCGCAACTATCTTAAACACTAATATCACATCTACCTATTATACTATTCAAGATAGTGATGCTGATGCTTATACTGATGTGCTCATCTACAATAATTCTTTAGGTCAGATCACTTGGAACCTTTCCAACTTAACGACGAACGTTACAAGAATCTCAGACACTATTTTCCTACAGCAAGGTTTGGTGGGATTAACCAACAGTCCTGACTCATTAAATCTTAACGGTACGGCTAAGATCGAAATAAAGAATCTTCCATATATGTTTAAACCGATGGTTTTAAAGAATGGAGTGCGTTGTGATAATACTAATGTCTGCAATATTTCTTATTCCAATAATATCCTCTATGCTAATATTAGTAGCTTCAGTAATTACACCACCGATTTCTTTAGCTGCGGCTATCTCAATGCAGGCCTGACCTTAAATAATAGTGTTAATTCTACTGGCACTTGTTTTGTAGTAAATTCCTCTAGTATCACTATTGATTGCGCAGGAAATACTATTCTTTACGGTGTATCTACAGCAGGATACGGGATCAATAATACTAATTTTAATAATGTCACTGTTAAAAATTGTATTATCAACAAGGGGTTGGGCACAGGTACTCAGAGCTACGGAATCTATTTTTCTAACTCTTCAAACCATACAATAACTAATAATACTATTAACACGAATGGAACTTCCTATGCTTATGGTATTTATTTTGACAGAGCAAACCAAAGTAGGATTAATAATTCGGTTATAACGACTACCTGGGGAGCTTCCAGCTCAGGAATTGTGAACTATGCTTCAAATAATAATATCACCGGAAATACTATTTCCGTAAATGGGACTAGTGATAGTTATGGGATGGATATTCAAGGAAATAATAATATTGTCTTTAGAAATATGGTCAGTACAAACGGCAATGCTAACGCTAATTATGGCATTTATATCTCTGGAACAAGCAATACGGTCAACAGCAGTAATATTTCTACGTATGGCACAACGAGGAATAGAGGTATTTTTTTAGATGGAACAACCTCTTCTACCATAATTAATAGCATCATTATAACAAATGGAAGTAGTACCTTCAATGCGGGTATAGAAGTTGACGGAGCAACGTCGTCAGTGATCAGAGGAAATAAAATTAATACTACTGGCACTACGGATAACTATGGAATTTACGTGTTAGATAGTACTTTAATTGTCGGAAGTCTTTCTACCAAAAATATAAACATTCAAACTGTTCCTTCCAGCACCACCATTGATAGTAATGAAGTAAATTCTAATGGGAGTTCTTCCCCGAATTATGCTCTCTATCTCCGTCATGCTACCACTACAACTATCCTGAACAATAATTTTACGAGCATCAGCAGGGATTATTCTATCTTTGATGACTACGGTCGCAATATTCTAATCTATAATAACTCCTATGGGCAGATTAATTGGAGTGTTTCGAATCTGACAACGAATATCTCTTTAAAGATAGGGGAAACTATTTTCTTGGAAAATAATAATATCGGGTTGACAAGCAGCAATCAGAAATTAAATTTGACCGGGCCGGCCAGGATTGAATTACGGCAATTAAGTTATACAACCCCGCAATTACTAAAAAATGGAACGAGATGTGATAATTCTAATGCTTGTAATATCACGTATAGCGGGAGTACATTGTATGCATTGGTAAGTAGCTTTAGTAATTATTCTGCTCAAGAAACACCAACGGACAGCAGTTCCAGTAGTTCTTCTAGCTCTGGTGGTGGGGGAGGCGGACCTAGTGGGGCTTCAGGAGGTATTTCAACAGGCGCAGCAGGAAAATTTGCACAGGAAACCTGGACATCCATTAATGCTGGCGAAATTGCTGCCGTTAAAGTAGAAAATGGTGAAATAGGAATCACCGAAATTACCTTTGCAACAGAAAAAACAACCTATGGTGCTTGGGTAAAAGTTGAAAAAGTAGAAAACCTGCCCTCAAGTGTACCATCATTTGTTGGAGAGACTTACAGGAATATTAAAATATCACATAGCAACATAGAGAAAGCAATTAAAGGTTCAGCTACTATTCAATTTAAAGTAGAAAAATCTTGGTTAGTTGACCATAAAACCTCCTCTGACGAGGTAGTCTTGTACCGTAATATAGAGAATAAATGGGTTCAGTTGACTACTACTGTTGGAGAAGATGATGGAACCTATGTGCATTACACTGCAGAAACACCGGGATTTAGTTATTTTGTGATTGGAGTCGCTGAAGGGGCAGTATCGGGTGTAGCTAAAGATGTAGAGGATGTTAGCAAGGATGTTGTGGCAGCTGCTGAGCCAGCGGCAGAAGAAACAGCAGGTGAACAAATCATATCTTTAGGGAAAAATATGAAATGGAAATGGCTCCTTCCATTGATTGTTGCTGTTATTGCCGCATTTGCTTTAATCTGGATATATACTAAAAAATAATATTTATCATTCTGATTTTTTTTAATTCCATAGTTCATGCTGGTACAATTACTGACAAAGATAGATAGAACCTACAACAAATTGCTTCTTTTCCATCGAATGCTGAAATAAGTATTTTCAGAATTTAGTTTTAATATTATCATTAATTTTCTTAATATCTAATCTCTTCAGAATATCTTTAGCTAAGTTCTTTACATAAATCTTCTTACTTCCATCAAGAATTATTACCTTATGTCCTTTTTCTTTAGCCTCATTTAGGCATATCTGAAATATCTCTGCATCTAAATTATCCCGTATTTTATGTGAAGAATATTTTCTTTTCTTTAACCTTGCTTCTAGTATTTTCAAATTAGGGCAAATGATCACAACACATAAATCTACTAATTGTTTAGGCAGAAGGTGGGCAATATGGGAATCAAGGATTAACCCTTTTTTATTCTCTTTCTTCAATTTTTTTACCAAAGAAATAAATTTGTTGATGTTAACATCATAACACTTATTTTTACGATCGTAACCTACAGACATCTCTGAATAGAAATCGTGTAAATTTATTCTCTGAAATTTTAATAATCTGGCTAATTTTACCGCTAACGTAGATTTTCCAGTTCCCGGTGTTCCCGTGATGATAATCAGCTTGCTCATAAGAAATAGAAATAAGAAGAAGATATAAATCTTGCTTTAGAGTTTTGAAATCTGAAATATAGACCTTTGCGTTATTTATAGCGGTGGAAGTAAATAATCGTATGTTTATTCACCGCTATATCCAGAGGAAATTACTCTTTAGCTATACGAATATTAATTTCCTCTCGTATAGTATACTTTACACTAATCAATGTATTTCTCTATAAGTGTTATTTGAAACTCTTTATATTTGAACCACTTTACCAAGACCATCGACAACCCTGTGTTCTCTAACTATTCTATCTAGGCTTGACGATAAAATTACTCTTCCCTTCTTCTCCTTTAATGTATCGTATCTTTCATTTGGTCTAGTTCTATCTAAAATAATTCTCTCCTTCCTTATTCTTCGGAGAAGAAATCCTCTACTACTAAAAAACTCTAAGGTTTCAATATATCTATCTCTTTCCTGCTTGCGAAAGG
Organism: uncultured Methanosarcinales archaeon; assembly: GCA_964576385.1. Taxonomy (GTDB): domain Archaea; phylum Nanobdellota; class Nanobdellia; order Woesearchaeales; family GW2011-AR9; genus JACOZM01. The sequence continues at coordinate 29,129 of CAZNUS010000008.1, read as the reverse complement.
TTCTAGGAACATCTGGTGGGGAATAAGGAGAATTACGTCCAAAAGGCGCTTCATGTCTCTCTAGGTAAGTATAGACCGCTCTCCCTTCTTGTACCTCTCCTAGATTAGTAGTTCTACTATCAGAAGTATATCTTTCTCGTTGATATAAAAAGCATCCTTTATGTTGACTCCAATATAATTTATCATAAATATCCTCTGCACCAACGTGTCCTGTCGAAACAACAGACCACTTAACTGGAGTGGTGTAATGTATTGATCGGGAAAACCCACTCCATAAGCTGCCAAAATAACTGGAAGCAGGATTAAGTCCCAGAGGATCTAGCTCTTCTGTGCCACATCCTACAAAGAGTCCGTACGTCTTATAAAGTAGCGAAGGTAACAGTAACATCTTACTTTTACAGTAGGAAAACTATATTAATTTTTGTTGTATGAAAAAGATACGAAAATAACAACATTTATATGGTTGACTTGTCTACTTTATTCATGCCTGAAAAAATACTCAAAGAGATTGGCTTAACTGATGCAGAGAGCAAAATTTACTTTGAACTATTAAAAGTCGAGTCAGCAATGGCTTCTGAAATTGCGGAAAAAGTAAACATCTATCGAACCAATATTTATGATATCTTGGAGATGTTAATAAAAAAAGGGCTGGTCTCTTATATCATTAAAGCCAACAGAAAACATTTTATTGCTTCTAAACCTCAACGCTTATTAGATTATCTTAAAGAACGGGAAGAGAAAATAAAAGAGCAAGAGCAGCATATCCAGGAATTGATACCTCATCTTCTCGCTCTTAAACAGCCGCAAGAAGAAGAAATGAAGGCTGAAATGTATAGAGGAAAAGAAGGGCTTAAAACTCTACTTAATGATCTGCTCTATGAAAAAAAGACAATTTATTACCTCGGTTATTCAGCTATTTCTCAAAAAATTATTCCTTATTTCTTGCCGCACTGGCATAAAAAAAGAGTTAAATTAAATATCAAAAGAAAAATTTTAACAAAAGAGCAGATGAGAGATTCGGAAGGGTTAAAGAATCCCCTCACAGAAGTAAGATATTTATCGGATAAGTTTAATATTCCTCTTTCGATGATGATTTATGGAGATAAAATATGGGTTTTAATCCCTTCCGAGAATGACCATATCTCACTATTAATTGAATCAAAGAAGCTATCACAATCTTTCTTAAATTATTTTGAACAATTATGGAAAATAGCTAGATAAAAATAGCTAGATAAGCCAGTGATGTATATTATTGTCTTCAAACATCATTCTTATTTTGCTTATCCGTTTGTCGATGCAGCTTATGATGATGTTTCATGAACTTATTGACCAGATGCTTATGCAATAAAGATTCTGCTATTAATATTACCATTAATAAGACCACAGCATAACCTATTAACGTAAGTAAGTCAATCCATAAAGCAGAGAACGGAGCTTTGAAGATAAATATCTCCTTGACGAGCTTTTCGGCAATGACATAAGGATTAAAGAAGGTAATATCTCTAAGCAATGGAGAGACACTTTCCAACGGTAAAATCACTCCAGAAACAAACAGAAGTAAGCTGCCTACAGAAATGGACGCAAGTACTGCTGTTTCTTCTGAATTAAACAAATACCCTAAACCCATGCCTAAGAACGTGAATACTGAAGAAGCGATTAATAATACCAGAAACATTAACGGAATTGGTCCAACACTTTCGTTCATGAATCCTAATGACACTGCCAAGATGATGGATACTTGGATGATAATTAAGATTAACGTAGTGAGGTATGTAGATAATATAAATGTAATTTTTCTTAACGGCAGGAAATAATTTCGTAAAAAAGCAGGGCTATTTTTCTCCATCATGACTAGAGTAGTGCCTAATAACAATGAGGCAAACATTACCACTAATACTAGTAAAATAGGGAATAAGTAGTTGAGGTAAGTTCCTTCTTTTCCAACTTTCTCTACTTTAGTGATCAAAGGGGTTGTAATCACGCTAGGATCAGTTACTTGTAAGGAATTAAGATTCGACTGAGCATTAGTAATAGTAGTTATTGCTGAATCCAATGCGGAATTTATTTCAGAAACCGTAGTTCCAGCAGTTCCTAAGCTAGACGCAGCATTATTAACATTCTCTGAAATACTCGTTAATTTTACCTTCACAGAATCTAGATCGGTCTGTAATGAATTGACCATAGTGATGATAGAAGTAGTATTTGCTCCGCTAAAAAAGCTGGCTGCTTTATTTAGTTTCTGTTGAGCATCTTCTAACTCTCCTTTTATTTCCGCTTTTTCTGTTGCATTTAAATTGGAACTTTGCACTGCGCTGATGGCTGAAGAAACTTTTGATAAGGAGCTGCTGATCTCGGCATCAGCTTCGTTAACAATAGTAGTGTTATAGGTTGAAGTTGGTACACTAAAGTCTAATCCTGAAAGAGAAGTCTGAGCTGAACTAAGTGTTCCGCTCGCAGAAGCGCTTTTTTCTTTTGCTCCATTAAGCTGTGAATTTCCAGTATCTAAAGAAGTTTTAGTCTCGCTAAGCTTGGAAAGAACATTCTGAGTAAGTGCCTGGGAAATCTCTTGGGCTTTAAAATCAAACTTTGTCTTCAACGTTTCCTGGATCATATACACTAAATTAACCTTACTCGGATCAAGGTAAAATGTAATCTCTTTGGCGGAATTACCGTCTATTTTCAGGCTTTCTGGAACATCTATGCACGTGTGGACAAATCCTAATTTTATGTCCTCTATGCATTCATCAATGGATTTTTCATATTTAACGATCTTAAACTCTTCTTGTTGAAGAATATTGATAAACGAATTAACATCGTCTGTAAATGATGGTGAATAAACCCCTATATTTAGTCCAAAGGTGGAAGAAGTGTTGTAAGAGATGCCCAGTATTAAAATAATCAACAATGGGGCAAAAATGACGATCAATGCAGAAGCTTTTGCTCTCACCAACAGCTTTAAGTTCTTTTTTGTTAATAGCCAGACTGAATTCATTTGAACCTCTTTTAAATTTTCTTTTCCCTGGACAGAGCTTTCCTCTAGCTGATATCCAAAATCCCTACTCCTTTTCTATTCTTGGCCTTTTTTATTTTTGGTTGATGAATAAATACAATGTTAAATAACTACAAAACTATAATGTTACTCTGTTTTTTTATGTATCCTCTCAAAAATTTCACTTAAGGATGGTTTTCTCATATCCATATCATTAAGGTAAAGATTTTCTTCTTTGATGAAATTCAAGAGGTTAGCTACTGTTTTTTGTATGTCCTTGGGATAAATAATCAACTGATTGCCTTTATCCACTATCTTATTAACAGACAAATTTTTTAGTGAATGAATCACTAATTCCTTATTGCTTCCTGGCCTTAGGGAAATAGTAAAATGCTCTTTTAAAAACGGTTTTTTAACTTCATCGATCAGCCCATGCGTTTGCACTTCTCCTTGGTGTACAATCGCTACCTTGTTGCAAAAGTTTTCTACACTGTCTAGATGATGTGATGCCATAACTATTGTTATTCCTTGCTTGTTTGCTTCTGCTAACAGCGTTAATATTTCTGATTGCATCATCGGGTCAAGATCAGCAGTAGGCTCATCCAAAACGACTAATTTTGGCTTATGCACTAAGCTGCAGGCGATATCTAATCTTCGTTGCATGCCTTGGGAAAGGTGTTCTGCTAGTTTATTACGATGATCGAATAATTTAGTAAAATGAAGCAGGCTTTTGATGTTATTTACTAGGACCTCATGGTTGATATGGTATAACTTTCCGAAATGCAGCAGATTTTCTTTGACCGTTAGTTTAGGGTAGAAGGAATTATGTTGTGGAGTAAACCCTATATGTTTTTTAAGGCGATGGAGGTCATGGTTTAAGTCCCGTTTCTCCTGGGTTGCTTGAGAATAATATTGTACTTCACCAACAGTTGGCTCAATAAACCCAGTAATCATATTCAACAGAGTAGTTTTTCCACTACCAGATTCTCCAATAATGCCATAGAAGTCACCATCTTCAATAGTAAGATTGACATTACTTAAAATTCTTACGTTATTGTACTCTTTAGCCACCTCTTTTAGTGTGATTAGTTCCACATAGTAATACAAATAATTTATGTTTATAAACTTTGTTGTTTATTCTCGAGAAAGAACTGTCAAGTTGTATTCTTTAATGGAGTTTAATACCTCGCAACTGTTTCTGCTAGGAAACCCCAGAAATCGCAGTTTCTGATGTGCTGCGATTGGGATTTTTTATTTTTTTTCAGCCAATGATCTTTCCAATGCTGCATTTGTTAGTTCTAAGAATAAGGGATGCGGGCTTAACGGGCGCGATTTATATTCTGGATGCGCTTGCGTTGCTATGAAAAATGGATGCATTTCTGTTGGTAATTCAATCATTTCTACAAAAAAGTCATCCGGAGAGGTTCCTGAAAAGATAAACCTTTTCTCTTGAAGGATCTTGCGATAATCATTATTAAATTCATATCTATGCCGATGCCTTTCTGAAATAAGTCCTTTTTTTCTATTCTGCCAAGCATCATACTTTTGGTATATCTTGTAAGCTAGAGTATTCTCTTTTAAAACGCAGTCATATGCTCCCAATCTCATGGATGTTCCTTCTCCTTTAATTACTTGGTATTTTTCATTGAAAGGGATACTGTGGATGATTTTGTTTTTAGTTTCCGGACTATTCTCTTCAGTATCGGCATCTTTTATACCGCAGACATTTCTGGCAAATTCCACACAGGCTAGTTGCATACCATAGCATAAGCCTAAGTAAGGAACTTTATTCTTTCGAGCATAATTAATTGCCTGTATTTTTCCTTCCGCTCCCCGTTTACCCCAGCCAATTGGAACAATAATTCCATCCACATCATCTAAGTATTTCTCTGCACCTTCTTCTTCTATGATCGTGGTGCTGACAAACTTTATATTTAACTCTACTTCTTGATGCCAGGAAGCATGCTTTAATGACTCAATTAATGAGCTATATACATCTACACATTCAAAATCACCTTTATTTTTGCTAAGATATTTTCCAGCTATTGCTATAGTGATCTTTTTTTTCTTTGGTTCTTTGATCGTTGCAACCAAGTTTTTCCAATCTTTCAGGTCTAAATTTTTTGGGAGTAAGCTCAAGGAACGTAGAATCTTATTATCCAGCTCCTGTTCAGCAAATAACAGCGGAACTTCATAGATGGTCTTTACATCAGGAGCAGCAATAACATTCTCTCCTGGTATGCTTGTCTGTAGGCCTAAGAGGTATCGTCTTCGTTCATCTAATCCAACTTCTCCCCGTAATACTAAGAATTCCGGCATGATGCCCATATGCATTAACGTGCTCACAGACATTTGAGTAGGCTTGGTTTTTGGTTCACCTAAGTGTTTTGGCACGGGAAGATAAGAAACATGAACATTGATCACTTTATTAGGCATAGTAGCTTTCATGATCCGGCAAGCTTCATAATAGAGCATATTCTGATATTCTCCGGCAGTACCGCCCAACTCTACGATGACAATTTCTTTTCCTTCTCCAGCTTCCTTGATTCTTCTTATAATTTCATTAGAAACATGGGGGATCGCTTCTACATCTTCTCCTTCATAACCCATGGATCGTTCTCTGTTGATAACGGTGTAATAAATTTGACCCATCGTGGTAAAGTTTTTATGCCCCATCTGTTCGCTAAGAAAGCGTTCATATGTTCCTAAATCCATGTCTGCTTCTAATCCATCATTGCAGAGAAATGGGTCTCCATGCTCTATGGGGTTAATCGTTCCAGAATCTACGTTTAGATAATTTTCACACTTGATAATCCCAACATTAAAACCTCTTTTCTTAAGAAGAATGGCGATAGAAGCAGCGCAGATGCCTTTGCCTATACCGGAAATAACACCGCCGGAAACAAATATGTATGCCGGCTCTTTAGTTTTTGCTAGATTGGCTGTGTGCATATTTCTAGCACTTAAATGTTATTTATAAATCTTGTTGTGTGGTTTCGTCTCTTTTGGTCAAGTTTAGTTTTGGTCAAATTTAGTATTCCAGATATTCTGTAGATCAATCTATTTTTTTGTAAATACATTTTAGGCAAAGATATGAATTATGCAAAGAAATCAATATCCACTTTATGCAAAGAAATCAATAATCTTTATATATAATCCCTTAAATGAGAACTGTACAAGAAAAATATAGTTCCTAAAAATAACCAATATATTTTTCTTTATGCAACAGCTTAAACATTTTGTTTAAACAAAAAGGTATCCTTATGGGTGTTAAACACGTTTTCAAGAATATTTATGAGAATCATTATAAGAAGATTATGTTTATTCCCTTTCTGCTTCTCTTTTTAGCAATAGTGCAGATTGCTAGCCAGTATGCTGCAACCGGAGAATTTGTGCATCGGGGAATCGGGCTAAAAGGAGGATCAACGATTACCTTACAGACTTCTATTGATGTCCCAGATCTGGACTCATATCTGCAAGAAAAATTTCCAGGAAAGGATATTTCAGTAAGAACCATCAGCTCTACTGGAAAAATAGTAGGGTTAGCTATAGATTCTGAAGCAGAAGAGCAAAAAGATATTGATTCCCTCATCGCTTCTTTAAAAGAGAAGGGTCTGGTAGAAAAAGGAAATTATAGCATAGAAATAGTTGGCTCTACATTAGGTAGCAGTTTCTTTAAGCAAATAGTTGTTGCTTTGGCTGTAGCTTTTATTCTTATGGGGATAGTGGTTTTTGTGTACTTTCACGTTCCTGTTCCAAGCCTAGCCGTAATCCTAGCAGCAGTTTCGGATATTACCGTTACTCTATCGATATTTAATCTTACTGGGATTAAATTGAGCTCGGCGGGCATCGCTGCTTTCCTGATGCTTATTGGTTATTCTGTTGATACGGATATTTTGCTTACTTCACGAGTGCTAAAGCGTAAAGAAGGTACAGTCATGGAAAGAATTTACGGTGCAATCACGACGGGATTAACTATGACGTTTACTACCCTAGCTGCAGTATTGGTTGCTTTAATATTTGTGCAAAGCGATGTTATCAAGCAAATAATGCTTATTTTATTTATTGGCTTATTAGTTGATATGATTATGACCTGGATCCAGAACGTTGGAATTTTACGGTTATATTTAGAAAAAAAAGAGAAGGAAAAAATCCATCACATCCATTGATTAGCATGGGAAATCCTAACAAAAATTAAAAGAAAAATTAAACATGGGCAGAATTAAAAATATCTTCAAAGATTGGAGAGTTGTGGTATGGTTATTGTTTATACTATTTGCTCTTGTTTCTATCCGGCCACAGCTATTTGGCAATGAGGGAGTTTCCATTCGCAGCGTAGAGCAGAACTCTTCTGCAGAATTAGCAGGAATTAAGAATCCTATCAGTTCCCTAACACCTTTGGCTAGGGAAAAAATAATTTCCGTTAATGGAGAGAAAATTAATTCAGTAAATGCCTATTACTCTTTAGTCCAGGATATCCAAGCTAATGAAACAGTTCGTATTCAGACTGATAAACGATCTTATAGCTTATTGGCTAAAACAGATGAACGTGATGATGTTAAATTTGGGTTAAAAATACAGGAAGCGCCTACTTCAAATTTAAGAAAAGGTCTAGACTTAGAGGGTGGTACGAGAGTAGTGCTTAAACCTGCAGAAAAAGTCACTGCGGAAGACTTGGATTCCACGATTGCTAATCTCAAGGAAAGGTTAAATGTATTTGGATTAAGTGATGTTATTGTACGAGCTGCTTCCGATTTATCAGGAGATCAGTTTATCGTTATCGAAATTGCCGGAGTTACTGAGGAAGAAGTCAAAGAGCTTTTGGCAAAACAAGGGAAGTTTGAAGCTAAGGTAGGTAATGATACTGTTTTCTTTGGTGGTAAGAAAGATATAACTTATGTTTGCCGTAGTGCTGACTGTTCTGGTATTGATCCTAACCAAGGATGTTCTAAACAGCAAGATGGGAGTTATGCTTGTCGATTTATGTTTGGGATAACTCTCAGCCCAGAAGCAGCAGATAAACAGGCTCAACTGACTAAAGATCTGCCCATTGTCAGCGATACCAGTGGCAGTTTCTTAAGTGAATCTTTAATATTATATTTAGATGATAAAGAAGTAGATTCCTTGCGGATAGGAGCAGAACTTAAAGGCCGCGCTACAACAAATGTACAAATTTCTGGTTCAGGCGCTGGCAGAACACAGCAGGAAGCCATTGCTGATGCTTTAAAGAATATGAAACGTCTGCAGACTATAATTATCACTGGCAGCTTGCCAGTAAAATTAGATGTAGTTCAAATGGATACTATCTCTCCCTCTTTAGGTAAAGAATTTTTAAAAAATGTTGTTCTTGTTGGGTTTCTTGCATTGTTAGCTGTAGTGACTATTGTTATCTTACGTTATCGAAAAATAAAGATTGCTCTTCCCATGGTTTTAGTGTTAGTATCAGAGATGATTTTGATTCTGGGCTTTGCCGCTCTAGTAGGCTGGAATCTAGATTTAGCAGCAATAGCTGGTATCATTATCGTCGCTGGTACAGGTGTAGATCATCTGGTCGTCATTACTGATGAGACCTTACGTAGAGAAACAGTGTCCGACTGGAAGTTACGAATTAAACAAGCCATGTTTATAGTCATGGGGGCTTATCTTACCAATCTTTCAGGAATGGTTCCATTATGGTTTGCTGGCGCAGGTTTATTGAAAGGCTTTGCATTCACTACTATTGCTGGGCTTTCATTTGGTGTGTTGATCGCTCGGCCAGCTTACGCAGCCATGGTCAAGCATCTGTTGGAAGAGTAAAGAAAGTTCTGGAGGGTATTTTATGATGTATCATTCATTTATCCTTGAAAGCGCCTCAACTACTTCATCTAATCTCATCTTAGGGAACTGTGCAGTTACTTTTTCTTGGTATGTATCTATAATTCGTTGAGCGTTTCTATAGTCCCCACCTTTAAAATATAACGCTGCTGCGCTTACTACTAAGTGTTCATAGAATTCTATCGGTTTTTGCCAGGGGACATGTTCTAAACACTGTTCTTCTCTTTCCGCTGCTCTACGGTAGGTTTCTCTAGACTGGCTGGGATCCTTAATCTTTTCTGCTTCAATAGCCAGAAGCTCTGATTCTTCGTGAAGCTCTCCCCATTTTCCCAATTTATTTAATTGTCCATGCATTATATTTTCTCCTCTAAGGATGATAAATAATCATATGACTCTTGGTCTAATGGTTCGATGCCTACTAAAGAGCCAATATCGATATTTATCACCGCCACGGCGGCGATTTCAGGTTCTTCAGCAAGCTGTCTTGGCTCTCCAGAATCAAAAATTTGTTGCGAATAGCCAATAATTATGCCTTTCCTTTTTTTGGATTCATCGTACAACCTGCTAGCTTCAGCTCTCGTGTACTTTTTTCTAGCAAATCTTATTACTTTTCTTAAATTATCAATGTCTCCGTTAACAACGTTCCATGTACGAAATATTCCGTCTGCGGCTTGAAATGGATCCAGACCTAATCTTTCAGCTAGAAAGTGTTCCATCGCATTCCGTTCTGCAAACCATGACGCTTCTTCTTGTGCTTCTTCATCAGCAAGCAACTCTACGTTAAAAGGCAGGACTGCTCTGTCTTTAATCGGATAAACAAAAACTTCTTCAGCTCTATAATTGAGAGTTCGAGGTCCAATATGCCGGCTAGTTTCCATTATCCTTCTAAGCGCAGGTAGACTTGTACCATGATAAGCAACTATATCGGGGCTATCAAAACCTGTTGAAAATGCATGATAGGCTCTCTTTATGTTTTCGATTATATCTCCCATTATTTCTACTAAAATGAAACATATTTATAAATTAAACTCTCTAGTGGTGACAACTGTGGCGGGGGGGGTATTGTTGCTTAAGCTATTTAGAATCTCATTTTCCACCAGTGTATTTCACTGGTGGAAATCTTTATGATTCACATCAAGTGGAAAATGAGAACCAGAAAATCGACCACTACCAGTCTATTGACTGGTAGTGGTCGATTTTCTTTGATAATACAGAAGACTTGACAAACTTATTTACTAAATGAAAATGGGTCTAAAACACCACAGCTGTTGCCTTCAAGCAACTCACGAATGTAGTGATCTGACTGCTGGGACCCATTTGATGAAAACGTAAGGGGCATCTTTTAATAAATTATTTCCAAACCGCTTGTTTCATCTGTCTAGCTAAGTAAGGGATAATAAATGCGATCGCAAAGACTAGGCTGATGGTCCAAGGATTGTGCGGCGGTAAATTAACTCCAATTCCTTGCATGATTTTATTGGAAAGAGTAACCATCACAAACACATTCGCTAATGCTATCACAGGAATAAGTATTCCAGCTATCACATGATGTCTTAGTTCTAGATGTCCTATGTTAGTGATCAGATGCTTGTATAAGAATCCTACAACACCCCCTAACAAAGCTACAATAGCAAACAATACTAAGGTATCTAGCGCTACTAAAAAAGGGATAAGGACAACTGAAACAAGAATATTTGCAATAACGATAATGACTAAAGCGCTCCAAAAGACTATTTTAGAGAAATGGACATCGTGGCTTTTTTTTCCACCTAAAATAGATTCTGCTTTCTCAATATCCTTCTCATTCCATCCTCTTTTTTTTAGTTTTGCTACTTTCATCCATTCCTCTGTTTTAATCACTATACGCTTTAAACTCATTTCAATTTTAACTCCTTATCTAAACTTAAGTATGATGCGATTTGTTTAAACTGCCTGGCCATTGATGAATATTTGTATAAGTAGCTTAATGGCTGCTGTTGGTGGCAGGCTTTTCTAAATTTCTTATGATATTTTACATCAGCCAATATCGGGTATCCTAAGATATGTTCAATCTCTTTTGGCTTAAGCTCGTACTTGCCATTATTGCTCATGTTTAATAATATTCCTGGAATAATGACCTCATGTTTTTTAGCTAATTCAACTGTCTTTAATGCGTCCATCACTGAACTATGGTTGGGATTAACAACTATTACTGCTTCATCGCTATTCTTCAAAACTTCGCTGACTTCCACACCTAATCCGCTAGGGGAGTCCACAATCACAAAATCAGCTACATTCTCCAGCTGTTCAAAGATCTTGCCTATTTTTTGCGAATTTGTTTTTTGAAATTCTGCATAGGATGGAGAAGCAGGGATTACGGAAAGACCGCTTTCATGAAGATAAATTATTTCCTTAAGGTTTTTCTCTCCTCTCAGAAATTTATTAACAGTACCATGAGGATTCATCAATCCAAGATGTAAAGCTAAATTAGGTGTTACAAGATTTGCATCAAGCAGAAGAGTTTTCTTTCCTAAATTTACTAAAGATTGTCCTATATTTAAGGTGGCAGTAGTTTTTCCTGCACCACCTTTTCCGGATATTAATGCGATAAATTTAGTCATATTCCTCTTTATTATATCTAGCAGATGTTTGAAGATATTTCTTAGTTACTCCAGTTTAGGTGGTAACTAGCTATATGTTTAAGAAGAGGAAGTTCTGGTGGTATTTAATATTTTTGGAAGACAGTAGTCATTTTAGATAATAAATGTTCAAGGACTAATCTTCTTCCTTCTTTCCAACCACTTGCTCCCAAGCGTAACGAAAAAATTGGTGGGCAAACCGTTCAAAGTTCACCAAATTATCTATATCTATCTCTGCGGTGCTCTTCTCCAAAACAACTACGTGAGTAACGTGGCGCCGAAACTCTTCTCGTTTAGTAAACGGCTGGTTTAAGATTGTTTTCAGAAAACTGTAGAATGTTAAGTGTTTATTTAGTATTTGGTCTTCAGGAAAAAGTTCCCCTAGCCTCGTAGCTCGTAGTGCTGGACTTTTAACCAAAGCTGTAATCTTTCCTTCTCCCTTGCTTTTTTCCAATAATGCTTCAATAATTAAATCATAAATCTCTACGAGTCTTTGCAGAGCACTGACGAGCACATCGACAGTGCGGGTATATTTTAGCGTAACATAAATAATATGCTCTAGACGCTTTAATTCTTCCCGTGATTCTAAAAGTAACTCATTCATAAAGTATTTATCTTTAGCTTTTTTTCACTGTAAATAACGTATCAGACCTTTATTTTCAGCTTAAACTCAATCAAGTATTTTTTTTTATCAATCTTTGATTGATTTTTTTACTTAAAAGTATAGATAATATATGCTCCTTTTTATTCCTTTCGCTCGTGGGACGTGATTATCTGCTGTGTTAGGTCTAACAATTGTTTTGTTTTCTCTAAGAATTCTTGGACTTCTTGTGAGCTTATTACTCTTGTTTTATAATCTTTTGAACAGAGTACAAAATTTTTATCCCTGGAAAACTCTACCGGGCTTTTTTGCTGGTCTTGAGTAATTTCTTTCATTTTCAGCAGAGCTGAAGATATTTCTACTGGAATCTTATACCTCGGTGCGCTGCGGCGCTGAAAAACATCAAATCTTCCATGAAAATTAGTTGGGTAAGCGGGAATTAACATCTTCTTACGATCATAAGTTAAGATGGTGTCCATAGACTCTTCAGCAGAATGAAGTAGGTTATGAACTACTCCTACAAGTACTTTTGGATCTTTAAGCATAGGGTAGCTTACTTTGAGAAGATGAAATCCGATATCATACTGTTGTTTTGCCTTCAGCAGAGGGCTAAGTTCTGGTATTGCCATGTATTGCTCGTATATCTATCTTGCTTATTCTTGGATTATAAAAATATTGTGATTGCTTATCTTACTTTTATCATAAAATTAATCTGACATTTTAATTATTCTAAGAAATACTCTTCCTATTTCTTCAGGTTAAGAATCGCTTCCGCCAAATCTCCTTGCGATTCTTCCAGAGCTTTTCTTGCTTTCTCTTCACTTGCGCCTGTCTGCTCCATTACTGTTTGAATATCCTCATCAGAAATTAGTCTTGTTTCTCCAACAGACAATTCTCGCTCTTCAACCTCGCCAGAAATCTGGAACGTTTCCTGTCCCATCATATTTACTTTTGCTACTGAGGGATTATTTATCACAATCTCTTTATTTTCAGTCTTGATGATGACCTCTGTTGCGGGGATATCTACCTGCTGGATCCCTAACTGTTTCATCATCTGCTGCATTTTCCGTGGATTCATTCCGGGGAACATTTTAATTGAATAAGCTTCCTCCCATGGAGTGCAGAGTAATCACTAAAATCATTACAATCACGCAAAGAATAACAACGGTTACCGGAGAAATTTCAATCTTGGAGCTGTATTCATCAAAATATCTAGTCAATCCTCCCTGGCCGGAAGGAAGCCTAATACGATTATCTTCTGCCATAGCTGATTATTTTACGGACTATTTTATATATCTTTTGGAAAGAAATACCTCTCTTACAAGGTATTGATTATTTATTATTATTGCTATTCTTCTTTTAACCTTTTACTAAATAATATCTCTTCTTAAGAAAGCATAATCCCTTGGTCTTTTAAATAGTTGTACTGGAGTTTGTAAGTGCTGAAGAGTTACCACTAATCCTTCTACTAATTCACAGAGATGTTCGGTTTCTCCTCTTTTTTCTTCTGAAACAGGTGTCTCTCTTCTTTCTAGGATTGCGTAAGTCTTCATAGTGGTAGTGAGGTTTTTACTCAATTTTTTTCTAAAAAACACAAAATGTGAAAACTATCAGAGAAGTTTGAAAAATAGTAATTTTGGCAAATTAATTATTGTTTTGTGCCAAAATTAGGACTATTTCAAATTCTCTTTAGAACTTTGCATATGATTTATTGAATTTTGCAAAGTTCTCATCACATTTGTGCACCAACAAAGTAGTTTCTTTGTTGAATGAATTGGTAGAGTGGCATAAGCCGCCTTCTGTCGAACCCAAAATGCTAAAAAGCATCGATAGTTCGTGGAAGCATTTTACTGAGCGTTGAATATCAACTTGCACCGGCCAAGATTCGCCGTTTCATCGTTCCCTGTACCGACGTCCATGGGTTAACTCGCATGCTTCACAGCACACTTCGCCAATATCATACCATAATGGTACAGGACGTGCCGTTTCTGAGCCAGAACTCAGGGATTTCCCCTCCTTCCTTCTGGAAGTGGCCACTGTGATAATGCTCACAGCAAAGATGGTGGGCGGACTTTCCTGGGAATCACTAAAGACCCCTGCGCTTCCTGCCACTGCTACCTTTTATCCTTAAAGAGTGGTTAATTTATAAATATATGGTGGAGAAATGAGTTTTATCTTGAGTCTCTAAACTCAGCACCACCATTATAACTTCTTAGAAAAGTTTCGTGGCGCAGATAAGTATAATCCATAGCAAAAAAGATGGCTGGAAAGAGTTGTGAAGTAATCCCTGGTTCTACGCGTGCTTTATCCAAATAAACTTTACCGGGTTGTGCAGTATAAAAACTTTGAACTTCATCAACCAGATCTCTAAATGGAGTAGCAGAAAGTCCAATTACTGGAAAAGAGCTTAATCCATGGGAATTCATCCATTGTACCGTAGCCTGGCCGTTTAATGGAAACGAAGTATCGGAAATAATTACATCTGGTAAGCATTCATGGATCAACCTTCTCCCAACAATACCTGAAGCAACATTAACATAAACTGGCAGGTCGGAAACGGCATCAATTTGGTGGACTAATTTTTCAACTTCTTTTTCAGCTGCTTGATATCCGGCTTGATTAGATGTATGGATCTTAGCTTCGGAAAAAGCTTGTTGAACCCTTCTTTCTTGATTAAGATTAAATTTGTTACAGAATTCTTCCAATGAAGGGATAAGGGATTGATCTTGTGTTCCATCAAAGTACGTGTCTCTTCTTTGGAGATAACTAGGGATTCTTCTTAGAGTGTCAGCTACACTTTGTGCTTGCACTACATCATCTTCAAAATGTATAATTAATCCTCTGCGGTATCTCATAGGATCAAAAAATATAATGTTATTTTTAAGTGTTACTCCTAAAAATTACTACTGAAAAGTTTAAAAATAATCTCCCCTTTTTCACCATTCTATGTGGGATCTAAAGAAGGTAAGTGGCTTAGCATTGTTATTGACTACTCTGGCAGCAGGGTATATCTTAGCGCCATTTCCACGATCGGTAGAGAAGTTAAGATATCATGATTCTACCTGGTTCAGAGATGTAGTTTCAGCAACCAAAGAAGAGGGATATTCTCAAATAAGAAAAGCATTAAGAAAAACTCATCTGGAAGATTATTGGGGTTTTGTTCCCGAAGAAAATAGATGGTATGAATTGGGCGTGAATAGTTTTTTTCAGACTGTCGAAGGGATATGCACAAGTGGAACTAACACTAATTTGCGGCTGCTAAATGTGCTGCTGTCCAATAATCAAGATGTAAGATTAGTCCATTACCATCCTTCAGAGAGGGTCATTGAATATCTTAAAGCTCAGCATCTTGAATATGATCCTGAGGTGTTTCCTCATCCCTCCTTCTTTAGTCCCAATGATCTAGCAGTAATTATAGATAGTACTGTACATCATCATCTCCCGCTGACAGTTGTTCACGATGTAGTATCAGAAGAGGGAATTGCTACTTTTCAAATCACGTCCCAAGGGGTGGATTATTTTACTCCAATGACTCCAGAGGAGATATTAGTAGAGGTAAATCGTAGGCTTCGTCCAGAATTAAATAATTTTCAATGTTTTGATTTGGAAGATTTAGCTATGGAGATTAATAATAAATATTTTTCCTTTGCTTTTCGTAGATTTTCTGAATAAATATTCTCATCAAACCACATCTACCTTCAACAGCAATTCTTCCATCCCTTTTTTATGTCCAGCTCCGACTATCGCCAGAATTTTTTTTTCAGGGTGAGTACGCATTATTTTCACCAGCTGCTTGACCATATACTTATTCCTATCTTCTACTAATGTTTTATGGATGCTGGGATAGCGTATTTTCAGCGCTGACATCATCTTTTCGATGAGTTCCGTAGAGGGTACTTTCTTAAGGTCAAACTCTGACAAGCCTAACTCTTTAAGCTGTTTTTTTTGCTGGAAAGGGCTCTTGGCCAGATCGGCAATGAAGCGCAACTTTTCTAGGAGTGTAATATTTTTAGAAAATTCTTTAAGTGTTTTCTCTAAAGGCTGGTCTATCAAAGCAATATCTAGTTTTTTCTTTTTAGCTATTTCTAAAGCAGTCTTCATTTCTGTTCCCGGATCAACGCCAACTATTTTTCCTAGCTTTTGCTGGACAAATTGCCCTATTTTAGCAAAAAGAAATCCTTTGATACCTATTTTCATCACACTAGCAACAGTCAGTTTGCTCTTTTGGTTTGACATCAATGCTGCCGCACGCGAAGTATCCAGCTCTATAGCAATGACCTGCGGATTCCGTTCATTGATTGCTCTTTTAATCTCTTCAATGCTTTCTTTAGCAATATGGGAGGTCCCGATAATCTCTATCATTGGCTAGTTTATAATAGAAAACTATTTAAAGCTAATTAAGCTACAATAAAAAATTGAGCAACAGCGAGGTGGTTTCCATGTTAAAGATGAAAAAAGTTACTGAAACTTATGATTTAAGGGTGTTTACTGATAATGGTGATTATTTTGGGGATGTGGAAGATAGCATCATCTCGGGTAATAAAGTGTTTGGCTGGAAGATTAAAGCGACAAAAAATTCCTTCTTGAGTAAAGTGTTAGGTAGTGCTAAAGGAGTTATTGTACCTCACCAGTTAGTTAAGGCTATAGGTGATGTATTTGTCATTTCTAAAAGCGCTATACCTTCAGGAAACAACGAAGATAGTGAGGAATAAATAATGAACTTTGAAAAGTATTATTCTGATTTTTTGAATTATCAGTTTTTACAGGGTAATGTTGAAGATGTGGAGTATCTATTAATTGCTGGTTGATTTTTCTAGGTATTTTTAGCCTATCTCTATTGAGTTAGTAGTTCATTGATAACTATCATAAATCATCTATATTTTAAGAGAATAAAGCTTAAATAACTTCTTTCATTTTCAATGGTATGGATATAGTCATGCTGGTAACTGCTGCTGTACTAGTCGCTGCTGCTATTTTATTGATGAAACTCCTTTCTGAAAGTATGCATCTCATCATTTATCTTATTCTAGTGATGTTGATGCTGGTTTATATCTTTGGTGTTTCTTATACAGAATTAATTGATTGGATAAAAAGTATAGTTCTTTGGGTGTTTTGAGAATAGCATATGTGATAGCTGTTAGTTTCTTCGACTTTACAACGTGAGGTCGAATTGCGTTAGCAAAGTTGAGAAAAAGCCCACTTCATTCTTCTTTTGGTTCTATTTCAGGAGCATTATAAGCATCATGTATTTGATATACCCACATAAAAAGATTAAAAACGATAAATAGCATAATTGAAAACCACCCAAATAATCCAGCTAATGCTCCAATCAATAAATTACCCAGAATGAACCACAACCAAATTGTTAACCCCCATTTAACTTGTCCTTTAACAAATTGTCCAAGAGCAGGAATGAAAAAACTTAGTATCGCAGGAAGAACATGCTTATTTGATGGAGACACAGATATATCAGAATGATTTTGAGATTTTATAGATTTTTTTGAAGGCGATTTTGCTTTAAACTTAGTTCCGCACTTTTCACAAAAATTATCTGTGTCTTCTAATTCTGCTCCACAATTTTTACAATATTTCATTACGGAATTTATATTTTAAAAGAAGTATATAAAGAATTTGGTTAGGGGGCTTTTTCTCAATTGAAATTAACAGGTCTTAATCTCTCCTTTTAAAATAGGAGTTTTCTACCAGTGTTAGTTTCACTGGTGGTGTAGTCACATCCGCTTAAACCATTGATTAGAAAACTCATAGTAAGAAACCACTCCAAGCGAAGCGAGCATGCCACCGGTGTTGAGCCCACAGGCGATCATCAGTGGTGGGCGGTTTCTTTGACAATAAATAAAAAAATATTAAACAAAAAAATAATACTTTTAATAACCGCTTGGATAGCAGTCAACTGCCTGCTTCATCACTTTGTCGCCGTAAGTTACAACAACCCTTATCGGCTTCTTGTACGTTCCTGTTAAATCAAACATGCAGATATCAGAAGATTGTGTTCCTAATGCGCCTATAGTCTGACTTTCTTCTGATGTTAAAGTAAGCCCGGAGGTATCTGTTACTCTACATGCGAGATCTTCTACATCTTCAAGGCCATAATTCCAAACAGTAACTCTCAAGGAATGTGTTTCATCCTGAGCAGAGACACATTGCGGCGAAATTTGCAAAGGATTCTGTGAAAAGCTTACCATCTCATAATACCAATTTGGAAATAATGTTGGTACTAAACTGATAAAAGAAAAAGTTAACACATACACTAATACTCCTACAATCAAAACAATATCTCGTATTTCTTTAATTTTCATTAATTCACCTCTTTTTTCAACCTTTCGCTTAAATAGTCCAATTCTTGCTCTAATAACACTAATTTATCCTTTATCTCCTTCAGCTTATTTATTACCGTAGCAGCATCTACTGACTCTCCTTTCTGCTCTGTTTTGAGACTATTTTCCACAGATAACTGTTTGTTCAATACAAATGATTCTATTTCCTCAATACTCTTTAACTCAATGGCTTTGCCTGTTCTGGTGTTAACTACTATGGTCTTGGAAACACCTGCTCCAGAATAATCTACTATTGACATTAGCCAATAAAGTTCTTCATCCACAGTTACTGGACGGGGTTCTAAGATTATAAATTCATTATAGTCGAGGGTAGGAAACTCCTTAGCAACATAATCTTTTGATGCTACTGGTCCTATCAGTAATGTGTTCAGATCATATTCAATCACTTCTTTCTTTCCGCTGGTGGCATCAAATATAAAAATTTTAAAAATACCATAAGAATTTCCGAATGGTCGAGTAAAGATCACTTGTTTGTAACCTTCTACTGTAGGCAGATGAAATGGCTGTGGCCAGTATTCTTCTTCATCGATCAAAGGATGGTTTTTGTGTATGAACCACTTATTTATAAGTCCTTGTTTATATGCATAAGATTCAGTATAATATCTGGTTAATTCCGTCGGGAATACCCGGTTTCCTTTGGTGAGAGGCAACAATACTGCTTCTTCTGGTTTATGGTCGATCATAATTCCTTTGCTATCAACCGTAAAAAAGCCAGCCCAATAAGGTATCTGAAAAGGAAAATACCTATACCCTATGTAAGGCACTACGGTTATCCATTGGCTAGTCTGCGGATCTTTAAGGTAAATAGGGTCACTATACTGAACAAAGTATTTATTCTTATTTAACTGATAGTATAAATTGTCTAATACCCCTATCCCTTCAGAGTAAGTAAATTCTTGGTTTTCTATACGAGCATGTTTTTCTAATGCAGATACTTCTATGGTAACAAAACCACTTAATTTACTAGTAAAATAAAGATACTTACTGTTAGGTAATCGAGGAAAAACTCTCATTAATTTATTATCGACCATTACTATTTGTGAATCTCCCAGCATCTCTTGAGGATTCTGTAAGGAATCTTCAGCATAGCGTGTAGCGACTAATTTTGGCAGGATTCTTATTGTTTTTATCTCTGGAAAATCTTCTCTTTGTTCAAAATTTATCTCTTTTGAAGTAATTAAGTGAGCTAGTTCTGGCTCAAAATATAATACAAATATCATCAAAAAGTAAAAAATTACCACTATCGCTCTTCCTTTTATCTTTTTTTTATAAAAAAAGTACCAAACCCCTGCAAGTAATATTGTCCAAATCAATATTGTAATGGAGAAAGCATAAAGTATGATGCCTGCTATAAGTATCCCTATTAATATTAATCCAGGCAGAGAATTAGCAGCTGAATAACTCTTTTTTCTAGCGTGTACTTTTTTATTCTTTTGAAGAGGGATTTTCTTTTTTAAAAGAAATGTAATAGTCCCTATAAACAATACCAATAATAGAGATAGAATTCCGTTGGCATAAAAATAAATAACTACTTCGTGGAAAAAAGGTCTAAAAAACCACGCTAATAACAGTAAAAACAAGCCGACAATACCCAACCCTATTTTAATATTTTTTTTCATCCTCTTTTTTTTAACGCGTCCTGTTAAAAATTAAATGGTATATAACTACGCTCTGTCTAAAGAACATTTTCGGATGGTTTATAAACATTACTTAACATCCATTTCTCACTTAAGCAAAACTTATAAAATAAAAGCATTCTTGGGTTTAAATGGACTCAGCTATCTGGACAGAAAAATACCGCCCTTCTAAATTTAACGAAGTTAAAGGGCAGATTGAGATAGTAGAAAAATTAAAAGCTTTTGTCGAGCAGAAAAACATTCCTCATCTCATGTTCGCCGGTCCAGCAGGTGTTGGAAAATCAACTTTAGCCTTAGTTATGGCTAGAGAATTGTATGGAGAGAATTGGCGCCAGAATTTTTTGGAATTAAACGCTTCCGATTCTCGAGGGATAGATACTATCCGCGGACAAGTTAAAGACTTTGCTAGGACTAAATCTATTGGCGACGTTCCATTTAAGATCATCTTTTTAGATGAATGTGATGCCTTAACTAAAGAAGCTCAGCAGGCATTAAGAAGGACGATGGAGAACTATACTAGAACCACTAGGATGATCTTATCTTGTAACTTCTCTTCTAAAATACTTGATCCCATCCAATCGCGTTGTGCTGTCTTCCGCTTCAAGCCTTTAAGTAAGGGGGAGATGTTCCAAGTGATGGAAAAAGTTGCTCATGAAGAAGGTTTAACTCTCTCTGATGAGGTAAAAGATGCTTTATTTGAAGTCAGCGAAGGAGACTGCCGACGATTAGAAAATATCCTGCAAAGTTGCGCGGTGATGAAAAAGAAAATTGACACGGAGTTAGTCTATTCTATGGCGGCAGTAGCAAAGCCGAAAGAAGTTAATGAAGTGCTGGCAGCAGCAGTTAAAGGCAGCTTTGTTGATGCTAAGAAGAAATTATTGAATCTTATGTTAGATTATGGCTTGTCGGGATTGGACGTAATTAAACAGATGCAGAAGGAGATCTGGAATCTGAAATTAGAAGACCGCAAAAAGGTCGAATTAGTTGATAAATGCGGAGAAATTGAATTTAGAATGGTTGAGGGCTCGGATGAATATTTACAGTTAGAGAGTTTTTTGGCTTTTATTAGTCTGGTAGGAAGCAGATGATAGAAAAGAACTTGTTCTTTGATAACGGAAAGGGATTAAAACTATGTGGGGTAATTTCCAATCCAACCGGCAAGGTAACTAGTCCCATAATCATTCTTGCGCACGGTTTTTCTACTTCTAAAAATAGCACTACTAATCATGTGTTAAATGAAAGGTTAAATTCTCAGGAGATATCCACTTTTAGATTTGATTTTTTTGGCCATGGTGAGAGTGAAGGAAAATTTGAAGATATTACTGTTTCCGAAGGAATAAACGATGTTTTACATGCCATAAGATTTCTCAAAGATAATGGTTACAACAAGATAGGTTTAAGTGGTTCTAGTTTTGGCGGGTTTTGCAGTTCTCTAGCTGCATCTCAAAGTAAAGATTTGTTTTGCTTAGCATTAAAAGCTCCTGTTTCTGATTATGAAGAAGTTGAGCTCCTTAGATTTAGGCAAGAAGGGATTGCAGATTGGAAAAAGAAAGGCTTTCGGATTTACGAGAACAGCAAAGGTCATAGCTTAAAGCTAAATTATACTTTTTTTGACGATCTTAAAAAAAACTTAGCTTACTCTGGTGCTTCCAAAATAAGGATTCCTACTCTTATTGTTCATGGCGACGCAGATAGTGTTGTTCCAATAAGCCAAAGCAAAAAAATCGCTAAAATGATCCCTAATTGTCAACTTAAAATAATCTCCGGAGCAGACCATAACTTCTCTAGGCAAGAGGATTTTGAAGAAGTAGTGAAAGCTATAACTGATTTTATTCTAGCTCAATCTAAATATATTTAAAATAGATCATTTTGTTGATTATGTAATTAGTTAAAATAATTCATAAAACTCAAATAAAAATAATTTAAAAATTAACTTATCAACTTAAGACCAGCTTTAATTCTTCACGCTTTCCTTAATCAGCATCTTTTCCTGGATCAATTCTTTATACTGATAATTGATATCCAAAGAAACAGTCTTGGTGTAAATATCTGTTTCTGCTAAAGGGCTCTTCAGCTTGCAGTTTACTTGTGCCGTATCGCCGACAAATCTAGCCATGTTTTCTCGCCCACCAGATTTGCATTCCCATAGGTTTGGTTCATCAATCTGATAAGAAACCTGCGAAAATCTAGTGTCAAACTCTTCACCAGGAACGGTAGCATCTCCGCCGCCAATATTCTTAATGGTTACTTGCAGCATAATTATTCCTTTGCCAGCAGTATCCTCTTGTACAGTCGTTACGGCAATAGGAGCCCCAGAGAGGGAAAAGGTCTTTGCTTCTTTAACGTTACATACCTTCTCTTCATCTTTTACATCTCCTTTGAAACAAACATCATTTACTATTAATCTTGTTTTGTAATCGTAGGTGTACTCTAAATTCCAGGTAATGGGCAAGGAGCCAACAACTTTTCCTTGGTAAAGAGCTAATTGATTAGGGGTAAACTTGACTATCTCTTCGCCCCCTTCAGGATTAAATTCTGATAATTTATCAATTACAGCAGCATTAGTGACGGTCCAAGAAGGGATATTCCTAAAATCGCTTTGTGGTGGCCCAATTAATCTTAACTCGGCTTTTCCTGCTTGAATAGGTTCTTCACCTTTATTTTTCAAAAGAATTTCTAAAGGAAAAGCTTCAGTATCATAAATTGTATAAATTTCATTCTCCTTAACTCCTATTGGCTCAAAGGAAGCAACTACTCCTTGCGTTCCACCAATAAATACTCCTCCTTGCGGAGCTTGCGTTTGCCCTCCTCCGCATCCGGATAATAATAAAGCAGCGGCTAGTAAAGAAATCATCATTAGAACAAATAAATTCTGTTTTATTTTCATCGTCATATCCCTCTTTAGTTTTTAGATAGAATTTTACATAGTAGTAATCATCTAAACATTTCTATCATTTCTCTCTCTTACAGAAATAAGCGACCTATTTAAACTTTACTGGGGTGTTTTAATTATTTTTACTGGTTTCGCGAAGGATTGGATATAAGCATAGTCTAAATTTATCAGCAATGGCGTTTCAAAAGCTGATCCTCCGGCAATATCAAAGCTGCAGACGATTTTTCCTCTGCCATTATTCATGCGCACAATTCCATCTAAAGGTTTGCAGTCAATAATGCTGCCACCGCTAAGATCGACAGCATATTCTACCTTATCCAAATCAGTATATTCTAAGGCAATTTGTCCGCAATTTTTAATATCAGCATTGGGGCTTAACACTCTACCTGAATCAAAATTAGCGATATTTATTTCAAAAATAGCCCTGCTTCCGACCATTTCTACATTGACATTGGAAACTCCTACCGGTGCTCCCTGGCCGCCGCTCATCCCTACATCTGTAGGATTGCAAGCTTTCTGTTCTGCCGTAACTTGATATAATATAGGGTCCACACAGACCATCGGGCTGGCAATAGTGTGGTAATTGTAACAGCTGATAAAATTTAATTTTGGGTTGTAATCGAAAACTCCTTCGGGTAATGATACATCAGAAGAAGCAAATTCAATCTGGTTAAATCCTCCTTCAACATTGTAAACACTCTTCCCTTCTAAACTTCCCAGATTTTCAGAACAAGAATGTACTTGTTGTATCCCTCTAATGATATTAGCATCAAATCCGGTCATTTGGACGAAACAATCTTGAGGTCCGAGGTTATAATTACCTTTGTTTTTTACTTCTACGATTGCTACTAGCTGGTTTTGATCATAGATCATGGGCGGCGGATAATTTGGCACTAGACTCACTTCTACTCCCCTTGTTCCAGTCTTGACCATATTCAAAGCCGCTTCTGTGCTTTCAGGTGTATCGCCGGCGTTTATTCTAGAACATGAAACTAAAAGTATAGAAAAAAGCACTAAGCTAAACATGATCACACTCCTTTTCATGGTTTAGACAAAAGAAAATGTTTATATAAGCTTTTTGGTCGAGAGGATTGGTTTTCATGATAGGTTGCTGTACTAAGATTACTTAATGGTTATCATTATCCTTCTTTGCAGATAGAGCCTTGCTAAAAGAAAATATTATAAATAAGCTCTAGTTTTACCTTAAAATAACTAATAATCATTAATAATAGGTTCTTCATTACTCATTAACCACCCATGGCTAAACACACTATCATCCACCGAAAAGCAGAATGTATCAGTTGCGGAGCTTGTGCAGCTATTTGTCCTGATTTTTGGGAGATGGACGAAGAAGGGATGGCACATCTCAAAGGATCCCAGAAAAAAGATGAGCATTGGGAAAGAGTAATCGCTACTGAAGAAGACCGGGCTAAGAACCAGGAAGCCGCTGATGTCTGTCCGGTGCAGATTATTAGCTTAAAAAAGGAAGAGAATTGATAAAGGGGTAAGACGCTTTCGGCGAATTTCTCATGACTATTCTCATGACTAGAAAGTACTTGAAACAACTATTTTTTAATTCCTGAGAAATGGGTTTTATACCCCGCAGTTCTACTGCGGCTTTCGATTCCCATTTCTGGGAGTAAAAATCCCACAACTTCGGGTAATGAATGCCCCGCAGCTGTTTCTGCTAGGAAACCCCAGAAACCGCAGTTTCTGATGTGCTGCGATTGGGATTTTTTACTAAGAAAATTTAAATAAAGAAGTAAATATATTCCTTAAAAAATGAGACGATTACTTTTTTTTGGAACTGCACTAGGGATGCCAAAAAACTCAACTTGTTCATCAATTCTGATTGAAGACAAAAATACTAATCTATTACTCGATACGGCTGGTGGTCACGAGATTCTAGTACAGTTTCATAAAGCAAAGAAAGACCCATCGGATCTAAAAAATATTTTTATTACTCATTATGATAGTGACCATATTTTAGGAATTGTTCCAATTGCACGAGCGTTATCAAAAAAAGAAGCAGGAACGCACAATGTAAATTTATTTTGTTCAAAAGTGGTTAAAGAAGCTGTTGATTCTCTTTTTCATCTTGTTGCTCTAAAGCATTATACAGAAGCAAAGAAACATCTAAATTTTATTGAAGTTAATGATAGAGAGATTCACACAGTAGATGGTTGGAAACTTCAGTTTTTTGATGTTAAGAGTAATAAAAGTCCTCAAATGGGTTGTGTGGTTACATTTCCTGATGGGAAAAAGTTATCTTTTTTGGGAGATGAGCCGTTAAGAGAACATTATGCAGATGTAGTAAAAGATTGCGACATACTGATTCATGATGCTTTTTGTTTAGATACGGAGCAGAAGATTTTTGAGCCACATCCTAAAAATCACAGCACGATGAAAGAAGCTGCTGAGAATGCTACAAAAATTAATGCACAAAAATTAGTCGTGTTTCATACCGAAGATCTGACCTTAAATACAAGAAAGAAGCGATACTTGAAAGAAGGGAAAGAATATTTTTCAGGAGGCATTTTTGTCCCATTAGATATGGATGAGCTTAAGTTTTAACTTAGGATATTCTTATGTTGACAATAGGGGTGCAGGCATAAATCATTTGTACTTATCTTAATTCTTTTTCCCAAAAGATTCTTCTGCAAGTGCAATGGTCTCCTAAATGGCATAACGCTAATCTTTTGGCTGTAAATTTAATCGGCACCTTATTATAGACTACCTTATCTTTGCATCTCAGACTTATATGCGGCTTAAACAAGTTAGGTTGGCCGGATTTCTTACCATAATTCTTGACCCAGCTGATAGAAGTCTCCTCTACTGGATCATCCTGGTTGAACATTTCCGTAGTAATATTATCATAGGAACAGAGAGGTACTATTTCTTTCATCACTAGTTCATGCAAATCTTTAAGCAGTCTACTTTTCTTTACTTTAAATTCCCAAGATTTTCCTCCCTGTTGATTTATATAATAGTCAACTGTAGTTATCTCTAACTTTTGCGGAGAAAATTTTTTTACAATGATATCCAATTTTTCTTTTATTTTCTGTACTTTCTTTTCTTCTATCGCTCCCATCGCTAAAGAGATGTGTGGCAGACAATTTTTCTTATTTAAATTGGAAAGGGGCTTAAATCTTTTATTCAGCTCTATGCAAATATCCATCACTTCATCCGATGGTAATAGAACAACATCGATTGCTATTTTTCCCATTTTTTTAATTCACCTATCCCTTTTATGCACCCAGGAGTAAACTCTTCTTTATGTTCTTGTAACTCCTTTTGTAGATCCCTTAAAGGCACCCATCGATAGTCGGATGTCTCTTCTGGATCTATTCTCGCTTGGCCATTAAATTTTCCGACGAAGATTACTTCAAATCTTCTTAATGTTCTATTATTATACGGCTCTTCACAATAAATGGTAGATATCTTTTTTAATTCTACTTCTGATATCCTCATTTCTTCATCTAATTCTCTAGCTGCAGCCTGTTCATCAGTCTCTCCTACATCCACATGCCCGGTAACTGAATTTTCCCAAAAATTAGGATATAGCAATTTTTTTGCACTTCTTTGTTGCAGTAAAACTTCTTTCTTATCGTTAAATAAGAATACTCTTACAACCCTTCTGATCAACTCCTGCTGGATAGCTGTTCTAAGATCACTTTCTCCAACAATCTCATTATTTCTATTGACAATAATTATCTTGTTCATCTCTCTTAAGCAAAATTGAAGTTTTAATCAAATGCTCTTCTCTTAAATATACTTCTTCTAAAAATACAGATTATTTCTTTACAATGATCATGCAGTGATCCAATTCAAATGGTTCCAGGAAGCGGTAATCAATAACTGTCATCTCTTTTTCTACTACCCTCCTTACCTCTTCAAAGATTTGTTTGGACTTTCTTTTAGCATCGATGCTTCTGGCCTTAACTGCTAATAATCCGTATCCTCCTTTTTTTAAGAACAGCCGGCAATTCTTTAAGAATATTTCAGCCTGATTTCTTTGGGAGATATCCTGATAAACGATATCTGCCTGACAGACCCTCTCTGTAAAAGTATCGGGATGGTTGGCATCAGCTAATATGGGGACGATGTTATTTCTTTTCTCAGAAAGAAAAACTAAATCTCGTATCACCCTAGGAGCTGGATCTATGCCAAAAATTAGGCCTTCCTTTCCAACAATATCAGAAACAAAAGAAGCAGTGTATCCATGTGAAACTCCAAGATACAATACTACATCATTTTTTCTAATACCTATATTTGTACACCCTTTGGTGATTGTTGCAGCCAGCTTGCTTCTCTTAGGATCGAATTCTCGGTACTCCTCTTTTCCCTCACGATAAATTCGCTCATCAAAATGGGTATATCCTGGAAGAATGCTTTTAGTGTAAATTCTGCTTCTATCCTGATAAATTTCAAATATTTTGTGCGGATTCATTTTTTATTTTTCTAATTTTTATTTTCAATTGTTAATATTCTTCTTATAATTTTTCTTATCCTTCTTTTTCTTATTCCTATAATGCTCTTCTAGTTTGGCAAATGTCATATTCGTTGTTTGGCTCATTGTATAGCCCAGCTTTTTTACCCATTCTTTGACTTCCCTTTCTGAACTGGACTCGATCTCCATAAAAGTGGGTATACCGGTAGCGTAGTCAAACTCAAACTTAGTATTATTAATTTGATAAGATTCCCTTACTTTCATCCTTCTTCTACTTATGATCAATCCGATCTTCGTTAGTATCTTCAAGGTATCTTTAAAGTTGCTCGTAATAACTTGCGTTTCTTCCTGTATTTTTAAGCGTGATTTTTCTTTTTTGTCTTTGAAACAAAGCTCTACAGTATATTCAGATTCATCTTTTTCTTTAGACACCTCTTCATTAGTTAACCTGCGTAACCTCAGTAATCGATCACTTTTTCTGATTCTTTCATCAGGAAAGTCTAAGGACATGCTTTCTATCGTGCCCTCAAATGTTTTTTTAGCTCCCCAAGCGATTAGCTTTTTTTTAATTTCTTGCGGATTTATGTTCAGGATTTTTAATTCTATTTCTTTCATAAAGTTACTTGTTCTGTTTCATCTTGGGAAGACGGTTTTGTGAAGTAGGTTGGTTCAATTTTTGGTCTAGTTCTGCCCTGTATTGTTTTGCCTTAAATTCTCCTTTGAAGTAATCCAATCTTGCGCACAAAGATAATTTATCCGCAAGCATTCTTGCTGCCTTCCCTTTATCATCACGGCGGGCTTTGGTAATAATCGGATGGTTGATAATCACTCCATATTTTGGTGATTTTGCTCCCGTTTTAATATGCCTAAACAAGGCTTTTTCTGCACCTAATAATTGGATGGTCGATGCAGGCAATAACGCTAGGTGTTTCACTCCTCTGCCTAATTCAATCAGTTTTGCTCCGATGGTTACTCCTGCCAATTCTAGTATGTTTGGGCAGTATTCTCTCATAGTTCTCTCTAAGTAATCCTCATGTTTCTTTCGTAAAACATACATCCGCGAAATCTCCTCTGCCAGCAAAAACATCTCTTCTAAATGTACCCTCTGCAGTTCAGCTCCCATGCTTTCCTTATTTTTTTTCTCTGTTAATATCAATTCAGCAAAGATGGCATGGTCAGTTATTTTTTCTGAAAGTTCAGGGTAATACCAGCTATACCATTCCCTAAGTCTTTTGGCGAGCATATTGGTTGTTTTATCCAGCTCATTGATGTTAGC
Organism: uncultured Methanosarcinales archaeon; assembly: GCA_964576385.1. Lineage (GTDB taxonomy): Archaea > Nanobdellota > Nanobdellia > Woesearchaeales > GW2011-AR9 > JACOZM01. The sequence continues at coordinate 495 of CAZNUS010000008.1, read as the reverse complement.
GATAGCCTGGATGATCATCTGATCTTCAGAAACAGAATGCCTTAGCGATTCTTTAGTTAAGTTCAGATTTTCGATGTAAAACTTCTGGAAATATTTTCTATCTTTAAACAGGGCTAAAACTTGGTGCTTTTTTTCATCGGGAAGCGCTTTTGTGCCAGGGAATTTTTTAATCAGCAACTTCTCTTCTCCTTCCTCCAACAGCTTTAATGAGTCATCGACTATAAATGATCCGAGAACATTGGTGTACAAAAACACTTGTTGGTTATTATGCTTCACAAATTCAAAAGATTAATTATTTTTTATAAATCTGCCGTATGTATTTAGGTAGATAGTCAAAAAGTAAATTCTGCTCAACTATAGTTACTGGAAAAAAATAAAAATGATTGAGAGAACTGCTATTTTCGATTAGTATTACCTTAATTTTTTACCAGAATGTTGCTATTATGCAAAAAATAGCCAGAAAACCAGCGACTTTAGTCGCTGGATGAATGGCAC
>CAZNUS010000007.1:42813-58328 GCA_964576385.1 uncultured Methanosarcinales archaeon | reverse complement strand
ACGTATCGCTACGCTTATTTTATAGAACACGAGGACTTCAAATTTACTTTGCTTACGCAACTTTTGTTGCGACAAAAGGAGTTTAACACAGGTTAAACTTAATAAAAATTGGCTAGTAATAGAAAGGTTCGGGGGGGCTTAAAGTCTTTCTTCGAGTCTTTTTTTTCCTTGACGTAAGAAATGAATATTTTAACTTTTTTTCGAATTAATAAGTTCATTTGTTAAATATACTATTCCTGCACCTGCATAAAAATAAACAATATCGTTGGATTGATAAAGAGTAGAATTATCTCCTGATATTGGGCAACTTTTATTAATACCTCTTTTTTTTAATGAAATATGCCTTCGCCAAAAGATGTGTATGTTAACTGCGATATTCTAGAAGAGATACCGTTGCAAAATAAAGCTAATTGGCTTTTTGAAATAAAACTATTGAGTCAAGAACTATCGCAAAATGCTCGCGTCTTGCAAGTAGGGAGTATGGATGGCACAAGAGTAATTAAGTTACTTGAAGCTAGGAATGATCTACAGATAACTGGTCTTGAAATAGAGCCTTATTTTGTAAGATTAGCAAAACAAAAAGTATCTGCTGCGGGCCTTTACGCAGATTTTATTCTTGGAGATATCACTAGCCCTCCTAATTTGCCTAGATTTGATTATGTTATTTGCCTTAACAATACAATGGGCTATATTCCGAAGCAAGAAGAAGCAATTAAGGGTATGAAGAAACTTGGCGATGTTGTCATTATCTCTGTTTATGGAGAAAAGTTTAATGATGAGTTAGCTCAGAAATATTTTAAATCAATCAAATTAGAAATTAACCAGATAGATAAAGATCATTTTATCATGAAAGATTTTTCTATGATAAAACGTTATTCCAAAAAAGAAGTAGAGTCCTGGGGTGGCACAATAATAGAAACACCAATTGGGTATTTTTGCATCCTATCTCCAGAAAATTAGACTTCTTATCGATACTTTTTATTCATCAACTGAACCATTTCTACCATCTGTTGGATAGTGTATTCATGCACTTCACCTTGTCCTGGTATCACATCCATTGTAGTACAGTTTAATCTAGCAAAGAAATTACGCAGTTGCTCTGGATTCATAAATCGTTCATCGATATTCTGGCTTATTAACGTTGGCACAGAATAATTAACCAGCGCCTCTTCTAGATAAAATTTACTTGTGCCATCTTTATGTAAAGGAATACCAGCAAAGATACAATACTGTGGAACTGCTCCTTCTGAGATTGCTGCTGTAGCAAGGGCAGTACCTATAGATTTTGCAACAAGTGCATAATCCTTAGATGCTCTAAGGGTTTGTTGCAATCTTTTTTTTTCTTCTTCGAAGTCAATATCTTTATCAGTTCCCCAATGTGCATAATGTTGAATGGTTATCTCTTCGAAATGTGGTTGAAGACCTTCACGGAGATCAGCAGTCCATTGCTGTTGAGAATGGTTTTTTCCACCAAGAATAATTGCTTTCATATTATTCTATAATTACAGGTTATTTAAGTAAATTATGCCTAAATTTTAGAGAACTTTGCAAAATTCAATAGATCATGTGCAAAGTTCTAAAGAGAATTTGAAATGGCCGTAATTTTGGCGTAAAATAATAGTTAATTTGCCAAAATTACTATTTTTCAAACTTCTCTTTAAGAATTTATTCCGGCAATTTCTGGATGCCGGTTAAGGTTAGAACATTTGCTTCTTTTACTAAGTTAACTTTTACTAAATCGTTAACGATGATGTCGTTTCCAGCAAGGTAATAAGAAATATTTCTTAGATCCCTGATGCGTACTTTTTCTATTTCTTTTATCTCAATGACGTCCAGGGGAACCTTACCTTTAAGATGAGGATTGTTTTCTTCAAATAAGCCGATGAATGCAGTCCACAATCCCTCCCTATCTGCTCCGGGCTTACGGCTTAAGGTGATACTTTTTACTTTGTAGCTGACCATGTCTTTACTTCAAGAAGTTCTCACTTTTAAATATTCCTACTATTTTTTTCAAGTGCAGATAATAAGAAACACTAAATCCGATGGAAAAAAAGATGAAACTCCATACTCTGCTTGTCCAGAAGTTGCCAATAAGGTACCCTACCAGAAATCCAATGATGATTAAAATAAATGGCAGGATTGGTTCACGGAAACGCTTGATATAATAAATTCTTGCAGCAAGGACTCCTGCAAGAAATACAGAGAAGTAGGTTATAGTTGGGTTTTGTAATAGCACTGAAATAACGAATCCCAAGAATAAAAAGAATAATGCCAACGCTTCTGCCCATTCGTCTTCCCAATGAATATGCATATGTATCACCTTTTTCTTGTTTTTTCAAATCTATAATTTAATCTGTACTTTTTTATTTATCTGAACCTATAGCCATATATACTGCAGCTACCATTAATCCGCCAATGATACAGATGACCAAACCGATTAATGTTTTTGACAATAATAACATTGATGCAACTACCATCAGTAATATTGCTACTGTATAAAGCCAGGGTTTGGCATAATAGATTGAAAATGCATCTGTTTGGGGTATGGGAATCAATGTGCAGAAGCCGAATATTAATGACATCCATAATCCTTTGTTGAAAAAATAATTTCCCGGCCAAAAGTAAAGGCCAAGCCCAAATAATATACCAGCAATAAGCACGGAATAAATCCCCCATAATGCAATAATGCCATTGTTCCAATAGGAGAACCCATACCTATATTCCCCCATTCTTTGTCTGGTCATAACGGCAACGGAAACTCCGCCAATTAAAATCAATGGTAAATAACCACGGGTGAGAAATGCTAAGATTAAAGCTATACCCATACCAGTCCACCAAGGTTTGAACGTTACATTATATCCTTCAAATAGCCCATACCATTTTTGGCTAGTATAACGGATGAAGAACAGCAACGATGCAGATAATGTGCCGAGGACTACGTTCGTTAAGCCTACTGCTAAATTAAATTGGTCTCCCCAATCACGAAAAGAAAAAATAAACCCTGTAAGGATGGCTGCAGTTAGTAATGCTAGAATCTCATCTCGGTTAAAACGATAATGTTCTTTGATTCTGGCTATATTTTCCTGTTTGCTGACCATCTTCCTCTTTTTAGATAATCTTAATGATTTTTACTTATAGTTTTTTTTACTATACAAATATACTCTACTAATCTATTCTACCTATTTTTTCTAGTAGGGACTAATAGTTTATAAAAGATTTGTTTGTGAAGGAACAAAGGTAAATTTTTTGTATTCCTGCGACCAAAAGACTATCTTTCGAATGTTTTTGAACGTTGTCCTTAATTCGTTTAATAAAGATTCTAATTCTGTTCTGTCTTTAACTTCAACTTCAATCTCTAAATCACAAGCACCGATTACCTTCTGCAGCCAGACTACATTTTTATTAGCATCAGCCCAATGTTCTATTTGAGAACGGTTATGGTTTTCTGAGAGATATATCTCCAAGAAATAATTAATATAGCCTAACTTGATAAAATTGATCTCTGCTCGGTAGCCCATAATTATCTGTTTTTTTTCTAGAGCTTTTATCTTGTTGGATACAGTCGTCTGTGGAAGATGCAGCTTTTTCGCGATACTTATGGTAGATTGGCGGGCATCATTAGCTAATTCTGTAATGATGGAAAAATCGTCAGTATCGTAAGATAATGCGGAAATTGGCTTAATACACCATTCCTGCTGGTGAAATTTCTTGCTGAACAAATAATCCTTGGGGTATAATTTATAGTTGCAGAAGAAAGCATGGGTGTAACTTAATAAGACTTTTCCACATTTTTTCTTAATTTTAATCACAATATCCTCAAGCTCATATATCGATTTGACCCAGAGCAAAATACCATATCGATAAGGGTAGTCCATCCGAAAAATTAATCCGGCATTGATATCTTTATCCAAGAAATGCAAAAACTGTTCTTCAAATAGTGTATCAATTTCCTCTAAATCAAAGTAAAGGCGAGTAGTATGGTATCCCAACTTATGCAAATCTATAATAGGATAGTATCTGGTTATCATTATCTCTTTTTCTAATCTTTTCATCCGGTAGGAAACTACTTCCTTGCTTGAGCCAACTAATCGCGCAATTTTACTAGCAGGCATCCTTCCATTTTGGTCTAATACGCTTAAGATCTTCCAATCTAATTTGTCCATTTTTTTCTATTATTTAGCTATTTTATATAAATTTTTGGTTAAAAATGTTAAATTTAGGCAGATGGTTTTATTTAATAGCTGGTGATTATGCTACTTATGAGTAATCAACAAACTAATGAGTGGGTTAACCTTGCGCCGGATTTAGTTCGGCAGAGATTAATCATCGAAGGATTAACTGCTGAAATAGTTCAGCCTCCTGCTATTCATAATTATCTGGTGAAACTTGCAAAAGTTACTAAAATGGAAGTTTTAAACGGTCCATTTACATACAGCGCTCATGAGTTAGGCTTTGGTGGGTTTGTTCATTGGAGAACTTCGGGAGCGCATTTTTACAGCTATACAGAGAAAGGGGAAAGGCCTCCTTTGTTTACTATAGATACTTATACTTGCAAGCCTTTTTCAGTTGAAGCAGTGGTGGACTTTACTAGAAGTTATTTTTCTCCCTTGGAATTGAAAGCAATGGAAATAAAAGTATAATTGTTAGGGGGTTTAAATCAATATGTCAGGAATAAAAATTTACTCTTATCCAATCAGTGAAGAAGAAGCTGCTAGAATTAGAACTGGAATCAAGAGATGGTACCAAGCAGGTGCAGTCGGTCTTGGTTTAGGTGTTTTATCTTACACTGCCGAAAGTCTTGTAAGAAATATTGGTGGAGCAGAATCTGAAGGGATGGCTAGACAAATATTTGAAGTAGCTAATTATCTATCAATCGGTGGCTTAATTATTATAATATCCAATTTTATGGCTGGGCCTAGGATAGTAAATTATGATCATCCTTCTGAAAAAGAGGGTATTGAAGAGAAATTGTAAATTTCAATCATGGGAAGGTCTATGTTCCTATGTACCTAGGCAAGTATCCTTTGTATAAAGAAGCTTAAGCAAATATGGTTCTGAATATTCATTTTGTGAAAATCTACGGTTGTTTTACAGTTGCTAAAATATTATAAATCTAAGCTCGTAATAATATTACTATGGAAGCTCAACTGGAAGAACTAGTTTATACACATTATGAACCATCAGGGGTAGGATCATTTGAATATAGATACGAATTTCAAAGACCGATAACTGTTGTGTATGATGGATCAAGGTTAGCAGCTAAGGAACTTCCTAGCCTAGGTGCTTCTGTCGGTAATAATTATGAGACTGCATTGAGGAATTTTTCTTATCTTTTACATGGGGAATTTGAAAGAATATTTCATACTCCTCCAGGGGAACTAACAGAAACTGATTTTACAGTTTTAGAGGAATTAAGAACCGCACTTGATTTTGATATGATCCAACGTGAAAGAGATAAACAGTATCTGAAAGTTCCAAGAGCTAGATTAATCCATATTGAAAGTAGAAGTCCCTATGTTATCTCTAGTGGTGCATATGATCTCTTGACAATTCCTGATGAATTAGTTCCTGAAGAATTAAGAAAAGGAGCAAATTCAGAAGAACATGATGATATGTTTTATGCCTATATAGTCGCCGATTTAAGCAGAAGTACCATTACTGGAATTAATTTTATGCGATATGTTAAGAAAAGTTCTGATAATTTTCTCGTTTCGGTCGCTAATGATCTTGGGATAATAGTAAAACATTCTTAAAAGTAATCTACTTCTTCTCCAACAACCATAATACTTGTGCAGAATCTCCTCGAATAAGCTCTTCTTTTTGAACTAATCTGTATTTATCAGAGATGGGTATATCCCAGCTCTTTCTAGTGATAAACAGTATTTTTCCTTTGGTCTTCAACATATAGTTTATCTGATAGTAAATCTCGTTTATCCTTTCTTCATCCTTAGCAGTAAGATAGAAAATAATAATCTCGAAACTATCCTTGCCGTATTTTATCTCTAAATCTTCTAGAGGATATTTCCTAAAATCTAAAAATTCCTGAACGCCGGCTAATTGTATGTTCTTTCTGGTTGCGGTTATATTCGGCAGGGATTCATCAAACGCAAATATCTTTACCGATTTTTCTGGTAGTGATTGCTTCGGGATATTTATGTTTTGAAACAAGGGAAATTTTTGGTACGCACATGTTCCTTTCTGTACTGCTATCCTATTGGCGTAAAGAGCAGCTTCGATAGCAATAGTGCCATCTTTACAAAAGCCAATCAATAATCTTTCTTTCCCGGAAAATCCTGCGTATTTCACCAAATAATAAGCAATATCCCCAGTAAAAGAAGCAGAGTGAGGGAATAGGCGATAGTATCTTTTATGAATCTCCTGGCCAGCTAGATCAATTCCTACATAATACTCTTTAACCTCGCCTTTTTTATTGTTTAGACCATATACTATTAATAAAACATCAGGATTTTTGAAATCAATTTTAGCATTAATGCCTGCTTTCTTCAACTCTTCAAACAAACAACTGCTAATACGCTTAGCAATCTCAAATCGGTTTTCCTGTCCTTTTATATTTTCTACATCTACTTTGAAGCTAAAGCTGGTGGTAAAGTAATCTGTCCAAGGAAAATTTAAACTAATCTTATTCAACTCTTTTTGATGATCAACAAGAACCAACAATCTTCTGACTGACTGTAAGTGCGAGAATAATAACAATATATTCTCTTTATCTTTAACTTCAACGGTAATTACATTTTTTTTAGAAGCGCTTTTTAGACCATAGAATTCTTTCAACTCCTGCTGGCAGAGAGTGTCTAATTGTGGATGGGTTATGGCAAAACATTTCATGGTTTTTAATTAGCTAAAGCTTTTAGGTAATCTAGTCTTCTTTAAGAACTTCACTATCGGAACTATTCTGTTTAAGCAGTTCATTTCCTTTATTGTCTGGATAATCAATAGTACTTTTTAAGTCTTCATCTCTTGCATCAGGTGTATTATTATCACTACTATTACTATTATCATTATTGTCGCTATTATCATCTTCATCGTTACTTTCATTTGGTATTCCTATTGGCAAGGAAGTAGAGCTATCTTCTTCGGTCATATTTCCGTTGATAGCTATATCAATTTTGGCAGAAGCAGCTAGCTTGTCTCCTTCTTCCAGACGCATAACTCTCACTCCTTGTGTTGCTCTTCCAGTGATAGAAATATCGCTGCAGCGTATCCTAATACCTACCCCCTGAGCTGAGACTAACATAATCTCCTCACTACCATCTACGAGCATCACTGTTTTAACTGGCCCATTTTTATCAGTGATTTTTATATTTGTCACTCCTTTTCCGCCACGGTTGCATAAACGATATTCAGAAACTGGAGTTCTTTTGCCATATCCTTTTTCAGTAATGGTGAGAATATCTTTCCCTTCTTCAGCAGCAAGCATACCAATAACTTCATCTCCTGCATCTAAACGGATGCCGCGAACACCCATGCCTGCACGGCCGATAGGCCTAATGTCCATCTCCTTGAAACGGTTGGCTAACCCATATTTGGTCGCGATAATAATCTCATTATCACCATCAGTGTAACGTACCTTGATTAGCCGATCCTGTTCATCCAAGGTAAGGGCGCGGATCCCCCCTTTTCGGGGATTAGAAAACTCCATTAATTCTGTTTTTTTAACAGTACCATGTTTAGTAGCCATGAACAGATAGCCTTCCTTAAAATCTTTGACTGGCACAAAAGCAGTTATTTTTTCTCCTAACTGCATCTCTACAATGTTCGCAATATGCTTTCCCTTTGCCTGCCTTCCTGCTTCAGGAATTTGGTGTACTTTTAGCCAGTACATCTGGCCTTGATCGGTAAAGCAGAGAAGATAATCATGAGTAGACGCTATAAAAATGGAATCCACTACATCTTCTTCTTTCATACCGGTAGCGATTATTCCCTTTCCACCGCGCTTCTGGGTTCTGTAAGCATCTAATGGTTGTCTTTTCACATAACCTGAGTTGGTCATGGTTACAACTACGGATTCATTTTCAATAAGATCTTCCATTTCAACATCAGAATCTTCCTCTTCAGAAAATGTAATCTTTGATCTTCTTTTGTCTGCATACTTCTCTTTAATTTTCTGTAGTTCATCTTTAATGAGGCCTAGGACTTTTTGGCCAGAACCAAGTATCTCTTGAAAAGATGCTATATCTGTTAGTAATTCTTTATGCTCCTGCCTAATTTTTTCTTGTTCTAAGGATGCTAATTTTTGTAAACGCATCTCTAAAATAGCTTTAGCCTGTATTTCTGATAACTGATAATTCACCATCAGAAACTCTTTAGCTTCTTCAATAGTTTGGCTGCGTTTGATGCCTGCGATTACTGGATCAATATTATTTAACGCTACCAATAGACCTTCTAAGATATGTACTTTCTGCTGGGCCTGTTCTAGATCATACTCTGTCCTTTTAACGATAACATCTTTACGGTGAGTAATATGGTGCTGTATCAACTCTTTTAACCCTAAGAACTTAGGCTGGTTATCAACCAATGCCAACAAGGTTATACCAAAAGATACTTTCATCCGGCTATATTGATATAATTGGTTTAACACCACCTGCGCATCCACATCTTTTTTCACATCGATAACTACCCTGATTCCTTCCCTATCTGACTCATCGTTGATATTTTTTATTCCTGGAATCTTTTTGTCGCGGACTAAAGAAGCAATGTGTTCGATCATCTCTGCTTTATTAACCATATACGGTATTTCCTTAACGATGATCTTATCCTTCTCCATTTCAGTTACGGATTTGATAGTTATTTTTCCCCTGCCTTTACGATAAGCATAACGAAGAGTATTTCCACAAAGAAGTTCTCCTCCTGTAGGAAAGTCTGGAGCAGGCATGATTTTCATCAAATCGTCTGGGTCAATGTCTGGGTTGTCTATAGTGGCGATAACTGCTTCACACACTTCCGTTAGGTTATGCGGAGGAATATTGGTAGCCATACCGACAGCTATCCCTGAAGAACCATTCACTAAGAGGTTGGGGATAACACTGGGAAGAACTTCTGGCTCCTTTAGAGAACCATCAAAATTGTCTCGGAAAGCAACAGTATTCTTTTCTATATCTTTGAGCATTTCTTCGGCTAGGGATTGTAGTTTAGCCTCAGTGTACCTCATAGCAGCTGGTGAGTCCCCGTCAATACTTCCAAAATTTCCCTGCCCTTTGATCAAAGGATAGCGTAAAGAAAAGTCCTGCGCCATCCGCACTAAAGAATCATACACGGCAATATCTCCATGCGGATGATATTTTCCTAATACTTCTCCAACAATTCTGGCGCATTTCTTAAAGGGCTTATTATGTAGCAAACCCATATCATGCATGGCGTAAAGAATTCTTCGGTGGACTGGCTTTAACCCATCTCGTGCATCCGGTAATGCTCTTCCTACGATGACTGACATGGCATAATTAACGTATGCTTCAGCCATCTCTGCTTCAATAACTTTAGGAAGTATCTTATCGTATTTTTCAGGAATATTGGTGAGTCTGTTCTCTCCTTTTTTAATGGGATTTTCTGGATTATTTTCTGACATATTTTAATGCCTACCTTAAGGCTTTCTTTTTTTTATTTTATCGACGATAAATGATCCTATTTTAGTGTGCAACTTGGTTTATAAATATTGTGTTTTTCCAGGGTGTTTTCTGTCTTTTTTGCTTTATAAACTACTCTTTAGCATAATCTAGCTCTTTTTAGAGGCATTATTTACCTTCAGTTACAAAAAAGATAGGTGCTTTTTTAGAAAAATAGTAAGATAACTTTATTCTCTCTTTGCTCCTTCAGTAGCAGTCTTAATCTCTTTTCTCGTTTCCTGCTCTTGTGTCTCTTGGACTAGTATTCGCTCGGTCTCGTCAGCTTCCTTTTCTACTTTTTCAGCTTCTTGTAAAACTTCAGGAGGAATTATGTTAAGGAAAGCCTGCTTTGCTTCTTCTGAGGGCAGGTCAAAATACTCAAAGAATTTCTGAGTCAATTTAATCTTAAATGTTCTGGCAAACTTTTCTTTAATGATAAACCCTTGATCTTCCAACTGTTTCATGTGTTCATATGCACCAGTGCCGCGCATCTTAATAAGATCTGACTGGATAATGGGGTATTTCCAAGCAATTACTGCCAAAGTCTGCATGATAGCTCCTTCTAATTCTGTAGAAGAAACAATGGCGCTTACTAAAGGAACAAACTCATCGCGGACAGTTAATTTCCAACCATTATCTCTTTTAATAATCTGCAGTGAATGATCTTTATTTTTGTATTCTTCGATTAAGCTACCCATGATAGCTTCTACTTCCTGAACTTCTAAAGTACATAAGCTGGCAATTCTTTCCGTCGTTATCTCTTTCCCAACAGCAAATAGTACTGCTTCTACACGTTTAGCTTTTGATTCCATTGTAGTTTAATTGAGATTAATTATTTTTAGTTTTCACGTTTGATTAGTTTGTATTCTTTTCTACAAGTGCATATAATTTTCCATTTAAATCAACTTTTCCTTCGTCGATTAATACATCTAGATAGTCTTCTACATTACCTTTTGGAACCCCAGTCAGGAAACTTATTTGATCTGAAGTAAGCCCTGGGCGCCCTTTTAATAGAGTAGTAATATAATTTTTTAATAAACCTGCCATATTTTTCTTTAAAAAATCATTTTCAGCTTTTACTTCCTTGGCCACCATATCCACTGAATGCAGTTTCGCTTGCAGATCGCTTAAGATCATAGATATCTCTAAATCTTCTAGAAATAGTTCTTTTGGCCTGATTACTTCGATCATGGAGGGCATATAATCAAAACAAAAATTAAATATCTTTCCAGTATTTTCAGTCTCTACTTCTAATTCGACAAATGTAGCCCATAATTCTTCTTTTTCTCTTTTCTTTACTTCTGCAAAACTCTCTTTGATAACTTTGTAATCTTTATCTTTCTTAAGCTTCTGGATATATCCCTGTAGGGCTTTTTCTACATGCTCTTTAGGTTTTCCTAATACTTCAATAATTGTTCGGAAGACTATTTTCTCTTGCATTTTCTTGGTAATAGGTATTTTTGAATTTTACTCTTTTTTTAAGAAAGGAAGGGTGTTTTTAAGCTTTTTGTAACCCTGTACGTATTTAGTTGGTCGTCAATATAGAAAATTGCACTAATTGGCCATCTAACTAAAATACGTAACCTTATTTGTTCGAAAGCTAGATCTTTTAGTATATTTCAGTGATCTTTAAAAGCTATTAGGACTACTACTAAAGCAATGCCTGCAAGCAAGAAGTAGGGTATTATCTCTTTAATCCTTTCTGGATTAGATTCATAGACAACTACTCCTGAGCTAAACAGAGTTCTTTTTGAGATTATTTCTTCAGTCATTCTAGGAGAATTCTCAGAGCTTAATGTAATGGCATCCTTCATATTATTGGTAGTTTTTAATGTACCTTCTTTAATGAATAGCGATTTAGTTATTTCTTTCTCTGTTTTCTGTTGATCTTTTCTTATTTTTACTTTTAATTTATACTCTCCTTCTTCTACATTACTATCTATTTTTAGTGAGAAATCTACTATCTTAGTTTCTTCTTCCTGTAAACTTACTTTCTGTACATTTGACTCCTTTTCTTTAGTACTTTCTTGGCAGGAATAACATCTCCTTCCACGGTAAACATAAGCATACAATGAATAATCATGCTCGTTATTATCATTAGCAATGTGTACTTTTACCGGTAAAACAGAGCCAGGTTCTATTTCTGCTGGCAACTCTATCACATCAAAAGATAGTTTTTGATTATCTTGTTTTTCCTCTTTTTCAATATACCTAGAGTAATCTTTGCAGATATCCTTATTGATACCTTCTATCGTTATGCTAGTTTCTGCTCTGTTTCCCAGTCCTTCCAGTATCAGTTTTACTGCGCCATCCTCCGCATCTTCATGTGCGCAATTAGGGCGCAGCTGCAAAGGAAGAGTAAGGGTATATGGTCTAAAATTTTCATAAATATTAAATTTACCTCGTTTACTAACTACTTTGCCATCTTTTTCTGCCCATAGTTCTATAGAAGTCATATTGGTGTTTCCTTTGTAGATATTTACCTTAACTTCTAATTGGTCCCCCCATTTTGCCTTGGCATCATTTCCTAGATAAGCTCGGTCTATACTTACTGATGAAGTGAAATGTTGATATTCTGGATTGATGGCTAGCATTTGTGTTACTTCATTGTCTTTCTGATCATCATCACTACACGAGAGATTCTCTATCCAGAATTTTATTTGGTAAATTCCGTCAGGAAGATTGGGAGAGTAAACTTTGTTTTGTTCTGATTCAATCCACTGATTTGACCAAGGAGAATACTCTCTGATGGTTTCCCCATTAATATTTTCTATTTTTCCTTTAACAGTTATATTTTGTGCCAGGCCATAGAACCTTTTTACCGAAATATTAAAACTAAGATCTTTGCTTTTGTAAATGGAATTGTTTAAATCCAGCTGAAGCAGCCAGTCGCAATTTTCTGTAATGGCATTATCTTCTCCTGGTGTTGGCTGGGTTAGGTACGTAAATCCTTGGACATTACTCCAAGACATTCCACTAGTAGACCCAGAGTAAGAAAATTTATCTAAAACTACATCATCATACATCAGCCAAACCTCTTCATACCCTTCATTATTAAGGGCAAAGTCGCTATCCCCGTTTCGGAAAATAACTAGATATTGATGGGGGTAAAGAATCACTAGATCTTCATCTAAGACATTATTTTCTCCTATGACTAGTTCATCTTCATAATATTGATCACGAAGAATTAATCCTCCTATGTCTAAAATCTTCGTGCCTCCATTATAGATTTCTACCCATTCCCCGTTTGGTACATCTGCTTCATCTTCATCAAAAGGGTCTGGTAGGACTTCAGTTATCAGCAAATCCTGAAATTCTTTAGACAGGTTTTGGATACTATTTTCTTGTCCAGGAGTGCCGAAATCAACTAAACTTTCTCCCCAAGTGGTATCACTCCTTTGCTCTAAACTGCGGTTTCTGTCAGTAATTATTTCTCCATCATATTCTAAATTATATCCCGATCCGTTACAGCGAAGGTCAATACCACCCCCAGAATTAGGCAATTCAATACTTAGAGGGACTAGTGAATAATTCAAAGAGGAGATATTAGAGTACTTCTGCTCAAATAATTCTGTATTTCTAACTATCACCAAGTATGCTTCACTAGCTAAAGATATTTTTCCGATGATTTGATTGTCAATAGTGCAATTAGACAGATTAAAGCTTACGTTTTCTGGGTTATATAGTTCAATCCACTCATTCGCCGAGCCTAAGTAAACAGAGGGAGCAAACATTACTTCGTTGATGATAACCATCGCTAAGCTAGAAAAGGCATATAATGGCAAGATAAGAATCATTAAAGAGAAAAAACGGTTCATTTTCTGCCCTAAAGTAATACTACATAAAAATATTTGTAGTCACTATTATATAATACTAAACAAAGTTTTTAAATGCAGTAGGATTAGTAGGATTACTATGGGATGGTTATTTGGCAAGAAAAAAATATCTAGAGTTCCTTTTCCAGAGCCTAGGCAAATGGACGAAGGAAGCTTAAGGTTTCCTTCAGGGCGGAATTTTGAAAAAGTAATTGAACCAGATGACTTTAAGCTTGCCGCAGGAGTTGGTGAGGAATTGCCTGCTCCTTCTGAGCCGAATAAGGAACAGGAGGATTTTGCAGCAGCTAAGCCGGCGTCTTTTTCTAATTTGAAGACCTTTAGTAAATCTGAGCAAAAAATTAAAATGGAGCCGCTTCCCGTCTACGTTAAAGTAGAAGCATATCAGAGAGTTTTAGGGGAATTAGATGGTTTGAAGAAAGATCTCAATAAAATTCATGAAGCGCATAGTCACTTGCAAGCATCAGAGTATAACGAAGAAACTAATTTTACGAAATTACGGAAAGCAGTACGAGGTGCTCATGATAGATTATTACAAATAGATAAAGTATTATTTAAGACACAAGGTGAATGACCATGAATAAGATGCCTGTTTTTGTAAAAGTAGAAGAATATGATGATGTGTTAAGCCTAATAAAGGTTATTAGGAAAAAAATTGAAGATGCCAAAGAAACACTGCTGAAAGTAAATGAGTTAAAGAATGAAGAAGATCATCAGCTTGAAGTGTGGCAGAGCACCCTTGCAGAAGTGGAAAAAAAAGTTGATTTTATAGATCATAGTTTAAGCGAGCCAGAACATTACTAATCATTAGGGTTGATTTTATCATGAATAAACCAAAGCCAATAGTAAAGGGGACAAAAGTTCACGGGGAAAAAAAGGATATTAATGAACCAGAGTATATGGTTCAGTTGCCAGACCCTAAGATGTTACGCAAAGATGTTTTAGAATCTTTACGTGAAGTTATCATCTTCATGCAAGGCTATGAAAAATTCCGTAAAATACAAGAAGAAAAGGTAGCTACGTTTAACGTTCTGAAAAATGATCTCAAAGAGTTAGATGTTCTATTAGAAGGTAAATTGAGAAAATATCTGCCTAAAGGAAAACTAAAAATATTATCTCCAGAAGAGGAAAAGAAGCAGGAAGTAGAGGTAGAAGAAGAGCATGTTGAAGAAGTTCCTGTAGAGGAGAAGCCTGAGCCTAAAGAATATGTGCGTCCTGCGGAAGGAGAATTGGATGCTCTAGAAGCACAGCTGAAAGAAATCGAGAAACAGTTAAAGGGTATGGGTTAATTTTCTTCAACAGGGAGATGCATTCCTTCAATAAGATGCTTTAATGGGTATCGTATTTCTCTTGTTTTAGGATCATTTTTTGTAGGGCAAAGCACTTTTTCTAATTCATCAGTCAACTTTGTACTCCATCATTCCAACTCGTAGAATCTTTTTTCAACAAGTTCATTGCCAATCCCATTCATTCTGATAAAGAAGTTATTAGATGTAGCTTGAAGGCTTAGAAATTCTTCCATTGTTAAGAGTCTTGGTGTACTGATATTGAATAGAAGTCCTATTCTGATCCGGTTAACAGGAGTCTTAAAGAATAACCAATCTCGATAGGTATCGATAAAATAGAAGATGGCCCTTGGCTCCTTGCTTCTTTTTACAGGCCTTTGCTCAAGATAACCTATCACTTTAAAACCAAAGCCCATAATTCTTCGTAATTCTGGAAGGTGATTGTGGACAATAGCTTCAACGCGGAGGACATAATCTTTTATTTTCACTTTAGTATAAATTTCAGTTAAGTTTATAAAAATTCTTAAAAAAATGAAGGTTGAAGTGCCTATAAATAGAATAGGTCTAGATCATCACTTATATATTTCATGTGGGCGTGCCGGAGTGGTCAAACAGGAGCGGAGATTTTCGTTTCTGGAACAAACGGGATAGACTCAAGGCATGGGAATAAGGAGTGCTCCTCAGAGTGCTATGATTAAACCCTGTAAGTCATCTATTGGCTTAGTGCCTACGCAGGTTCAAACCCTGCCGCCCACATTTTTATATTTAGTCATCAT
>CAZNUS010000007.1:0-42713 GCA_964576385.1 uncultured Methanosarcinales archaeon | reverse complement strand
TGATTAGATTAACCTGATGGGGTTGATAAGGGGCAAAGCCACTTATGGTGAAGAACCCTGCCGCCCACATTTTTATATTTAGTCATCATTGATTAGATTAACCTGATGGGGTTGATAAGGGGCAAAGCCACTTATGGTGAAGAATCTTCGATCCTAATTTTTCAAATGGTTGATTACGCGCACATATTAGCAGGAAAAAGTACGCACATAGGAGATGATCTTCTTTGCCACCAAAAATTTTCTCAGAGGAGTGTTCTTGAATATACAATAGTTCAAGCACAAGAAGCTGGGTTATCAGTTGTTTCTACAGTAAGGGATGAAAAACGAGTACAAAAAGAAAGTCTTTACCCTACACTCCCAGTTATACTCCTTGAAGCGCGGGAACGGCTAATTGACAGTGTGTTGTATGGTTTAGTAGATGGAATTGTTAAGCTTACTGACTACCCTGCATTTTCAGGTGATTGGGGTAATCAGCATTTCCTAAAAGAATATATTAGGGTGAATCCAGAAATACAAGATCTTGCTGTACTTTATACTTCTTCAGACATGCCTTGTATCAGAAAAGAAGATTTTCTTACAATAATTCAAGAGTATTTAGAAAAAGGCCAGCCAGATGTTTTGGTTATGACTACACAATTTAACAAAGTACAGGAAGCAGATGCTGCTTTACAGCTTCATCTTGGACAGCTTGAAAGCACGTTGGAAAATACAATTTCTACTG
Organism: uncultured Methanosarcinales archaeon; assembly: GCA_964576385.1. Taxonomy (GTDB): domain Archaea; phylum Nanobdellota; class Nanobdellia; order Woesearchaeales; family GW2011-AR9; genus JACOZM01. The sequence continues at coordinate 41,992 of CAZNUS010000007.1, read as the reverse complement.
ACCAAGGTGAGCTGAGAATAAGTAATATGTATGTTTTAAAACCATTTAAGCTGGTACTTTTTGGCTTAGCCGGCTCGTTACAGAAAATGTATGAACATCGGCATATCTCTGAAGGTATCACTGCATGGTTAGGAGCCATGTCTGGCCTAGGAAAATTATTTGCTCGAGGAATGGCGAATAACCCTTGGAATACTCTAAGATTTTTACAGCAAACATACCGTTCAGTAGCTCATCTTAGAGGCAATAAACGTGATAAAGTAGTTCGACTTGGTGAGTTGGAACAGAGAGCTTCACGATTCGGATTAGATATAAAAGTCTCTACTAAAGGAAGTGTTGCAACGCTAATGGATGTTGATGATGAGGCAACGTTGCTGATGTACCGGGAGAGATATCAAGATATTATGGATTTCCTTGCTAAGCAAAAGGTTTAGACTTACTTTTGGCGTATGTCAGAATTAGTTCTAGGTATACTTGGCCATCTAACTAAATACGTACGTTCTAGCAAAAGTTTATAATTCTCCTACTTTTTTAGGAAGCATGGTTGGTATTACTAATTTAGATGCGCTAATAAAACTGATGCGACCTTCTCTCGCTAAGGAGGGCTATGTATTTTGTACTGTTTCAAAGTTGCCTAACATTAAAGCCTTAATGGTCTTTAAGGAAAAAGAAGGGTTAACCTTAATTCTAGAAAAAAAAGTTGCTGAGAAACATAAACTTCATTATTCGGGTGTTTGGAAATTGATTACTCTAACTGTTCACTCTGATCTTTCAGCCGTTGGTTTTCTAGCTAGGATTACAGCTAAATTAGCAGCTGCAGGCATTAGCGTTAATGCTGTATCTGCATATTATCATGATCACCTATTTGTGCCTCAAGAAAGAGCAGAAGAAGCTATGAAAGCCTTAAAGCAAATGACTGTATCTCTTTAATCATTATCGTAAAACTTACCAGCTTAAATTCAAAACAGCGCCTATGGTCTCCACAGCAAAAATCAATATAGTTATGGGTTGTATTTTTATTTTACTCTCTGTTATCTGGATGGTCAACACTTTTTATTTTCTTAACCAAACTGAATATGCCAGAGGTATCGTCACTGATGTCATACATTTGAGCACTGTTGGAGAATGCGGTTATCAAAGGACATTTGCTGGGTGCTATCGAGCTATTATTAGATTTCAAACACCTTCAAATGAAACTATCTCTTTTAGATCAAGAGGATATAACAGTTATGAAATAGATGATAAACTGATGGTGGCATATCATCCAGGCAATCCTCAACATGCTCGCATCCACTCCTTTTATGAGCTTTGGGAAGGAGCATCTATTCTTCTTGGAATTGGAGTTCTTTTTTTCTTTCTGGGAATAGCCATGTACAAATATAAGATTAAGGATTCATTATGAAACTTCTCATCGCAACAACTAATCAGGGAAAATTTAACGAGATCTCTTTAAAACTAGAAGGGTTGCCTTTAGAGCTTCTCTCTTTGAAAGATATTCAAGTAGATGACTCTACTTTTGTTGAAGATGGCGATACTTTTGAAGAGAATGCCAGGAAGAAAGCTAAGTTTTATGCGCAAAATTCTCAGCTAATGACTCTGGCAGACGACTCTGGCTTAATTGTAGAAGCTTTGCAGGGGGAATTAGGACTGAAGACTAGACGCTGGGGGGCAGGGGAGAAAGCGTCGGATCAAGAATGGCTGGACTTCTTTATGAAAAGGATGGCTCATGAAAAAAACAGGAAGGCGAAATTTGTGTCTTGCACTTGTTTAGTGGATGCACAAGGGAATGTTTTAGTTCAAGGGAAAGGGGAAGTTAGCGGAGTTATTACACTTACTATTGAAGCGCCAATAAAACCAGGCATTCCTTTAAGCTCAGTATTTAAGCCTGATCATTATTCTAAAGTTCATTCTGCGATGACAACTGAGGAAAAAGCAAGGATTAGCCACCGTGGGAAATCGATGGTAACAATCAGAAAGTTCTTAGAAAATTTTAGGTGTATAGTAAAGGATACAAATAATTAACTCAAACCGAGTTTCTTTTTATTATCTTTACCAACCCATGATTTCCATTAACTTCTATTAAGTCCCCATCATGGAGGACTTTAGTGGCGATCTTTGTGCCAACAATACAAGGTATGCCTAATTCTCGTGAAATAATAGCGGCATGGCTAGTTATGCCGCCTTCATCGGTAACTATTGCCGACGCTCTTTTCATTAAAGGAACGTATTCCGGCCGAGTCATGGAAGCAATTAATATATCTCCTTTCTCTAAATTTTGCTTATTAGGGTTAAGTATGATTTTTGCTTTACCTTCTACTTTTCCAAAAGAAGCCACTGTTCCGCGGAAATCATGCAACTCTTTATCTGTAGAAATATCTAAAATAGACTTTTTTAATCGTAAAAAGTCTTCTCCATGCAATAATCTGCTTTCGCCGTCGCTGCAGTTTACAAAAACACATCCTTTCATTCGTTCTTTGAGCAAAGGGACGTTTAGGTGTCCTGTTTTAAGAAATTTCAAAAACTCTTTTGGTAAAGTAAACTGCAAGAGTTTATGGTTCATATTTTTTTCTTTAGCAGCTTTTATCAAAAATTGGTTGGCCCAATAACTACCAATAATATTGCACTTTTTTCGTTGGTCGTGAAACCAGGCAACTTTTGAAACTAGCTCTAGCGAGGTTATATCTTTTTGTGAAATAATCTTTCTGCGCAGCAAGTCTTCCTTCTTTCTTGTGTGTGCTTCTTTTAAGCTAACCAACTCATCTATTTTTAATTGAATACTGCCTTTATCAAGCAGGATAATGGACTCTTGGATATTTTTTAGAAATTGCGTGGTAGTTATCTCCGGGGTGTATTTATACCCGCAATTCATCCAGTAAAACTGTTTCTGATGTAATCCTAACTGTGAAAATATATTTGGGTATTTTCTCTTTAACTGCGGTAGGATGATCTCCTTTTCTTTTCCTCTCTCTTCTTTTTCCCCTATACTTTTTAATTGCAGTCCGATACGCAAAGCGCTTAGGGATTCTTCTCCCATAAAGGTAAGTTGGGAAGGAAGGGATAATTGTTGTACTTCTTGATGCAATTCTTTAGGAACAGTCTTCAAAATTCTGGCGATAATCACATCGCTCCATACAGTAAAGTATTCGGTAACTAATGCAGGGGTGTATTCTTTTTCATATAAGTCAATAAATTCGGAATATTCTTTCTCTAAATCTTGGATTCCCGACGTCTCAAGTTTTTTCACATAGCCAAGGTATAAGGTAGAGTTCTTTTTCCAGAGAAGGAACAGCTTTTCTATTATCTCTGGATGTTCTTCTAGATATTTTCCTCGCGAATATAGAAAATCTTCATCCAAAGTCCAATTACCTAAGTCGCCTTTTTTCTGGAAAAATGTTAAAATAATACTGAGGCCAATTCCTGGGGCTAGTTTCTCTAAACCTGCAGTGATGTTAGAAGTTGCAAACGCATCTAGATGAGGAGTTATAGTTGCGCCTTGAATCAGCCATTTGGTCTTAGAAATTAATGTTTGGTAGCTCATAAAACCTACATCTTTTTAAACTTTAAAAACTTTCTGACCTTATGCCTATCGAAGTATGTGCTATCAGCGGTTTTAGCAAAACTGAAGGTAATTCTGTTGCTGTTAAAGTAGATGATGAAGTGGTAATCTTGGATATGGGCTTAAGTATGGAGCCATACATTAAATTTTCTGAAGATAGGGAAGATGTGCAGTTAAAAACTTATACTTCTTTACTAAAAGCAGATGCGGTTCCCGATTATGGGCATATCGCTGAATGGAAAGAACAAGTTAAAGCCATCATTTGCAGTCATGGACACTTAGATCATGCAGGGGCAGTACCCTTTGCTGCTCCTTTATTTCCTATGTCTCCAGTCGTTAGCACCCCCTACAGTATTGAAATTATACGAACTATTTTGGCTGACGAGCGTATAAAATTACCAAATAGGTTGGTTGCCGTGAACTTAGGCTCCAGTTATACCATCTCGGAGAATATACGTGTAGAATTTGTTAATATTACCCATTCTATTCCTCAAGCAGCGATGGTCGTCTTACATACTCCTTATGGTAAAATAATGTACGTGAATGATTTCAAGCTAGATAGACATCCGGTCATCGGTCAAAAGCCAGATTTTTCTCATTTACAGAAGCTTGGTGAGGAAGGTATAAAATTATTGATTCTCAATTCTCTCTATGCTCATAAGCATAGTAAATGTCCTTCAGAATCGGTGGCAAAAGAAATGTTAAAGGATGTAATGCTGGGATGTAATTCAGAAGGAAGCGCGATGCTGGTTACAACTTTCTCTTCGCATATGGCTCGATTAAAGAGTATCGTGGAGTTAGGACAAAAATTAAATCGAAAAATTGTCTTTTTAGGACGCTCATTAGACAAATATGTTAGAGCGGCAGAAACTGTGAACATTATCAATTTTAGCAAGCAGATGGATATTTTTAAGCATCGTGATCAGGTACAGAAGGTCTTGCGGAGGATAGAGAAGGAAGGTCGGGAAAAATACCTGATCGTCTGCACAGGACATCAAGGAGAACCAAAAGCTATTCTGTCTCGGATTGCGCGGGGAGAATTAGATTTTAAATTTCGTCCAGGTGATTTGGTTATTTTTAGCTGTCAAGTTATTCCAGTGGAGATAAACAAATTAAACAGGGAGAAATTAGAGCATTCCCTTCTTAGTAAAAATGTGCGGATATTTCGGGATGTGCACGTTTCCGGGCATGGGCATTTAGAGGACCATCGTGACTTACTAGGATTATTAAAGCCGCAGCAGATCATTCCAATCCATGCCGGACCGGCAAAAGGGCATATGCTGGCAGAGTTTGCAGCAAAATTAGGTTTAGATAATACAACAGTTGTGCATGATGGGAAGAGAATTAAGATTGAGTAGGTAAAGATAGCGTAGAGTAAAGATGTGCATTGTTTACTTTCTGATATTGGTTTCGGTTTGTTTTTTTAATCTCTTTTTCATTATAAATACGCCAAAATGCGCCATAATTTGAACCTGAATTAGTGTATTTTATATCTCTAAAGTTCCGATAACTATTTGAAAGGTTAGGAACTTTAGTATACTTTATAACCATAATTCTTATAAATCAACCACACCTCAAAAGTTTTGAAAGAGTTTTATACTATCAACAAGGATATGGATGTTCAATTTTATTTGGGGGGATTATCATGAAATTAGTCTTAGCTGAACCAAAATACTTTAAGGAAAGCATCTCTATCATCTCTGATTTAGTCAGCGAAGCAAAATTTAAAGTCAATCAAGACGGACTAGAATTAGTCGCTATGGATCCAGCAAACGTAGCCATGGTTATATTTAAACTCTTAAGCAGTTCTTTTACACAATATGAAGTTACAAAGCCTGAAGAAATAGCTATCAACTTGAACAATCTCCGGCAGATACTTCGCAGGGCTAAAGGGGAAGATATTCTTTCTTTAGAAACGACAGAAGATAATAAATTAAAAATACAGTTGAGAAGCAATACGGTAAGGTCATTTTCCATCCCTACTTTGGAGATGGATGATAAGGAGCAAAAAATTCCACAGCTTAACTTTCCATTTTCAGTCAATATGGATTCGCAGATGCTTACAGAAGCAGTAGAAGATGTAAGTGTAGTTGCAGAATCAGTTACATTTCTTGGGGAAAAAGAGATTTTATCAGTAAAAGCAGAAGGAGAACTGTCTAAGGCGTTCATCGAGATAAAAGGTGATGAGAATACTTTAATCAAGGCAGATGGTGCGGGAAAATATAAAGCAAAATATTCTTTAGAGTACTTGAAGAAGATGATTTCAGGCGGAAAGCTGCATGAGAAAGTAGATTTGTATTTCAATAATGATTATCCACTGAAGCTAGAGTATAAAGTTACGGATAGGCTATTATTGAGCTTTATCTTAGCGCCAAGAGTTGATAATGATTAAGCGTTAAGAAAATAAGAGTCTAATGATTTATCGATAATATTATATCTATTCTTCATTTAATTTTAATCTGATGGCATATTTAGAAGGAATATTATGGTACTTGCTAGCTCTAGATTGTTTACTCTATCTAATTATGACTAGTACGCACAAGAAACATCATCAATCGACGCATTGGCTTTCTGAACATTTTCCTTTAAACTACTTTTTTGCTTTATTTTATGGTATTCTTACCGCATGGCTTGGTTTTACATTGTATAGGATGCAATTGATTTAAAATCAGTTCCTCGTTTTAACTAGCTTGACTGAAACAGCTCTATAGTGATGGTTATATTCTAGTTTCTAGTAGCGAACATTAATTTTATTCTAATTATTTATCGCTACTAGATATAAAAAACATACGTATTTAGTTAGATGGCCAAGAGGTCAATTTTGCTGAGCAATTGTGACAGGCACAGATGTGAAAATCCTCAAAATCACTGCTATTTCCAATAAGAGTTACTTCGGATTTTCACCAAAATTGACGGCCAACTAAATACGTACTAAAAAACATAACTATTTAGATTATCAATTATGCTTTTTAGTATCTCTTTCTGCAACTACTTATAAATAGTAATTTTTAAGAAAATTTATAAATAAAGCCAAAATTATAGCTCTATTTTATGACTAAGGCAATTACCGTAGAGGAAGGGCTACATTATTTACTGGCATCTCTAATGCAAACAGTTCATCGAGTTAAACCTAGTCTTGATGCCGTTCTTGAGCCTGCAGGGATATTGGCAGCAACAACCTCTACAGCTTATTGGAGCGCAATGAGGCTGGTTGAACGTGCAGCTGATACACCCTTCGAACAAGCAATCGGATATAGCTTGGCAGGATTATCTGCTATCATCGCTGGGCATTATTCCTTGCCGTTCGCTAGAACGTTGTATTTTGATGCTGTTTTGAGAAAAAGTAAATGCAAGGCATTGACGGCTAAAGGAGAAGCATATTCTGAATCACGGCGAAGTTTTTTACAAACTATTGGTATAGGGGCGGCAGTGGGAGTCTCTTATGGTATTCCAGAAGTGGTGGAAAAGGCAGCTTTAGCATTAGGCAGGTATAGTGAGCCAATAAATTTATCGGAATTAGGTTGTTCAGGACAAGCTCTTGAACACTCTGTAGAAGATATGCTTGATGAGTCTATTATGGAAGGAGGGATGAATGAGTTAATGATCCTGCGAAGACTTCCTTTAAGCATGTTTAGTTTAAGGGATGGTTTAGCTTATCCTGTCGATGCAGATACTCCAATTAATTCCACCATGATGCGCGTAAGACGGTTGAATATCGGTGGGTCTGCTACAAGGAGGCAGCATCAAGGATTGGATTTAGAAACTGTTATAGGTTCTATGGTTCATGCTCCTTTAGCAGGAACTGTTAAAGAAGTCGGGGAAGATTCATCTCGTGGAAGGTATATCATATTGGAGCATGCTCCTCTAGATGGAAAAAGTAGAATAACTAAATATTTTCATCTGGAAGTTACTGCTCAGGAGGCTTTTCTAGGGGCAAAAATCCAGCAAGGTCAAACCATTGCATTTAGCGGGAATTCTGGTAATGTAACGGGAGCACATTTACATTTTGAGTATCATCTAGATGGAACACCCGTGAATCCCTTAATTCCTCCAGCATCTATGGAAGGGATTGAAGCACCGTATCAAGCGTTATTAGATGTTGTTGCTTGGGCTTTACATGGGCAAGAAGATTGTTATTCCTATATACAGAATAATGCTAGCTATAATCTAGAGGTACATCCTAATACTGTTAGAAAGATTGGTTCCATCAAGACAACCGCTGCTGGGAGATATGGCATTACTTACTCTGAGTTTGAACAGATGCAGAATGATGGGTTATTTGTTTCTGGCTTTACTCCTTGGGAGCAGGATAGAGCAGCCGTGCAAATGGTAAAGGATAGTGGTGTGGATGTGGAGATGATTCAGAGAGCTTTGGAAAGAAGCGACTTTTCGGAATTAGCTAATCAGTTGGGAAATAGTTGGCCGTCCATCCCTTGCGGCGATTGTAGGGGATATAAAAAAAGAGATAAACCTCTGTATCGGGAAGAGGCGACGATTAGCAGATTAGGAGAGAAATTAAGAGAATTTTATACGCTAAGATTGGTTCCGGTAAATTCAATATCTCTTTGATCATTAGAAATTTTGAGAAATATACCTATGGATACAATATTAGAACATTTAGGAATGTATCTAGGAATTGCTCTTGGAAGTTACACTATTTTACTGATTGGGGCACAAGCATTTGGGAGTTTAGCTACTCAAAAGATAACTTCCCAAAAACAATTAGATCAAATAGTAGATGAAGAAGCAGAAAAGTTAGGGATGGATAAGCGAACACTCGTGGGTAAGTTCTATGCAGTTGATGACCTCGGTTATCATACCATTCGCGGAGCAAGATGCTATATAGAAGATTTCGATTTTGAAGAGCGTACTATTCCTATTAAAGTAGTTGAAATAAAAGAAGGCTGGGGAGCTTCCCGAGGAGCTGTACGGCATGAAATATACCATTTGCATAGGCATTTTCCACTAAGAAAAAATCCTATTGCAAAATTTCTAAGAGGATTTTTTTACGAGGAGCCAACTGCGACCTTCTATGAAATTACAGGAATAAAGCTGTAGGTAAAGGTGTATTTAGTGGAGTTTTACTGTTTTAATTTTTCCTTTGAGCAACGAGCTTTTGTAGACTTTCTCTTGATAAGGCTTCATACGCATAATCTTTGAGGTAATACCTAATTGGCTTAATTTTTGTCTTAGAAAATTCTTCTTTACCTTGTGGTCATACCCCAAACAAATAATCTGAGGATTTTTTTCTTGGACTATCTTAAACAAATTACCCTCATGTCCCAATATGGCTTCATCAACAATAGCTAAACTTTTTACTAAGCCTAATCTTTCTTGTTCAGAAAACAACGTTTTTTTCCCTTCTTTTTCTTTAGTTTTATCTCTAGCAACTACGACAATCAAGTGATCTCCTTGTTGTTTAGCCTGTTGCAAATAGCTTAAGTGTCCAGGATGCAGCAAGTCAAAAGTACCGAAGCACATTATGGTTTTCATTTGTTTACAAGGGTTGATATTTTTATTTTTTTTGTCAAATATAATATGCTTTATAATCCTCATTCCTCTTCTTTCTCTTCTTCTTATTTATGCTTCTGCTCTAACTTAGCTTTTTTAATAATTAAATGAGCAGTATATTTATTCTCTTCTACTATCTCGACCTCTTCAATAACTAGCCTTTGCTTAAATAATGGGCAATCTACCACTAACGATTCGTACTCCCCTCCTTCCCCAGCAGGGTGAAAGCCTATTTTCTGCTCCAGTTCCAGCAGTTTCTTCACTTCTTTTTCAGTAATAGCCTTTCTCAGCCAATCTCTATCTAATCCTTCTGCGGCGATGCTCGTCAACATGAAATGGAAGCCCGATTGAAGCAATTCCTTTAATTCTTGGGATTGCGGCTTATGCCAAAGCGGTGAAAAAATCTTCAAGCCCACTTTATCGCAAATATTTTCAATGCGGTTGCGTTGATACGTAGAGAATATTGCGCCGGTAATGATACCATCAAGTACGTATTGCTGCTTAGCTCGAGATAAAGCTTTCTGTAAATCTGCTAGCTCTTCTTCTTTTTTGCCAGAAGTCTGCTGGAAAACTATAGGTATACCCATAGCTTTAGCCTGCAACTCCGTAAGATCTATTGCTGGTGTGTGAAACATATAAGAAGAAGGATTTTCTGATTTTAATGTTATCAGACAGCTTAATTGATAATTTTGCTTCTGCATCACGTAAGCAGCATATGTTGAATCCTTCCCTCCGGAGAAAAGCACGCCTAACTTTAGATTATGTGTAGGATAAAATGTTCTTAGATATGCAGATTTTGAAGAAAATTTGTTTTTCTTAGCTAATTTTCCTAGAGCATTGTCAAAACGCGAACCGTATTGGGCAGCTGTCTTTTTCCGAAATGCAAATTCTTTAGGCAGTCCTTGCTCTTCAGCAATTTCCCGCAGAACATATTTATTCTGTTCATTTTTTAATTTATACTCGCTGGGAATCTTAAGAGCATAAGCGACTAATTTTTTATCTAAGAATGGCAATCGCAGCTCTAAGTGATTATCCATGGTGATGACATCATCTCTATAAAGATCGCGCTCATACATCTTTAATAATCCTGAAACACATTCTTGGTTGATATTTTGGGAATTTTTATGCCGTTCATATCCCGCGAATATTTCTTCGCTTCCCAATCCAGAGAAGATAACTTTACAGCCGTCTTCTTTAGCCATCTCACAGGCAACGTAGAACGTTAAGGCTACTCCCACTTTTACCACATTAGAGTCTTCGATTAAAGGAACTATTTTTTTGAGATAAGTTGGAATCTCTGCTTCTTTAATTTTTTTGATCTTTAGGTTTAAACCTAATTCTTGAGCAGCTTTTTGTGCTGAAATGAGGTCGGCGGCGGGAGTTTGCGAGTCAACTGCGGCAGTATAGCAAGTAAATTGGTGATGGTTATCTAAGAGATATTTAGCAAGAAATGTACTATCCACACCACCTGAAAAAAGCAGGCCAAATTTTTTTTCAGGTATTCTTTTTTGTATGGCTTGGTCTAATAGCGAGGCAGTGCTTTTTTTTATAGTAGAGTAACTGGCAGTATGTTCTGGAAGGAGATTAAAGAAAGGTCGATTGATAATCTGAATTGTTTTGTTCTTTATGTTATAATTAATAACCTGCCTTGGATTTAATTCTTCAATACTTAGAAATCCAAGCTGCTCGAGAACTTTTTTCTCTGAAGCAAAAGCTAAACTGTCGGTTGTAAAGGAATACCATAACGGTTTTATGCCTAAAATGTCACGAGCAAGTATAAGCGTATCCTGAGAAAAATAGCCAAAAGCATATACTCCATCTAATTCCTGAATAAGCTGAGTAAAATGTTCTATGTTAGTTTTATCATATTTGTTTAGCACCTTCGAAATCTCTGTAGTAAAAAACGAAGGAGCTGCGTCCCCGTAAGGGACAACCCCCCGCGACGCTCTAGATGTCATTTTGTTTGATTTCGACCTGATGGTGCTAAACAAATATGTCTTATCTAGTAATTTTAAGAGAAGATCGGCATCATTCTTAGCCTCAATATCATATTTTTCTGCCAATTCTTTCCAGTTGTAAATTTCGCAGTTGGCAGTTATAGTTCCTTGCTGCTGGAGTGGTTGTAGAACTTTATTAACTATGGCATGAAGAGTGTGCCCAAGAAAACAATCTTCTTTTACTTTTATATAATCTGAACCATCATTGCCTCTATTTTTTAAGAGAGCTAGCGCTTTTTTAACTTTTGATTCTGCATTGTTATCATTAAATATCCCGACAATTCCACACATAAAATATATACTCCAGATGCTATAGTACAATTATGGAAACTCATCATATACTAAAATGCCATAGATCTCGAACAAATAATGGCATTTTACATATACAAAAAATGAAAATTTCATTTTTATACAAAAATATGATCAGAGTTATATTCTGTGTATATAATTCGCTATTACTGTTCGGTCTATTGCTAATTTTAGTATATTTTAAAAAAGTTTAGGATATTTTTTATAATTCAAGAATTATCTTTTACTAATGGCTACTAAGGAAATTATAACCTATCCTCCTACTTCTGAGGAATTTTTAACTAAGAAGAATTTTGCGTGTACCAAATGTGGACAGTGCTGTCGGCCGATCGTGAAAGTTTCGGAAAAGGATATCTTAAGAATAGAAAAGACTGGAAGATCACGAGATGATTTTCTTGCTTTTGATCCTACGCTAGACGGCCCTATCACAAAAAATACCATTAAAGATACTCTTCAGCAGATGAATGGCGTTTGTATGTTCCTGAGCAGGAAGGGGCAGGAGTATCTCTGTACCATTTATGAGCATCGTCCAGATGTATGCAGGAAGTATCCTTTCTTTACAGGAAAAGAGAAACTAACTGACTGCAGGCCTCCTAGGTGGAAGTATTGGATGGAGCTGAAAGAGCTGGTGAAGGAAAGATAAAAGAAAATAAAAAAAAAACAATTTTAAAAAATTAACCGACTAAAGCTCCATCAACACAGGTTTGTGTACTGGCTGGTATGTGGGAGGTTATACTAACTCTATTATTCCACAAAGCACAGCTATATTCTATTAACTTGGTTGGTCCACTGGTGGTGCATTTATCAGTAAATGATATTGTTCTGCCATCACCTAAAGTAGCTGTAACTGTTCCTTTCAAATTAAGATTAACTGAAGCAAAATTTGGATCAAAACTATCCGTATCGCTACAGCTTACTGAGCAACCTGGACCGCTTACTCTGCGTCCAGTATAATCACCAGGTCGACGACAGGAAGAACCAGTATATTCTTCTCCATTCGTGGTTTTACAAATTAATGAATCACATGGGGCACATCCTCCTTTAACTCCATCAGGCTCAGAGGCAAGACCAGTAGCATCTAATGCTAATTCCACGCAAGTACTTAGATTAGTCTGAGATAGACCATCCCCCCAAACGTAATAAGATGTACCAAACATTCCCGGACAATCATTAACTGTTGTTCTTGTTCCACAACTACCGGAAGTAGTGGTATTAACTACAAATGCTCCATCGCAGGAACTTGCTACTGGTTTTGATGAAGTTGGGCAGCAGTTAGCTGGAGCGGTATCAGTACATATACCAAAAGCATTGTAAGCTCCTTCACAACGATTATTTCCGCCAGAGACCCACGAACCTACACAATAATACTTACACGTGCCGTCAGCGGCAGCGTATTTTCCTTCTGTACAAGGAGCAACACATTCACTTGTATTCAAAGTGCAACTAGCAGTACAAAAAGCAGTTCCATTTATTGTCCCCGCCGGACAAGTAGCACCAGCTAAATTAGTAGTATCACACTGTTCAGTACCTTCAATTATTCCATTACCACAGACAGGAGTAGGTACACAACTACTGATGTCTAAAGTACAGCTAGCAGTACAAGTTGGGGTTCCAGTAGTACCTGCTGGACAAGTAGCACCAGCTAAATTAGTAGTATCACACTGTTCAGTACCTTCAATGACATCGTTTCCACAGATAGAATTAACCATACAAGCGCCATTCCTGCAAGTTCCATTACTTGGACTATTACATTTAAGGTTTCTAATTGAATAAGTCTTTCCAGCAGGATTACAAAAGTATTCTTTAACATAACCAGGAGTTGTGTGACACATATCGGGGTAGTTTATAGAATTCCTTTTAGTAACACCACGGACGGTATAATCATAAGTATAAGTAACATAAGAAGCTACGAATGGATTTTTCCCATCACGATATTCCGTTGTATTGTCAAAATCAACACAACTAATTGGAGTAGTAGTACTTGATACCGCCTGCCCAGCTAACGCTCCTTCTGAACCTTCTTCTTCATCAGGAACTTCTTCCACGCCTTCTTCAACCTGAGCCTGCTGTGCACAACCAATAACTAACAAACCTAACACTAACAACAACAATAAACTTTCTTTTTTCATCATCAACACCTCTCTTGTTTAAACTGTTTTATAAATTATTTTAAGACTTTTTTTTTAACATAGGACTCTTTTCAACAGATAGAAATAGACTTTAATATTTAAACAAGCGTGACCCCCCCCCAGTGGAGAAACGCACACAAAAGCACCTACTAGAACAATCTTCAACTAATCAACTTTATCCCACTATTCTTGATTTCTTCTACTAGTCTGGTCTTGCTTGAAAAAATATTTTCGGTAAAGAAATGTACTTGAATTTTAACCGCAAACTGCTTCTCGATGTTATTAACAATTCTTGTAACAGCTATCTCTTGTTTTAAATTATTTTTAAAGATGACTGCTAAATCTATATCGGAATGAATTGTCGCTGTCCCTTTAGCTTGTGAGCCAAATAAATATACTTGTTCAATCTTATCACTGGCTTCATTTAAACTGCGGATAAACTCATTTAAAATCAAATTTAGTCCATATGGAAGATTTCGTAAACTGTCTTTCTCTATCATCCATAAGTCTCTTATTGGTTTGATTAATGGGCTTCTTTCATTAATATAATATCGTTGTTTTTTTCCTCGCTTTTCTAATATGACAAGTCCGAAACTGACTAAACGTCCTAGCCCTTTACTTAATGGTGCATTTCCTAGTTTAGTATAATTAAATAATTCGGTTCTACTGACTGGTTTGCGGGGTGTTTCTAAGAGCAAAGAAAGTATCCTCCAAGTAGATTTGTAGCCCAGCCAAGGTTCTATTAACATTTTAGTTTCTCCATAATGAAGATATACGGTTTCACTACATTTTCTAAAAAGTTCTTAGCTTCTTCTGTTTGTTCAGATACATTTGGCAGATTGTGGTTAGTGGAGTAATAAGTATATCGTTTACGCTTATCTGCACTCTGTTTTAACATAAGTGGCAAGGTCTCTTCACTTTTTTGTTTTAGAATGGTAAAGGAAACAAATTCTTCTTTGGTAAGATTAAGTAAATTAACAATCTCTAATTTTAGTTTTTTTTCTTGAACAAATTTTTCTAAGACTATTAGACAGTTAGTATGGACACCGGTATCTTCTTCACTTATCTTAAGATTAAAGAACTTCGCAAAATACCATAAGGTAACATTAAGAACAGCATAATATCCAGCGATAACTGAATATTTATTATTATTAGTAGCTAAGAAATTAGTAGCACTATTCAAATCAAGCTGATAATTGTCAAAATGAAACAAAACATACTTTTCTTTCTCTGTTGTTTCTATTTTCTTTATTATCTGCTTTTGGAGCAGTTCTTCATAAGTTACCATTTTTAGTTTGTTTTAGTACTAAAAATAGTATGTTCTATATAAATTTTTTTGCTGAAATACTAAAATTGGGATTTATCGATTTAAAGAATAATGGTAGTTTAATCCATAAAGAAGCATCTAATTATTCATATTTGTTTAGCTTTCAGCGGTCGTGGATTTTGTTGTATGCACAGGTCACACATTGCAGGGTCGAGCTGTTGCGAGTGCCCTGCTTGAGTACGGCTCAAATATAGATAACTGCATAGTTTATACTTTACTTTAACATGTAGTTATACAGATTAGAACTGCGCGTAATTGTTGTCTAAACTGCGCAGTTCTTTATACATATGATTTGTGACCGCGCCGAGCTAAACAAATACCATTATTCTATTGGCCTAAGAAATACCTATCTTCTCAATAACGATGGCAGTTGTCGGCTTATCTTGGGAATCAGTTTTAACCTTGCTAATTTTATCTACTACTTCCATACCTTCTACGATTGCCCCAAAGACTGCATGCTTATTATCAAGATATGTGTTATCTACCACGTTGATGAAGAACTGGCTGCCTCCAGTGTTTGGGCCGGCATTGGCCATAGAGATAGTTCCACGGACGTTGCTTAATTCAGGGTGAAACTCATCTTTAATCTTATAACCCGGTCCGCCAGTTCCCCAAAGATATTTTTTTGAATCATCCTTAGATAAAGGGTCTCCACCTTGGATCATGAATCCAGCCATAATTCTATGGAATTTGGTATTTTCATAGAACCCCTTTTCTACTAAATCAATAAAATTTTTAGTTGTTATGGGCGCTTTTTCTGTATCTAACTCTACTTTGAATGAACCGAGATTAGTTTCAAATTCTGCTATCTTTAATGTCTTATCTGATTGTTCCATATTTCCTCCACAAGATGTTAATAAAACAGCGGTGAATATGACGCACGATACTGTAATTAATCTTTCCATAGTGCTCAAAAACAAGAACTTAGTTTTAAATATTGTGCAAATTAGTACAAAAATAAATCTAATGCCAAAAATTTTGCTTGATATAAACCTTGTCTTTTAAGGATTATTATATACGCAACCAAGAATTAAACTTCTTATACTATAATCTGAGGTTTCCCATGTACGCCCAATGCCAACAAGGTGATAATCTCGTCCAACTCTTTTTGCTAAAGTTTCTTCTACAGTTACTCCTGCCTTAGTTGTAGCGGTATAAAAATCTGGAATAACTGGCATAGGACTGCAGAATTCTCTCTGTAATGCTTTTAATATTCGATTAAATCGCTTCACCGGCACTGTCCCATAAGCGTATATGCCTGTACTTGTTCTTAAGTAACCTATATCCTCAGAGAAACTATCTAATATTCTGAAAAGACGCATGGCTATTGGATCATCAATTTGCTCCTTCACTATACTTTCTATCTTATCAGTTGGTTCATTTACCATATTTATTATTCTACTTAAATACTTTAAAAATGCTTCTTTGCACGTTTTATCTCTTAACGTTCTAAAATGCTTTTTCGCTTTTCTTTTAAAAAATAAAAAAGACCAATTTTGATGATGGCTTAGTAAGTGTTATCTGCTATTCAAAACAAATTTTCTTTTGACCATTTCACATAAGAATAGAGTACGATAGCTAAATTCATCAGCCGGAAATTAGAATCATACGCTTGGTCTATCCCTTTTTTGATCTGCAATATGTCTTTTTCAATACTTTCTGCTTCTTCTAATTTTTCCAAGGGAATCCTATCTTTAATAGCAATGAAATTCAGCTTTTTCAATTCTTCTTCTAAGGTAACGTGAAAGAAGAATCCCTTACTCATGCTTTCACAAAGAGAGGCTATCTGTGCTTTAGGGCCTTCTCCAACTATCTCTTCAAAATTAAAATAAAATTCTGGATTTCTAAGGATCTTTTCAAATATCTGTTTTAAGCAATTATTACACCTAACTTTTTCTTCCATAGTTCTTAATTTTGGAACTGAATTTAATAATGGTGTAATTTCGCTTAATAACTGCACTTGCCACTGGAATATCTCTTGTGTGTAGGCAAGATTATTCTTTAAATGAGGAACAACTCCGTGAAGGATCTCTACTGCTCTTTGCACGTTAATATGTTCATGTAGAGGGTCTTGTTGACGAAACAATCCTACCACTTTTTGGATGGTAGGTTCAGCAGATTCAAGGGCTTGCGAGATAATCGATTGGTCCTCTTCAGTAACTAAGAAAACTTTAAGATGTTCTATTACTTGTAAGGTGTCTAAAGGCCACTTCTGGCGCTGTTTAAGCTCTCTGATGATATACGTACTTTCGTTATCAGCAGCTTTAGGATTGAGATGATTCAGTTGATGGATATAAATCATATCTAGAAGGCTTTTTCTGAAGTTTTTAATCTTTTCTGGACTGGAAAATAATCTTATGGGAGCCAGGTTTTTGGGTTTTTAATTTTTTCTGGCAAATAAGTATCGATTACATAATTTAAACCCCATTTAGCTAGAGCCTGCTGCTCTGCACGCACTTTCATCTTGGCCATCTGTTCCAAAGCTTTCTGCCAAGATTTATAATGGATGATGAATGGGTCGTTTTTGATAAGGTCTTTGATCTTCTTGACGTCTACTTCTTTTAGTGGATGAGTTGGAAGTTTATAATCAATAATATCTTGGGGGGTAACACCTAAAAATTGTGCTTGCGGAACGCAAAAAAATTCGTTGATATGAGCAGCATTTCCTGAACCAACTTTTAAGGTACGATAGATATTTCCAAAACCGTAAGGATCTCCATCCGTAAACACATAAACTGGAAGCTTGTGCTGGTCGCTTAGTATTCGGATAAATCTTCGGCAGGCTCTAGTAGGTACGCCACCCATGCTTATTAAGATACAGTTAGCTTTTTTCCAATATTTATGCTTATGCAATCGTTCAAACATACCGCTAGTTTCTATGGCTAGAATAAATTTTGCTTTCGTTTCAAATTTTAGATGCTCGCAAGAGCTAGGCACTGAGTAAGAACCAGAACCAAATTTAGTACAATCGATACGCAGTTCTTTTTCAGTTTCCTGATCTACATCTATCACTATTAATTCACCTGCGACATCTCCCCCTTTCTCTTCCGGTATAAATCCAATCTGCTCACGATTCACTGCAATCATCGCTTCTATATCGTCCATAACGGTATCTGACTCTGGTTGTTCTAGGAACCGGGCATCACCCCAATTCTTAGAAACATAGTATGCTTCCCTCTTGGTAGCAATATCCTCTGACTCAACTAGCTGTTTGGATAATCCCATCATCCTCAATGTTTGCGCAAAAGTTCTGATGGTAGAAGCTGTAAGAGTACGGGATTTATATTTATTGAGCAGTTTGAAATATCCGTCAGTTTCATTATACTCTACATTCGTCAATGCGCGAAGAGGCATGGCTATCTCCGGAGCTTTAATCTTGCGGATGCTTTCATAGATGCCAGTAGCTATATTTTTTATCTTTTCCACAACCGGCTTTTCTTTTTTTGTAGTCATATTTTATTCCTCATCATCCCATCCTTCATAGATTGTCTTACTATTCATCAAGAGTTTTCTGCCTACCTTTCTTTTTTGATTTTTGTTCATCATCTTTGCTTTCTTCTTCTTGATCATCATGATCACTATTTTTCTCTGTATCTTTTTCCTCACGTTCTGATTCTTCTGGATTTTCTTCTTCTTCTTCTTGCCCGATCTTGGCAAATTCAGGATCATAATCAGGATTATCAATGCTGATATCTTCTAATTCCCCCCTTGTATGCTCTAAGATCTCTGCCAGATCATCTTCTACTTTCTTTTTTTGAATGGAATCAAGACTGATTATTTCCTGCAAAGCTTCAGCTACATGGGGGATGTACTTTTCAATGTAACCTCTTTTCTTAGCTTCCTCCCCGATACGCTTTTTTTTATTGATAAAAGAAGCTAATTTTCTTCCTACTTCTTGCAGTGCTAATTTTACTTCCTTAACTATCTCTTCATAATTAGCTAATGCTTCTTTTGATTCAGAAGTAAACGGCACCCAAACCGAGGTCATATGCACTATAACTGTGCAAGGACCGACTGGCAAGGAACCATTGCTTTGGCTTAAGCCGTAAGATCTCCATGCTACTGATTGGATTGAGCTTGTTATTGCGCATGCTCCTTGTTGGTATAGCAAAGGAACCCTATTGGCGAAACGCATAATCCTTACTAAGCTTTCTCCTTCTTGTTCTCCACCGTAAGCAATTCCTGCTTCGATAATGAATGGATTACCACGATAAACTGAAGGTGGTCGTGTAACGGAGCAGTAATATTCAGCGTTAATCTCTTTACGCAGTCCTTTTTCTAACTGCTCTTCTCCAATCGGAGAAATACAATCAGTAGGTGGAGCGATAATTTTTGTTTTGGTAATGCCTTTGTAAAGATTCTCCGCCATTTCCCGGCTGACATCTTCTGGCTTTGTATTTGGAAGTAGTGCAGCGTTAGCGCAGATATCTTTAGCTGTTCCAGGACCTACCCTTACAAATTCAGTCGTTAAGAATTGCTGTAATGTTCTTGTTTCAGTAGTCTCCAGCATACGCATTAATCTTCCTAATTCTACTCCATAAGGGTGGGGCTTTATTTCAATAGTTTCTGCTGGCAATACTTCTGTTGCTCTGGGAAAAATTATCTGGTTTGCTTCTGGGTTAGTATATATAATAGTTGCGTGAGGATTGACGATAGCTGTCTCTTTAAGATATTCATCAACGGATTGTTTTCCTTTGATATAATTTCCTTCTAAATCAATCTCTATCCTTGTGCCATGTTCTTTTTCTGGCCAATCAATCTCAGTCTCTTCTAAGATATTGGGGCTGTTGGTAGCTGTGTCAATCTTTAGTTTGAATAAGTATGCTTTCTTATTTTTTCCTGTTTTAGAAGTTATCACGGCAGGTTTTCCAGTAGTCAGTTGTCCATATAGCAGAGTGGCGGAAATACCTATTCCTTGCTGGCCTCTTGTAGAAGAAAGCTTGTGAAATTTTGAACCATATAATAACTTCGCAAAGATTTTTGGAATTTGCGTTTTAACGATACCAGGTCCATTATCTTCAATGACCATCTTGAACCGTGATTCTTCTATCTGGATCAGCTCTACATTGATCTCTGGAAGAATTCTTGCTTCCTCACAGGCATCAAGAGCATTATCCACTGCTTCTTTTACCGCAATTAGCAGCGCTTTTCTAGGATTATCAAAACCTAACAAGTGCCGATTTTTCTCGAAAAATTCGCTGATAGAAATGTCTCGTTGCTTTTTTGCCAGCTCTTCTGCTGTTCTTTCAGCCATGCCAGCTGGAGAAAGTAAATTATTTATAAGTATTTTGGTCGATGCGGCTAATTGTACTATTCCCAAACTGATGGATATCTCTAAATTAATTACCTGTTAGCTTAATTAGCTGTGGCTCACCAGATACTCAAGTTCATCAGATACTCATTTTGGAGCTTTATAATAATATCTTGACTAAACCATCGCTGACCAGACGGATATTGCCAATTTTTGACAAAACCTTTAAATATCAGGTATATCGGTAAGGCTGTGAAAATCATAAAAGGAATAAACAAGGAGTAAACATATGGAAGAAGTTAAAGAAGTGTTGAAGGCCGAGAAAGAGGCAGAGCAAATTATTTCTCAGGCGCAAAAAGACGCAGAAAAACTAATTTCTAAGTCTAAGCAGGCTGCTTTAGAAAAGATTAATCTAGAGAAAAAAAACTTAGACATGGATTTTGACCTGCGTTTAAAGAAAAGAATTCAAGAATTGGAAAAGGAACGGCAGGATATTTTAGACCATGCTAACAATGCAGTTTCTAGGATTGAAAAGCAGGCTGAGAAAAACTCGGAAAAAGCAGTGAACCTCATTCTTGCTGAAGTTATTTATTCCGGAGAGCAATAATGAACACTCCAGACCGAATGCTTAAGTGCCGGATTATTGCGCCGAAGGTTTATCTATCAACTGTTATTAACACCCTTTATGACTTAGGATTATATCATCTTACTCCTCACCTTAAAGATAAAGATCTGAAGCAAAAGATAGCTGATGATATGGTTAAAGAAGGTTTAGATATCGGTAGTCCTTTAGCTGATGCTGAAGAATTATCATCAATCATAGTTAAGATACGTAGCCTTCTAACTAAGTTCTTGGCATTTAGCACCCAAGATAATAGGGTCTCTAATATGGTTTCTTTATCTTTACGTACTAACCAAAAGCAATTACCTAAGCAATCCCTTAAAGAAATAAGGACAAAGGTAACTAGTTATTATGATCGTTTTCTTAAATTAGAAGCTTTAGAAAAAGAGGTGCAGGAAAAACAAGAGCAGCTGCGCAATTATCTATTAACACTAGCGTTCTTGAAGAAAACTAAAATAGATATCGCCTCCTTAAGAAAATCCCAACACTTAAGTTCTTTTTTAGGTCTTATCTCTAAAACAGAAGGATTAACGGAAGCTATCAGAAAAGTAAGTGATGAATGTTCACTAGCACTGAACACTCGATATGTCTTATTAGTAGGTAAGAAGGTACAGGAATCGGAATTAAGAGCTGTTTTAACGGAGTTTGGATTTTCTCCATTGAATTTTCAATTTGATTTTTCCAATGTAGATCAAGAGATTAAAAAGCAAAAAGAAGTTTATAAAAAAAATACGGATAACTTGAAACTATTGCATTCAAAGATATCATCCATCATCTCTGAGCAGTCTTATCTAACTTTATTAGAATATCAACTTTCGGAAGAGATCAGAAAGCAGGAGTTACCCTTGTTATTCGCAGTAACTGAATCAACTTTTATCGCTGAAGGATGGATCCCTAAGAAACAACGCAGTGCGGTGGAAGCAGCATTACAGAACGTAACTGCTGAAAAGATCCATATTCTTTTTGAAGAACCAGGCAAAAAAGATAACCCTCCTGTAAAATTAACCCATTCAAGGTTAGTTACTCCTTTTGAATTTCTATTACGGCTATATGACCTGCCGAAGTATCAGGAGATAGACCCTACTTCTCTCTTATTTTTTACATTCCCTTTATTTTTTGGGTTAATGTTGGGAGACTTTGGGTATGGCTTAGTGTTAATGTTCTTGTTTATCTATCTACGAAAAAAGGTGCCTGCTGCCAAGCAATTGATGGGGATATTAATTTTTGCGTCAGTAATATCGATGATTTTTGGCCTTGTTTTTGGAGAATTTTTTGGGTTTGAATCTGTGAGCGAGGAAACTGGAAAAGGATTATGTAGGTCCATAGGGATCTGTTTAGAAAAAACGATGCTTGAGAGCCATGGATTGCAAAGAGTAATTTATGAATTTCCTAAACTTTTAAATCGGGCGCATAGCAATATGGATGTGTTTGGATTTGAAGTTATGACTATTTTGGTTATAGGCGCTGTCATTGGTTTTTTTCACCTTAATTTGGGGTTTCTCCTAGGCTTTCTTAATGAATTAAAAAGCCACGGCCTAAAACATGCCTTTATGGCTAAAATAAGCTGGATAATCTTGCAGGGAGGGATTATTTTAGCAATTGTTGCTTCTATGGGCATCATACAATCATCATTTACCTGGGTAGGCATCATAATAGCTGTATCAGGGATAATCCTCTTGGGATTAGGTGAGGGGATACAAGGATTAGTAGAGATCCCGGCAATATTCTCTAACATGCTTAGTTATATGCGCTTAGGCGCGGTAGGGTTAGCGGGAGTAGGGTTAGCAGTAGTTGTTAATGAGAAACTAGCATTACCTTTTATTGAGAAAGGGGGTATTTTTATTTTAGTAGGAATACTGATTTTCTTTTTAGGGCATGCTATCAATCTCCTCTTAAGTGTAATCGGGCCGTTTTTGCATGGAGTGCGGTTGCATTATGTCGAATGTTTTTCAAAATTTTTTCATGGTGGTGGGGTTGAATATACTCCTTTTGCCAAACGAAAGAATCCTAATTGACATTTATGAAGTATCACTTTAAAATAAACATATCTACAATCGAACAATAAAGTAAAATAAGTTTAATTAAAGTAAAAAAAGTTAAATAAAAGATAAAAAAACAACATATCAACAACAGGAGGTCATAAAAAATGGCAGAAGCAGGTTTAGTAGCAATTGGGGCAGGATTGGCCATCGGCTTATCTGCTCTAGCAGCAGCATGGGCAGAAAGTTCCATCGGTACGGCAGCAGTAGGAGCAATGGCTGAAAAAGAAAATCTATTCGGTAAAGGTTTGATTTTAACCGTCCTACCGGAAACGATTGTTATCTTTGGGCTAGTAGTTGCTATCCTTATCGTAGGATTAGCAGGATAAAGTTACTAGAAAAGCTTACTGGGTGTAGTGACTGTGATATATATATAAAATGCCGTTATTTGTTCGGAATCTATGGCATTTTAGTATATTTTCAAATACTTGTCACCTTTACTATGCCCTAATCATAGAGAAGCTTTAACAACCTTAGGTAAGGCCTAAGGTATGTTTTCTCTAAACGTAAGGTCTTTTCTGGAGATACAATATGGGATTAGAACACGTAAAGGAAGAAGTGCTTACTGGAGCTAGGAGTAAAGCTTCAGAAATAATGGAGAATGCACAGCACCAAGTTACAGACATCCAGCAGAAAGCTAAGGGTGAAATCAACGCTTACAGAAAAGAAGCAGAGTCTAATCATCAACATCTGGTTGCAGGAATGGAGAGAAAGATACTAGCACAAGCAAGGTTTGATGCACAGAGAATGCAGATGAATGCTAAGAAAGAAGCAATAAATGCAGTACTACTCAAGGCTAAAGATGATATCGCTGCTTTGCCTAAGCGTGAGAAGCAAACATTTCTAAAGCATCTGCTTGCCAAAGCCAAAATAGAGATAGATGTAGACAAAATTTTCCTGAATAATGAGGATTTAGGATTACTGTCTGGTGTTGATGTGGGTGTTGCGAAAATATCCGGCGGGATCATCGCACAAAATAAAGATGGTACGATCACTGTAGATTTAAGTGTAGATGAGCTACTAGATGTAGTAAAAAATGAAAAAATGGTGGAATTGAGTGAAGCTTTGTTCGGCAGGGATTGAATAACCTAATAGGTTGGTACTTATAAAAAGGTACATATTAATCTAATCAATCTGGCGGTTTAAGAAATATGGATTTAGTAAAATTTAACAATGGAAAAGTAAGATTGGGTTTTTCACCGTATACCTACGCGCGCGTAGCGGTGATGAAGTCTTCCCTCCTTAAGAAGGATGACTATGGAAGAATACTAAAGATGGGCGCTCATGAAATCATTCGTCTTTTGCAAGAAGGGCATTATCGACAGGAAATGGAAGAATACAACGTTTCAGAAGAGGGCACTAAAACCATTGAAATAGCTTTAAATGCTAACCTCATGCGTAACTTTAACAAATTATATCATATCTCTGATACGAACATGCAGAAATGCTTAGCAACATATCTACTGAGGTATGATCTGGAAAATATTAAGATGATCTTAAGAAGTAAATTTACCAAAGTAAGTGCTATAGAAGTAGAACCTTTGCTGTATCATTCTATAACCCTTTCTCCTGAACTTTTAAAAAATATCCTTACAAAGAATTCTCCTGAAGAAGTTATTAGGTCGCTGGGCTTTCTAAAAAATAAAAAAATAAATTATGGAAACCTGTTTGAGATAGAGAATGCTTTGGATAATTACTACCTGCATATCTTAGAAAATCTTTCAAACAATTTAACGGGACAGGGGAAGGTTGTTGCTCGTTTTTTACGACAGGAAATTGAGGCCATTAATCTTAAGACTATCATTAAGTTTAAAACCAGTAGTTCTGCTGAAGGAACGCTCCAGCGTAACCTTGAAAATTACTTGGTTGCTCCTTCCTCACTAGTTAAGAAAATAATAAGTAAAAGCAATATCTCTGAAATAGTAAAGATATTGTCTAAACATAAATACACCTCTCTTCAAGGGGAGGAGAAGAATATTCTTGCTGCCTTGGAGATTGATATGGATGTTTCATTACTTAAAAAGGAATCCTTGCTTATGCACCAGCACATACTCAGCGCTAATTATATATTGGGTTACTTTTTTGCCAAAGAGATAGAAGTGCGTAATTTGAAAGCGCTCATCAAAGGCAAGAAGCTGGGTGTCAGTTCAGACTATTTGGAAAAGTTATTAGTCATAGCAGCTTGACATTGGAGATACATATGAAAGAAATAGCAGTCCTAGGGACACCGGAATTTACTTTAGGATTTAGATTAACTGGAATTAAAAGAGTAATCGATACACCGACACCTGCTAAGGAGATCAATCAGCTGTTCAATGATGATAGTTTAGGGATAGTTATCATTGATGAACATACCATGTCTTCCTTAGATGAATATACTAAGGAAACAGTTATTGCTTCTCTTCGTCCAGTGTTTGTTGTTGTTTCAACAACTGCAGCTCAAGAAGAATTAAGGAAGATGATCATACAATCTATTGGTGTAGACCTGATGAAAGAAGAAAAATGATGAGCATAGAAATAACTTTCATAACATCTGGATACAATTGATGAGTAAACTAAGATTAACAAACTTACTAAACTTACTAAACTTACTAAAATCATCAACTAGAATAATCAAACTAAGATTATCAACTATGATAAACAAACTAAGAAATAAACGTAATATCTAATGATAAGGGTGAATATCTATGGCAAAAGAAAACAAGCAAGATAAACAATTGGGAATTTTATATCGGATTGCTGGTCCGGTAGTAGTAGCCAGAGGCATTAATGCAAGGATGTACGATGTTGTTCGTGTTGGAAAGGAACGCTTAATGGGTGAAGTCATAAAAATAGATGGGGACAATACGATTATTCAAGTATATGAGGATACTACTGGCATCAGTCCTGGCGAGCCGGTTGAAAATACTGGCGAACGTCTTTCTGTTGAATTAGGGCCAGGAATGCTTGCGTCAATTTATGATGGGATTCAAAGACCTCTGCCTGTTTTAAGAAAGCAGATGGGTGATTTTATCTTAAGAGGAGTAGATGCACCGGGGTTGGATCATACTAAAAAATGGGAGTTTAAAGCCTTAAAGAAAAAAGGAGATTTTGTTGAGGGCGGAATTGTTATCGGAGAGGTAATGGAAACGGAAGGGTTTGTGCACAAGATAATGGTGCCTCCAAGCATGAACGGCAAGATCAAAGAAATAAAATCAGGTAAATTTACCGTTGAAGAAGTGGTCTGCGTTCTTGATGATGATAAACCTATTAAGATGATGCAAAAATGGCCAGTGAGAATTCCTCGGCCATATAAGAAAAAATTAGCTCCTAGCGAGCCTTTACTGACGGGGCAAAGAGTTTTTGATGTCATGTTTCCTTTAGCTAAAGGAGGAGCAGCTGCTATCCCTGGACCTTTTGGCGCGGGAAAAACAGTTTCCCAGCAACAGCTAGCAAAATGGTGCGATGCGAGAATCATCGTTTACGTTGGATGCGGAGAACGTGGCAATGAGATGACTGAAGTTTTAACAGAATTTCCCGAATTACAGGATCCTAAAACGGGAAAACCATTGATGAATCGCACAGTCCTTATCGCCAATACTTCCAATATGCCGGTAGCAGCAAGGGAAGCTTCTGTATATACTGGAGTTACTATTGCTGAATATTTTAGAGATATGGGGTATAGTGTAGCAATGATGGGAGACTCTACATCCCGCTGGGCGGAAGCTATGAGGGAAATTTCCTCTAGATTGGAAGAAATGCCGGGGGAAGAAGGGTATCCTGCTTATTTAGCTACTAGATTGGCAGAATTTTATGAACGAGCAGGCATGGTCAAACCATTATCCGGGGAAGAAGAAGGGTCAGTTACCCTCATCGGGGCAGTCAGTCCTCCGGGTGGAGATTTTTCTGAGCCGGTTACGCAAAATACACTCAGAGTTACTAAAACTTTTTGGGCTTTAGATGCTAAATTGGCGCAAAGAAGGCATTTCCCGAGCATTAACTGGTTAACTTCTTATTCTTTGTACCAGGATGCATTAGAAGGATGGTTTGCAGAAAATGTTTCTTCGGAGTGGAGATCATTAACGAACAGGTTAATGGCCTATTTACAAGAAGAGGATAAATTATTAGAAATCGTACAATTAGTCGGTTCGGATGCATTGCCGCAAAAGCAGCAAATAACATTAGAAGTATCCAGGCTAATCCGGGAATTTATTTTACAGCAGAATGCTTTTCACGACATTGATACATACTGCGAGCCTCAAAAAAGTTATCTATTGATTAAAACAATCTTGCTTTATGCAGATTTAGCAGATGCTTCTTTAGAACAGGGAGCACGAGTGAAAGATATCTTAAGCACCAGAGCTAAAGATCGGATTGGAGAAGCTAAATTCGTAAAGGATTATCAGAAATTGCTGAAGGAAGTTCAGACGGAAATGGAAGAGGAGTTTAAGAAATTAAAGTAATAAAGGGAAGCTATAAAATAGATTTAGATAACTAAGAGTAATTTAGATAGCTAAGAGAGATTAACATAATTAAGATAATTAAGGTGAACTAAACATGAAGGAATACAAAACAATTAATAAAATTGCTGGACCTTTAGTTTTCGTAGAAAAAACAGAGCCCATAGGGTATGGTACTTTAGTCAAAGTTAAGCTACAAGATGGTTCAGTTAAAACTGGGCAAGTATTGGATACTAGCGATGATATCGTCGTTGTTCAGGTATTTGAAGGAACAGCAGGAATAAGCAGGGAATCCCAAATTAAATTTTTAAAAGAAAATATTAAACTTCCCGTATCTAAACAAATGTTGGGACGGGTATTCAACGGTTCTGGCAAGCCAATCGATGGTGGTCCGGAGTTAATCCCTGAGAAAAAAATGGATATTACTGGAGCAGCTATTAATCCCTATGCTCGAGATAGTCCAGCTGATTTTATTCAGACAGGGATAAGCACGATCGATGTGACCAATACATTAGTACGAGGACAAAAGCTGCCAATTTTTTCAGGTTCAGGATTGCCGCATAATGAAATTGCCTTGCAGATTGCTCGTCAAGCAAAAGTTATTGGAGAAAAAGTTAATTTTGTTGTTGTGTTTGCAGCGATGGGGATAACTAATGAGGAAGCACAATATTTTATGAAGGATTTTGAAGAAACTGGCGCTCTGGAAAGAAGTGTCGTCTTTTTAAATATTGCTGACGATCCAGCTGTAGAGCGGTTAGTTACGCCTAGAATGGCTTTGACAGCAGCAGAATATTTTGCCTATGAACATGATGCGCATGTTTTAGTAATATTAACGGATATGACCAACTACTGCGAATCATTACGGGAAATAGGAGCAGCTAGGGAGGAAGTTCCAGGAAGAAGAGGTTATCCAGGGTACATGTACACGGATTTAGCGATGATCTATGAGAGAGCAGGAATGATCAAAGGCAGAAAGGGTAGCGTTACACAAATTCCTATCCTTACTATGGTTGGTGATGATATAACTCACCCCATTCCTGATCTTACAGGATATATCACTGAAGGACAGATTGTTTTATCAAGAGAATTGCATAGACGGAATGTATATCCGCCAATCAATGTTCTTCCTTCGTTATCAAGGCTGATGAATGCCGGTATTGGGGCTAAAAAAACTCGTGATGATCACAAGCAAGTTTCCGATCAGATGTATGCAAACTATGCTGAAGGTGTAGATCTTAGAGGTTTAGTTGCAATTGTAGGAGAAGAAGCGCTATCTGATAAGGATAAATTACTGTTAAAATTTGCGGCTGATTTTGAAAATATGTTTGTACGACAAGATAAACGTGAAGATAGGACTATCACTGGCAGTTTGAGTATCGGCTGGAAGATGATGGGAAAAATACCGGAAAGAATGCTTACTAGACTCAGCCCTGAATTAAAGAGCAAGTATTACCAGCAGACTAAGTGATAGTAAAAGCTAAAGATAGGTAATAATGAAAGCTAAAGGTAAGTTATAGTGATAACTAAATATAATTTATACCATGGTCATCGATGTAAAACCAACTAGATCTGAACTACTGAAATTAAAGAAGTCCATCAAGCTAGCTAAATCAGGACATTCTCTGCTAAAGAAAAAAAGGGATGGCCTCATTTTGGAATTTTTTGAACTGATGAAGACGGCTAAATCAGTTAGAAAAGATCTCGTGGATTTTTATTTAGAAGCCCAGGAGAAAATGAATATTGCTCGAGTGGTTCATTCAGATCTAAAATTGAAATCCTTAGCTTTAGCAGTTTCACAGACTCCAGCAGTAGAACTTCAGACCAGAAATATCATGGGGGTAAAAGTGCCGAAGATTTCCAGCGAGAAGATCATTAAAACGTTGGAAGAGCGAGGGGCAGGGATACTTGCATCTACTGCTTTGATCGATCAAGCAGTATCATCCTATGAGAAAGTAGTAGAACAAATAATCAAGGTTGCGGAAGCAGAAACGTCTATGAAACGATTGCTTGCGGATATTGAAAAAACCAAACGGCGAGTTAATGCTTTGGAATTTAATAGGATCCCGGCGATGATGAGCGCAGGAAAATTTATTGCTTTCCGCTTAGAAGAGATGGAGCGGGAAAATGTGTTCCGGCTGAAAAGGATCAAGGCGAAAGCGTGACTATTGAAAATGCTTCGTAAAATTATCTCTAAAATAAGAACGTTTCTTCCGTGGCTGAAAGAAAGCAAAAGCAATCAGCTGATATTTATTCGAATAGTTCTCTTTATCTTAAATCTGCTTATCTTTGCAGCAGCAGTTATTTATGTTGTGGTAATGCTTGGAGGATAATCTCTTTTGTTTCTTTTAAGCTTTTATACAAATATGACTTGATACCTATGCTAGCGGCGGCTAAGACATTCGTCTCGCTATCATCAAAAAAAAGGCATTCTTCCGGAGAACATTTATTTTCTGCTAAGATGTGTTCAAATGATTCTTTAGATGGTTTTTTTAAGCGTATCTGCCAAGAAAAATAAATTTTCCAGCAGAACAATTCTGGAAAGTTTTTTTTATATAACTCCGTTCTAGCTTGGAAATTATTGGAGAAGATGATTATTTTTACTTCACTGTTGGAGGCATTCAACCCTTTAACGAATGTAAACAGCTCTTTATCTAATCTTTCTCCTTTTACCCAATATTCAAAAAATTGCTGTTCAGTTAGAGGTATGTTCCATTGTTGCAGATACAGCCCCCAAAATGGCTTTGACAAATCAATATTGGCCAGCTCTCGATATTGTTTTAACTTTGATAAACACTCTTCCACCGGAATGTGAAAATCCTTTTTTAAGCGCTCAATCAGCGGCTCGTGATGAAGAAAAACTCCATTTAAATCAAAGATGATGCATCTGATCATGGGATACCTTGATCCTCTAATATTTTAAGGATATTCTTATGATTTTTCTTCTGCAAATAATTTTCGCTGGGTGTAAATCCCGCTTTTTTTAATGGGACAAATACCTCTATCCAAAAATAATCTCTTTCTTCTTTTTTTCTAAGAATTGGTAAACGGTCTTGTGCATCGCTCCTTCTAAAAGCATGGCCATGGCTTGTCGAGCTAAATGTACCTGGTTAACTTCACCGATGATAGCTATGGTCTTGCCATACACCGAGACATGGGTGTCTGTTAATCTTTCTACTTCTTCCCTTGCTTTACCACCAGTTCCAATGACACGGCCTTTCAGCCTCTCTAACATATTTTTATTCTTTCCAGCGATATCTGTCATATTAATGATCTCTAATACATAATCAGTCTTAAGAAGAAGCAAAGCTTTTTTAGGATTAAAGCCGCGGCCGACGGCTAAAACTACTTCTTTAGTTATAAACAGCGTTAATCCATCTGTCCCAGTCATCAGAACATCTCCTTCCGGAGAAATTTGCAATTTACTTTTAGTAGCGTCTTCTATCTGTTTTTTTGTTTCTCCATCTTTGCCAATCAATACAGCTACTCTTTCTAAAGGTATTTTTAGCTCATAAGATAGTTCTTCCTGGCTACTATTTTCTATTGGTTCTATCTCTAAAGTTTCTTCTTTGTCATTTCTATTATTTTTTGAAATATTGTCCATATTTTTCTCTTAAAGTGCACTCTTTGAATGATCCTCGCAAAAACAATCTTTATTTTACTATCATTAGGGTTTATTTAATAATCTTTTCAATAGTTTTTACGTTAAATAACCTTAACATAAATTTACGCATGGAAAAGCAGAAAGAGCCGGACTTTAGTCTGGTTATGAATGCTCTTTCTATGCCTGCTTTTCCGGCGTCACAAAGTGCGGGGTTAAGAAATCGTCTCAGTTCAAGCCTCGGCTTTTAAGCCGAGGTGAGACGATTTCCCGCACTTTCATGACCTAAAAATAGGGAGAACTATCATACTTGAAATGGATATTTTATTCTTCAGTTACCTCTTTAAATATCTCTTCTTCATCAGCATCTACTCTCAACTTCTTAAAAAAACGTAATATGTTTTTTATATCCCTACGCAACAGTTCTTCAGAATTGGGTGTTCTCGTCACCGTAGTCTGGGAAAAGTCAATAAGATATGGCTTCTCTTGATAATTCAGGATATTGAATGATGATAGATCTCCATGGATTAATCCACCCTGGTAAAGTAATCTCATCTGCACAATAATATCTTGTAAAAATAATTTTGGGTTCTTAGGCAAGGAATCCTTTAATGGCAAGGCCGGTTCTCTGTTCTTCTGGTCTCCAACCATCTCTTCTATCAGAACATTGAATTTCCATCCTAATACCTTCGGAGAAGAAATGCCTAACTTCTCAGCAACTTTTAAGTTCTTGAATTCCCGCTGCACCCAGGCAAAGATAATTTCCCTGCGTTTTTGCCTTAGAAAAAGATACCGGGGATCTTTTCTGATGTATTCAAACATGCGTTTGAAATCACAATTTTGTACTCGGTAAATTTTGATGATGATGTAAGTTTCTTTGTTTTCTTTTTCTTTCTTAGCTATAAAAATATTACTCTCCTTCCCTACTTTCAATGGGGAGATTATTTCATCAAATACTCCCTGGCTCTGAAGCTTAAAGAGATTTCTGTTTGTAAATTCATCAAATACTCCCTGCAAAGTTTTGAAACGCTCTTGAAATGTTAATGTGACCATTTTGAATAAAAGTTTGATAGATTTTATATAAGTTTACTTCTTTAATAGGGAATATTGATTATTTGTACGTATTTATCAGTTCTTAGGTATAGGGTTGTGGACAAATGAACAAACTATATGTTTTTATCGGCAAACCAGGATGTGGTAAGACTACCATACTTAAGAGGCTAGGGATAAGGTACTATGATATACTGTCGCATATCAAAAGGTACTTTGATAAGAATGGACGGATGGATGAAGCAAATACCATCAAAGCTTACCAAGATTTATTTGCTGAGTTAAAGGGGCTTTCTGAAGAGAAGATATTTTTGGAACTTGGCACAAATCATGCGCAGTTTGTGATGGAAAATCTAAGAAACTTAGGTTTTGAAACAACCTTGTTTTTTTGTCTTTTAAATAATGAAGAATGCTTACGTCGAAATAGGATAGGAAATAATCCTATGCCAGAAGAGCCGTTGATGAAGAGAATTGCCCGAGTTTTTCCTGATGAACATTTAAAGTATATTTCTGGAATGAGGTATTATGAAGTAGATATGGGTAAGAGTGTAGAAGAGAATTGCAGCTTTATTGCTCAGTTGGTTCGCTGATGCTCTATTTTTATGATTTTTTTGGTTCTCTAACTAATAATTTGACGATATGATCTGCGGCTTCATACTCTGGATTAGGCAAGGTATTCCCTAAGTCTTCTCTCTGGAGATATCTTTCTCAGTCACGAACCAATTCCCCATGTCTAACCAAATAAGGTTTAGTTCTAAAACTGACCCTATTATTCACTCTAAAGTAACAAACTTACCGCAACATTTATATATTAGTACTCACTTTTGGGTAGTTAAACACCTCGAAACACCTCTTTTTCCTCAGCATCCAGGATCAAACTTGGGTGTTGGGGTTTTTATAATTTCTCGTAGAAATGGTATAGATTCTTTTTTTGAAGGTATATTTGAAGGTATAGGTCGGTTTAAATCATACCAAGACTGTTATGATCTGCAGCGGAACAAATAATTTTCTTAAATAACCTATTAAGATTTTTACACCAAATAATTTATAAATAATCGTGAATATGGTCCTATATTGCCCACACCGAGAGTACCTGTGGGAGTACACGGCAAAGCCAAGCGATGAACACTGGGGTTAGCGTGAGGGCATCATATTTATATTTCAATCAGTATCACGAAAATAACATTCATTTACTTCATTTCCGTTATTTAACTTTGGTAAGAGTATCATAGTAAATGGGCGTAGTTGTTATTTTCTTGGTATGATTAGCTTTAAGAAATAATCAGTATCAACATAAAAATTTAAAACTGTCAGAAGGCGCATATTCATTAAATCATTCCATCATCAATCCGTTAGCATGTCAGCGCTAGCCCATTGGACGTGTTAATCATCTGGAATAATAGTGTGTAATGCTCTTTCTGAACTTTGATTTGGAGGAATTAATATGGCAAAAATAAGCCCAGTAGCGGCAAAATATATCGTTCATGCTACTATCAATATTGATGGAGTAGTTGACCGTCCGGATGTCATCGGAGCAATCTTCGGCCAGACTGAAGGTCTGTTAGGAAGCGATCTGGAATTAAGGGAACTGCAAAGAAGTGGAAGAATCGGCAGGATCGAAGTTAATGTCGGGATAACTTCCGGGAAAACTGCTGGAGAGATCATTATTCCGAGTTCTTTAGATAAGACTGAAACAGCTATCGTAGCTGCTGCCTTGGAAATAATCCAAAGAATCGGACCTTGTAATGCCAAAGTAGAGATCAAACGTATCGAAGACGTTCGTGTCAGCAAACGACAATTTGTTATCGATCGTGCGAAAGCTTTACTGAAAGAATTGACTGAAGAAACCTTGCCTGATTCGCAAGAATTGGCTGATGAGGTTGCTCAATCCGTAAGGATGATGGAAGCAGTTTCCTATGGCCGTGAAAAGCTTGATGCTGGTCCGGCTGTTGAAGAAAGCGATGATGTTATCATCGTAGAAGGAAGGGCAGACGTATTAAACTTGTTGAAGCACGGCTTCAAGAATGTCATTGCCATGAACGGAACTTCTGCGCCGCAAACGATCAAAGAGTTGTGCCGAAAGAAAACGGCTACCGTCTTTGTCGATGGTGATCGTGGAGGGGACTTGATCCTTAGAGATATGCTTAGTACGGCAGAAGTAGATTTTGTCTGCAAAGCTCCGGATGGCAAGGAAGTTGAGGAAATTACTAAAAAAGAAATTCATAAAGCTTTGCGTGGCAAGATTACTGCAGAACAAGCTAAATTGGATTTAGGAATTGATGAACAGGGAGCGTTGAAGGAGCCTACCGATAGTATTGTTAATAATAAGCTGCAGCCAAGGAAGTTTGACTTAAGAAGTGAGCCAAGGACTGAACAACGTACTGAACAGAGGCCAGACATGAGGAATGAACAACGGCAACAACGTTTTTCACCTAGGCCAATGCCGGCATCTGCGCCTATGCCTATGGCCCGTCCTACTGCGGTTAGAGAAAATAAAATAACTCCAGAAGAGAAAAAGTTGTTTAAAGAAACATTGGATAATCTATTTGGGACACGGGGAGCATGTATCTTCGACCAGAAACTGAATATCTTGGGGAAAGTTCCTTTGACAGAACTGCCTTCAACCATAAAAAGCCTTAACGGCGGGATATATGCCTTAGTGATGGATGGAGAAGCCGATCTAGATCTGATAAGGACATCGGAGAAATTAGGCATTACTCATATCGTGCCTACCAGCTGCAAAGTTAAGGATGCAAGAGTAAATGTGGTTTTGGATGATCAGATATAGTTAGAATTATTTTTTTATATTTTCATTTTTCTGGTTTGTTCTTTTAAATTTTTAATCACCACAAGATTTATTACTTTCTTTTATTTACGGGATGTTAT
Source organism: uncultured Methanosarcinales archaeon (assembly GCA_964576385.1). Classification (GTDB taxonomy): domain Archaea; phylum Nanobdellota; class Nanobdellia; order Woesearchaeales; family GW2011-AR9; genus JACOZM01. Next base: position 7,281 of record CAZNUS010000007.1, on the reverse strand, counting down.
GACATTTGAGGTGATTATTGGGCGTTCTAAACATGATATAGAGAAGTACGGAAAGGATGGAACCATCCTGTTAGGGAAGCAATATGTCAAGATGGGGCAGGTCACTTCGCTTTCTAATCCCGTTTATATGGATGTTGCGGGAGCGCATGTTGTTTTTATCGTTGGTAAGCGTGGCAGTGGCAAGTCCTACTCCTTGGGAGCTATCGCTGAAGGGTTAAGTGATCTGCCTTTAGAAATAAAACAAAATCTGTCTATTGTTCTTTTGGATACGATGGGTATCTATTGGACCATGAAATATCCTAATTTTCAGGATTCAGATTTGGTTAAGCAATGGGGGTTTGAGCCAAAGCCGTTAGATGTTAAAATATACACCCCTTCTGGTTTCTTCCAGAAATTTAGGGATGAAGGAATTCCTACCGACTTTCCTTTTTCTATCCGCCCTATAGATGTCAATCCGGAAGATTGGTGCATATCATTCTCTTTAGATCAAAATTCGGCAGAAGGAGTGTTAATAACTAAAATAGTACAGCAATTAAACAATCAAAACGCTAGTTATAGTCTTGATGATATACTAAAAAAAGTAGCCGATGATCAGGAAAGCACTTCAGTAGTTAAAAGCGTAGTCATAAATCAGTTTAAGAAAGCGCAAGAATGGGGGATATTCTCTAAGGAAGGAACTCCTCTTAAAGATTTGGTTGCTGCCGGGCAAGTGACGGTCTTAGATGTTAGCCCTTATGCTACGATGGCTTCTGGTTGGGCCATTAAAGCGTTAGTAGTGGGCCTAATCAGCAAAAATTTGTTTAACCAACGGATGATTGCCAGAAAAGCAGAAGAGTTCAAGACTGTGGATGCAGCGATGCACTATTTTACCAAAGAGAATGAAGAAAAATTGGAAGAACCTTTAGTTTGGTTAGCTTTAGATGAAGCGCATGAATTACTTCCTCGAGAAGGAAAAACTGCTGCTACTGACGCTTTAATTACTATCCTTCGGGAAGGAAGGCAGCCAGGGATCTCTTTAATTTTAGCTTCTCAGCAGCCGGGAAAAATACATACAGATGTCATGACGCAGTCGGATACTGTTATTGCGCATCGGCTTACCGCTAAGATGGATGTAGAAGCGTTAGGATTATTGATGCAAAGCTATATGCGGAAAGGACTCGATGAAGAATTAAATATTCTGCCAGAACTAAAAGGATCTGCAGTAGTTTTTGATGATGCTAATGAAAGATTGTTTCCAATACAAGTCCGTCCAAGATTTACCTGGCATGGGGGCAGCAGTCCTTTTGCTATCAAAGAAAAAAAAGATATCCTTGGCAAGAAGCTGCGTCATTTAGGGGAAGAATTGTAACCATTTTTAGCGTTCATGATGCTTGAGATTAATGTGAATATAATCCTTAACTATTTCTTCCTTAAAGTCATTAAGAAAAATACTCTATCTTTTCCTTTGGCATAATGGTTTACATATTGTACAAAGCGTTGTTCATTTATATTTTTCCTCTTTATTATAGCGAGCGTATTTTGCTGAACTGGGAGACTTAGCAAATCTTTATTACCTTGTACATACCTAATTGCACCGCCCCAAGATGGTGACCATTCTCCTTCTAATGAACCTAGGTCAAAAATAATATCCACGCCTGGTTTTTCTTGCGTTTGGTCATGGAGAATGACGTAATCTTTCCAAGTGAACTTATATGCTGTAAAATAAACGTTTATCTGTTTCTTTAGAAGCTGGGAAAGCGTGTTCTGTAATTCTTTATTCTTTAATATTATTTTAAGAAAATTATTGCTCCTCATTACCTTAGAAGCAGCTTTCTTATAAGAATATTTAGTTGCTTTTTTTTCTTCCTTAAATGTCATTTTTTTAATTTCTTGTTTAATCCTTCTAAATGTTTCCTGGCTGAAGAAATCAAATAATAATATTGAGTGTTCTTTCCTTAATATTTCTTTTATCCTTTGTAGATTTAGTTTATCTTTATAGGCTTTATTTATCATTTTTCTTCTGTTAGTTTATATTTGGTAGAGGAATATATCGTGTATCTTGTGATATTTGAGGTCCTATGGTCATTCTTTAAACCATCCACTTAAGGCATAGCGCTGTTTTTTCCCAACCATTTCCTCTACTTGATGAAATGATTTGTTTGAAACTATAAAAAAAGCAAACGTGTTATATCTTGGAATTATTCTTTGTTCTATTCTTTTAGGAGAACCTTTGCTAGATGAGAACAGGCTTAATGCTCCACCATCTTCCTTTTTAAGATCACTAAGATAATAAAAAAAAGCAACTTTTCTATTTTCTAATAGGTCATCATGGCAAAGAAGGTGGTCAGTATCTTCATATAAGCTTCCAAATAGATCTATACTGTTAGATTGCAATATCTGTGAACTTAACGCAGAAATTAACTCTACAAAAGAAGGAGAAGAAAGCAAGGAACGAAATTCTTGAAGAATATTGCTCTTACTGCCGACCAAATCCTTGGTCTGTTTAAACTGAAATAAATCAGATTTTTTTTCTTCAAATGCCTCATTCTTTAAGGCAATCAGAAGGTTATCGGCTAACTCACCCTTTAAGAAGCGAGGCAACACTATGTATGGAAAGGGTTTGTTTAGAAGGCATCTCTCTGAGAATTTAGATATCTTTTTGTCGTTAAGATAAGTTTCATTAATCCATTTTTGCATTTCCTTGTTAAAATATAATTTCATGTTGAAACAATCACTATTTATTTTTCACATTATTGATTTTGTTTAACCAGAAGATAATCTACAACTTCATCTACTTGATTAGAAGCTAGAGCAAAACCTACTCCTTCAAAACCACTGATTTTTTTAGTAGTTACCCCAATTACATCTCCTGCAGCGTTTAATAGAGGTCCTCCCGAATTACCAGGATTAATCGCTACATCTATCTGAATATAATTATTTCCATCTTCACGGCGGAAAGCGCTAACGATCCCTTGAGTAACTGTAAAGTCCAATCCTCCGGGGTTGCCAATAGCGATCACCTTCTCACCTGCTTGAAGATTGTCTGAATTCCCTAAATCAAGGTAAGCAAAATTATCTCCTTCAATCCTTAATAAGGCTAAATCTGAACTAGTATCCCTGCCTACTAAAAAAACAGTGTGGGAAGTTCCATCAGAGGTGACTATTGCTGCGGCAGTCGCTCCAGCAATAACATGGTTATTTGTAACAACTAATCCATCAGAACTGATCAAAAATCCGCTGCCGGAACCTACATCAGTCCTAATGCTGACTACTGACGGGATGCTTTTTTCAATGACCGTAGAGAAGTCTTCATTTTGTGTTTTTAAGGTATTAATCTTTTCTTCTAACTCTCCTAATTGCTGGATGTTCTCTTCTCGGAGTTGAGTCAGCTCACCAGATAACGTCTGGATTTGTGTCTCCTTTTCAGCGATATTTTTTGTTAGTATATTTGTTTTCTCTTTTAAGGATGATACATCCTTTGCAATGAGGGTATTCTGTTTTTTTAATTCTTCTAGCGCGGTGTTTACCCTAGAAGATTCTTGGCTTATTCTCTCTTGAAATGTTTTACTTTGGTTGTATTCAAAAATGACTACTGTTGATACTAAAACAATTAAAATTATTCCGAAGGCCAGTATGATCTTATTCTCTTTTTTCATGGTTTACTTACTACGCAAAAATAGCTAGATTAATGTTTATAGTCCTTTTTGGTATTTTTCATAGGTTAATAAATCTTATAGTCTATCTAAGAAAAATGAGCCCAACGTTTAACTCCCATGGTCATGGTCATCGCAGGGATACGCAACGTTGGGGTACTTATTACTCGGGTATGTTCTCATTATTGCTATTATTTTTAAATATTTTCTAAGAAATTACATAAAATAGACCTATCATTAAATAGAACTATCAGATTAAATAATTATAGTACTATCAATCAAATTATACTCTCTGATTATTAATTATTATAATACTAGCAACCATAATTATCTTAATAATGATGATAATGACTTATACTTGCATCTTTCTTAACCGATCTACACGGCTCTTCGTAGACGGGTGGGTGGAAAATAGTTCTAAGAAATTGCTAGCCTTTAATGGATTAGAAATGAACATATGGGCAGTTGCTTCAGTTGTTCCCTCTCTGCGGAAAGGATTATGATGAACATTTTTTTCTATTTTTTCTAAAGCGCTGGCCAAAGAGAAAGGGTCACGGATAATCCTTGCGCCGGTTTCATCAGCAAGATATTCTCGACTACGAGAGATCGCTAGCTGGATAATCATAGCCATAATCGGGGCGATGATAGCGAGGATTAATAATTCCAGCAAATTCCCCCCTTTGTTATCATCCCTGCCAAACCCTCCAAAGATGGCGCTCCAACGAGCCATCATGGCAATATAAGAAATAACTCCGGCAATAGTAGCAGCAATGGTAGAGATTAAAATATCGCGATTTTTAATGTGCGAAATCTCGTGAGCTAAAACTCCTTTTAATTCGTTTTTATTTAAAAGTGCTAGGATTCCTGTTGTTACTGCTACTGCAGCATGCTGAGGATTCCTTCCAGTAGCGAAAGCGTTGCTCTGTAACGTATCTATAATGTAAACTTTTGACATAGGAATCTGCGCCGGTGAACATATTTCTCTAATTAGATTATATAATGAAGAATAACTATTTTTATCCGCTTCTTTTGCTCTATAGATAGCTAGTACTATCTTATCAGAGAACCAATAACTCAGCAGATTCATACCGCCGGCGAAGATTAACCCGATCAGCAATCCTGATCGTCCGCCGACTAAAGCCCCAATAGCTAGAAAAATTCCTGTTAACATCCCTAATAGGAGTACTGTTTTTATTTGGTTTTTAATCATAACATTTTTTTATCGGTGAGGTTTAAATAATTTATGGACATAATAACTTATACTAGAAAAATTTAAATAACTGGATACTTTATTAGCATTATGGTTTTAGATTTTTTAGATCGCGATTTTCAGAGATTCAAAAGTGATACTAAATCTCGCATCATGCAGATTCTACAGGGTCTTAATGTTCTTAAAACAGCGCTAAGGGGAAAGCCACATCCTAAAAGTGACGCTAGAATAACAGAATTGGCTGTTTCATTAAGACCTATAATCCTAAAGTGTGAAGAGATAAGGGATAGCCTCATTGCATCTGACAACAAAAAATGGGCAAAGGTGAGAAAACGTTTAGAGCCTATTGCAGAATTTAAAAAAGATAATTTGGAGCTTTTAACTAGTTTACAAGCTATTCAAGAGAGATATATCCGTGGCGGATCCGGAGACAGGATGCTTGAAGATTTAACAAATAATTTTCATCTTTATTCCTTTTTGCAGAGTATGATTATAAATTTCTCGCATTCCTTTGATGAATATGCCCTCCATGATTTAGATCATGAACTTAGCTTATTTGGCTCATGGGGTTAAGATATTCTTGATGTGCTGCAATTGAAATGTTGTATTAAATTATTCTTTAAAAGGTAGAGAACTTCCTTAAACCTTACTTTTACTTTTTAGTATACGTTTTAAGTTCAACTCTCTATAATGCAGCAAAATATATAAAGCGGGAAATAATTATTTTAAAAAAAGAGGCATTAAAAAAGAGGCAGAATGGTATTAGAACATTTATTTCCTGAAGATTGGCTGGAACACAAAGGTGGTTATGCTTTTATTTTAGGGGTAGTATATTCTGTCATAGGCATCATTATTGCGTCAGCTATTTTTCCCAGTGATCCTGCTCTTGTTTCAGTGGCGTTTACCGCTTTGCTTTTGCTTCCAGAACTGTACAAAATATTTGATGTAGAAGAACGCAGGGAAGCAATAGAACAAAAATTGTCGATCAATAATCTTTGGAAAGATGATATCAGCGTAGTTAGGGTATATACTTTCTTGTTTTTAGGAATATTATTAGTTTATGCCATAGGGGCAATAATCCTACCTTCATTTCAAACCAACACCTTATTCCGCGAACAATTAGAGATAAAATACGGGGAAGGATTTTCTGGACATGCTACTCAAGCTCGAGGCGAGGTGTGTACGTACTCTTCCGGCACTTGCTTATTCTTAAGCTTACTGACGAATAATTTTTGGGTATTATTTGCTTGTTTTGTAATAGCCTTGCTTACTGGCGATGGAGCTATTTTTTTTATCTCTTGGAATGCTTCTGTATGGGGTACTATTTTTGGGATAACAGCAAAAAGCGCAGCTTTATTTGCAGGAAAAAGCCCCTATCTATTTTTTGGAGCAATTATGCTCATTGTATTTCCGCACATGATCTTAGAAGCAATATCTTATTTTTTAGCTGCTGTTTCTGGTTCATTAATTTCTAAAGATGTGATCTTAGAAGAATTTGCTTCTAACCGTTTTTTTGAAGTATTTGGGTTTAATCTTTACTTATTAGTTTTTGGGCTAATATTCTTAGTTCTGGGAGCTTTAGTAGAAACTTTTGTTCTAGTCAATGTAGGCTTGTATCAGGAGATCATCCGGATGAGCATGCAGGCAGCTTTTGGGTAGACAAAATAAAAACTTATCGCGTGCATTAGGAAAAATATCCAGAAAAACAAATACTCAATAACACTTTTAAATCATAACTGTTTTTGTACCTCATGCTTATTTTTATCATCGGACTTCCAGGCTCGGGGAAAACAACCTTAGGCACAATATTGGCACAGGAATTAAATGGTGTATTCTTTGATATTGATGATAATATCCCGAGTGGCATTAAACAGAAAATCAGCAAAGGAGAACTCCTGAGCCTTCCGGAAAGAGAGTACCTCTTGGAAGATTCTATAAATAAAATCAAGAAATTAGTAACGGAAAATAGGACTGTGGTGGCGTCATTAGTTATTATCAAGAGAAAGCATCATGAATTATTAGAGCAACAATTTCCTGATGCCGTATTTTTTTATTTGGATGCACCGTTAGAACTACTAAAGCAAAGAATTTCTCTGAGGAAGCATTTCTGTCCATTAGGCTATTTCTTAAAGATGTGGGAGACAAAAGAAGATTTAAGCATCCCAATGATTGATGGCACAGCAAACGTTACTGAAATTATCCAGAGAATTAAAAGGAGTATTGAATTAAAATGAGTATGGGGCTTTAGCTGTATGTTTTTTAAGAGTTTTACATCCTTTACGCACGGAAAAGCAGAAAGAGCCGGACTTTAGTCCGGTTATGAATGCTCTTTCTATGCCTGCTTTTCCGGCGTCACAAAGTGCGGGGTTAAGAAATCGTCTCAGTTCAAGCCTCGGCTTTTAAGCCGAGGTGAGACGATTTCCCGCACTTTCATGACCT